>NZ_BJKN01000002.1:399118-699118 GCF_006538365.1 Moorella sp. E308F | reverse complement strand
GTGCCAGGCCTGCCATCAGCCTGGTTACCTGCCGAGCCCGGAAGACCAGCGCACGGCCATCGAGACTTTCTTGCGCCGCGAGGTCCTGCCCTACGCGCCGGATGCCTGGTACGACCCGGCGAGCGTCAAGGTGGGCTACGAGATCAGCTTCAACCGCTACTTCTACAAGCCAAAGGCCCTGCGCACCCTGGAGGAGATCCGCGCCGACCTGCTGGCGGTGGAGAAGGAGGCGGAGGGGTTGCTGGCGGAGATTTTGGGAGGATCAACAAGATGACCACGGTCCGACCATTTACCAATGCTCAGATTGAAAGACTTGCACGCTTACTCGGTGAATGCGGCACAGGCAGTGAGATTTCCCAAGTGCTTCGGGAACGGGGACTGGTTGACAAATCCGGCGAATCCACGAAGTGGCGGCGCCTTTACTGGGTATTTCAACATTACCAGAATGAGTACAAGTGTGCCAATCACGTGCTTGATTTCATACGCGCATTCCTCGCTACAGTACGATTTGTTGATCAGCCGCAGAAGTTCGAGGAACATCGACAAGAACTCAACAAGATCTTGCTTTTCTCTGGCTTAGAGTACGGGCCCGATGGGCAGTTCCGACAAGTGAACATGGTGACAACACTGGACGAGGCAGAAGAACGCGTAGAGACCATCCGAGCGAAGTTAAAGGGCCGTAGTGTGCACCCAAAGGTGTTAAAGTACTGCCGAGCCGAACTAATGCAGGACAATTACTTCCATGCCGTGTTCGAAGCAACGAAAGGGCTTGCCCAACGTATCCGGGACATGACGGGCGTTCAGTTGGACGGCGCGGCACTCATTGATCATGTTTTCGCTATCGACCGACCTCTGCTCGCTCTGAATTCGCTCCGAACAGAAAGCGAAAAGTCGGAGCACAAGGGCTTCGCGTTACTGCTGAAAGGTTGCTTTGGCGCAATCCGGAACCCACGGGCTCACGAGCCAAAGATTCTGTGGAAAGGAGAAGACGACGCTGTAGACTACCTTACACTCCTCTCTTTGTTGCATCGCAAGCTGGATGATGCCGTGCTAGTTCGTGAAGGAGGTCAGCCATGATACGCACCCTGACCCCCTACGCCGCCTATAAAGGCTCCGGCGTGCCCTGGCTTGGCAAGGTGCCGGTGCATTGGGAGGTCAAGCCGGTAAAGCGTCATTACGACATTCAACTTGGAAAAATGCTGCAAACAAGACCGAATAGCCCAGACGATATTGAGGTTCCTTATCTTAAGGCACAACATATTCAGTGGTTTTCGGTGAGAACATCAGATGCACCAAGGATGTGGGCCAGTCCACGAGATATCCAACAATTTGGTATCACTGCTGGCGATCTTCTTGTATGCGAAGGGGGTGAAGGAGGGCGTTGCGGAATTGTGAAAGAAATACCAGAGGGATTCATTATTCAGAATGCACTGCATCGTGTTCGCCCACGTGATCATTGTCGGAACGACTACTTGCAGTATGTCATGAGCGTTATTGCGACAACCGGTTGGTTTGACGCTCTTACCAACAAGGCTACAATCGCGCACTTTACAAGGGAGAAGTTTGGTGCCCTGTACATCCCGATCCCTTCACCCGATGAACAAACCGCCATCGTCCGCTTTCTCGATTACATGGACCGGCGGATTCGGCGATATATTCGAGCCAAGCAGAAACTGGTCAAACTTCTGGAGGAGTACAAGCAGACCCTCATCCACCAGGCCGTCACCGGCAAGATCGACGTCCGCACCGGCCAGCCCTACCCGGCGTACAAGGACTCGGGCGTGGAGTGGCTGGGCGAGGTGCCGGAGCATTGGGAGGTGCGGCGGCTGAAAACGGTAGTCGATCATATTAACGAGCAGACGAGTACCAAGAACGATGAGGATCTCTACATAGCATTGGAGCACGTTGAGAGTTGGACAGGTCGCCTTCTGGTGCCATCCGGAGAAGCACAATTTGACAGTCAAGTGAAGCGCTTCCGAGCTGGAGATGTTCTTTTCGGAAAGCTCAGGCCATATCTTGCTAAGGTTGTTCGTCCCAAA
This sequence comes from Moorella sp. E308F, assembly GCF_006538365.1. Taxonomy (NCBI): domain Bacteria; kingdom Bacillati; phylum Bacillota; class Clostridia; order Neomoorellales; family Neomoorellaceae; genus Neomoorella; species Moorella sp. E308F. Next base: position 697,079 of record NZ_BJKN01000002.1, on the reverse strand, counting down.
CAGAGTGGCGTCTGCGTTGGTGAGTTTTTTGTTTTGCGCGCAAGGCCCGTTGTTGCACCCCACTATCTAGAGGTGGTTCTGCGATCGGCACCAGCTATTGATTTTGTAAACAGCTCGACTTACGGTGCCAAGATGCCCCGGGCCGATTGGACGTTCGTCGGGGCAATGCTGTTTCCCCTTCCTCCCCTCCCCGAACAATCCGCCATCGTGGAGTACCTCGACGCCCAGACGACCAAGATCGACGCTGCCATTGCTGCCGCTCGCCGCGAAATCGAACTCCTGCGCGAATACCGCACCCGCCTCATTTCCGACGTCGTCACCGGCAAGGTGGATGTGCGCGAGGTCGCGGCGCGGCTGCCAGAGGAGCCAGCTGAGGAGGAAGCTGAGTTGGAGGACACAGAGGAGACAGCGGAAGGTGAGGCGGCAGATAATGAGGCCGCTGCAGAAACTTTCTCTGAGGAGGAAGTTGAACCATGAAACCAACCGACACCAGCGAAGCCGGGCTTGAAACTCTTATCTGCCGGGCGCTGACTGGCAGCGACTGCGTACCTCGACCTGCCGGCACTCCGGCGTTCGTTGCCGAGACGCCGGCACCCTACGGCGGTGTGGGTTGGCTCCCTGGCGATCCGGCCGATTACGACCGGGAGTACTGCGTCGATCTGGTTCAGCTTACGGCCTTTCTGCGTTCGACGCAACCGGAGGTTGCCGAAGCGCTCGATCTGGATAACGACAGCCCCACACGGCGGAAGTTTCTGGCGCGGCTCCAGGGCGAGGTGAGCAAGCGCGGGGTGGTGGACGTATTGCGCAATGGGATTCAGCACGGGCAGCACCGCATCGAGCTTTTCTACGGCACTCCTTCGCCTGGAAACGAGCAAGCGCGGGCACTCTATGAGCAGAACCGCTTTACCGTCACGCGCCAGCTCCGCTACAGCCGCGATGAGACGCAGCGGGCGCTGGACCTGGTGCTCTTCATCAACGGCCTGCCGGTTTTCACTTTCGAGCTCAAGAACCGCCTCACCAAACAGACGGTGCACGATGCCATCGAGCAGTACAAGCGTGACCGCAACCCGCGCGAAAAGCTATTTGAATTGGGGCGGTGTGTGGCGCACTTCGCCGTGGACGAAAACGAGGTGTGGTTCTGCACGCACCTTGCGGGCAAGGCGTCGTGGTTTCTGCCCTTCAATAAGGGATGGAACGACGGCGCGGGCAATCCTCCCAATCCGCAGGGGCTCAAGACCGATTACCTGTGGCGGGAGATACTCACCCGTGAGAGCCTGACCGACATCCTCGAAAACTACGCTCAACTCGTTGAGGAAAAAGACCTCAAGACCGGCAAGAAACGGCGACGGCAGATCTTCCCCCGCTATCACCAGCTCGACGTGGTGCGAAAACTCTTGGCGGACGCGGCGGCACACGGCGTGGGCCGGCGCTACCTTATCCAACATTCCGCCGGCAGCGGCAAGTCCAACTCCATCGCCTGGCTGGCCCACCAGCTAATCGGTCTCGCGAAGGACGGAAGACCCGTTTTCGATTCCATTATCGTGGTGACAGACCGGCGCATCCTGGACCAGCAGATCCGGGACACGGTCAAACAGTTTGCCCAGGTGAGCGCCACGGTGGGGCACGCCGAGCATTCCGGCGACCTTCGGCGCTTCATCGAGGGCGGCAAGAAAATCATAATTACGACGCTTCAGAAGTTCCCGTTCATCCTCGACGAAATCGGCAACGAGCACCGCGGGCGCCGTTTTGCGATCATCATCGACGAGGCGCACTCGAGTCAGGGCGGCCGCACCTCGGCCAAGATGAGCATGGCCTTGTCGGAGGCCGGTGCCGAGGACGAAGACGAGACCTTCGAAGACCAGATCAACCGGCTCATGGAGGCCCGGAAGCTTTTGCCGAACGCCAGCTACTTCGCCTTCACCGCCACCCCTAAGAACAAAACGTTGGAGATGTTTGGTGAACCCGACCCGCAGCCCGACGGCACGGTGAAGCATCGCCCGTTCCACAGTTACACCATGAAACAGGCCATCCAGGAAGGGTTCATCCTGGATGTGCTGGCCAACTACACGCCGGTGAAGAGCTACTACAGGCTCATCAAGACCATCGAGGACGACCCCGAATTCGACGTCAAAAAGGCGCAGAAGAAGCTGCGCCGCTTCGTCGAGGGGCACGAGTACGCCATCCGGCTCAAGGCCGAGATCATGGTGGACCACTTTCATGAGCAGGTGATCGCCAAGGGCAAGATCGGCGGTCAGGCGCGGGCCATGGTGGTGACCGGCAGCATCGAGCGAGCTATTCAGTACTTCCATGCCTTTAAGGCGTACCTTGCGGAGCGCAAAAGCCCCTATCGGGCGATTGTGGCCTTCTCGGGTGAGCACGAGTATGGCGGTCAACAGGTCACCGAGGCCAGCCTTAACGGCTTTCCCTCGAACCAGATCGCTGACAAGATCCGGGAGGACCCGTATCGGTTTTTGATCTGCGCCGATAAGTTCCAGACCGGCTATGACGAGCCGCTCCTGCACACAATGTACGTGGACAAGGTGCTATCCGGGGTCAAGGCGGTGCAGACACTTTCGCGCCTCAATCGCGCCCACCCCCAGAAGCACGACACATTCGTCCTCGATTTCGTCAACGATCCGGAGACGATCCGGAAGGCCTTCGAGCCCTACTACCGGACGACCATCCTCGCCGACGAGACCGACCCGAACAAGCTGCACGACCTTAAAGCCGACCTTGACGGCTACCAGGTGTACGCGCCTGAGCAAGTTGATGAACTGGTGCGGCTCTACCTGAGCGGGGCCGACCGTGACCAGCTCGACCCGATCCTCGACGCCTGCGTCGCCACCTACATGGAGCATCTCGACGAGGACGGTCAGGTCGACTTCAAGGGCAAAGCCAAGGCGTTTTTGCGAACCTATAACTTTCTGTCTTCAATCCTCCCCTACACTAACGCCGAGTGGGAGAAGCTATCGATCTTCCTTAACTTCCTGGTACCCAAGCTGCCGGCGCCGAAAGAGGAAGACCTCTCAAAGGGCATCCTCGAGGCGATCGACATGGACAGCTACCGGGTCGAAAAGCAGGCGAGCATGAGTATCGCGCTTTCCGATGCGGATGCCGAAATCGAACCGGTGCCCGCTGTGGGTGGTGGACACAAGCCCGAACCGGAGCTCGACCGTCTCTCGAACATCATCAAGGCTTTTAACGATCAGTTCGGCAACATTCCCTGGACCGACGCCGATCGGGTGCGCAAACTGATCACCGAGGAGATTCCTGCACGAGTAGCGGCCGACACCGCCTACCAGAATGCACGCAAGCATTCTGACAAACAAAACGCACGCATCGAGCACGACAAGGCCCTCGTTCGGGTGATGACTGCGCTGCTCAAGGATGACACTGAGCTGTTCAAGCAGTTCAGCGACAATGAGTCGTTCCGTCGCTGGTTGACCGATACGGTATTCGCACTGACCTACAGCGAGCCTGGCAGCGCGAGGTAGCCAGTACGACTTAATCGGCGGCTTAGCCCGGCAGCTGCGCGACGCCGTGCTCCACTTCGAAAGGCGGCTGAAGGCTTTAAACGGTAAAGCCATGGTCTTCTACATGAGCCGGCACATCTGCGTTAAGTTTTACAAGTATCTCCGGGAGCTACCAGGTTGTCCCGAGGTGGCGGTGGTGATGACCGGCTCGGCGAGTGACCCGGAGGATTACCATCCGCACATCCGGAGCAAGGCCAAGCAGGAGGAACTGAAGAAGCGCTTCCGGGACCCCGACGACCCTTTGAAGTTAGTGATCGTCCGGGATATGTGGCTCACCGGTTTTGACAACCCCTGCCTGCACACGATGTACGTTGATAAGCCGATGAAGGGCCACAACCTGATGCAGGCGATCGCCCGGGTGAACCGCGTTTTCAAGGACAAGCCGGGCGGGCTGATCGTGGACTACATCGGGATCGCCGACGACCTCAAAAAAGCGCTGGCCTGCTACACCGAGAAAGACCGCAACGAGGCGATGATCCCCTTGGACCAGGCGATTGCGGTGTTGCGGGAGAAGTACGATATCACCTGTGCCTTCTTCCACGGGATTGATTACCAGGGGTGGCGGCGGCTGGCGTCGGCGGAGCTCACGCGACTCCTGCAGCGGGCGCATAACGCGGTGGTGGCGGATGACGAAACAAAGAGCCGCTTCCTGAAAGCCTGCACCGAGTTAACCAAGGCGTTTGCGCTCGTGAGTCCCCACCCGGAGGCGTGTAGATCGTAAAATAGAATTGACCCCAGATCGTCAAATAAAACTGAACCACCATGTGATAAAATCTCCCTCGAGAGGGGGAGGAAAAAGAGGTGGTCAGCATGTACAAGTGGCAGCGCATCAAGGCACTGCATGCTCAAGGGGTCGGCATCAAGCAAATAGCCAGAACAATAGGGGTGTCCAGGAATACCGTCAGGAAGTACCTGAAAGAAGCCAACCCGCCCCAGTTTAAAGCCAGGGAATACGTAAAAGAACTGGATAGGTATCAGGAAGAAATCAAGGCCATGCTTGCTAAAGGATATATTGGCCCGAAGATTTACAAAGAACTGGTAGAAAAGGGCTATCAAGGCTCCCTGGCCAGTGTCCACCGTTATCTTAGGTCCATAAAGGCAGAAGATAAGGCAGCTAAATTAGCTACCACCCGGGTGGAAACCGGGCCGGGCTGGCAGATGCAGTACGATTGGAAGGTGTGGACCCTACCAGTTGACGGGAAGCCCGTGAAAATATATTTCCACGAAGTGATCCTGTCTTTTAGCCGGATGAAATTCTATACCTTCTCTTTAAGCATTACCACCGCCGACGTGATCCGGGTCCTGGTTGAAGCCATTGACTTTTTCGGCGGCTATGCCCCGGAGTTGGTGATAGACAACGGCAAGCAAATGGTTATCACCCACCAGAAGGACGGTATCGTCCGGTATAATGACGAGTTTTTAAGATTCTGCGGGCTATATGGCATCCAGCCTTCGGCTTGCGAAAACTACCGTGCCCGGACCAAGGAAAAGTGGAACGCTCCTTTTACTACGTCCAGGAACACCTGCTGCGGGGCCTGGAGGTGATTGGGGGAGATATTTTCCGACCAGGTGGTGACTGTGGGTGACTTCCCTCAAGAAAAGCTCTATGACGTATTTGAGAGCGAAAGAGGGTTTATCAGCGCTGTACGTTTGGGAATTGGTTTTAGTTAATCCAGACCGGACATTACGGCAATACCCTGCTCCGACTTGCCAGAAACTTGAGCGTGGAACCGCTCGTCTGTTTAGCCTTTTGGGCGGACCCTCTAGAAACCATCTTGATAACTAAACTCGCGCCGCCCGTTTTTTTGAGCGGCGTGAGCATGATTTGTCGGGCCAAAACAGGTCTGCTCGCGCCGGCGGCATTAAAAAGGTTGCAAAAGAGCCTTACCATCCATTAGAGCTACTTTAATGGCCGGGATAACCACGGCATCCAGAGAATTGTTATCGGAGGAGCAGCAGTGGAATTCTACATCATAACCTTTAGCCAGCATGGTTTCGCCGATTTTACGCATGAAGGTGGACTTGCCCACTCCCGGGCCGCCTTTAACGACAAAGATCCGGGTGGCATCGGGTTCGATAATGTAATCATAAAAGGAATAAAAACCCTCACAGGTATTCCCGCCGGGAAAACCCTTCGCAACTTGCCCTGGCCCATGTTATAACCTCCCTGTAATACTAACTTACTTAAATCTTATGCTCCCAGGCACAAAACTTGCTTGGTCCAAGAATAACATGATTTTCACTATGCGGAAATATTTTTTGAAATACTGAATACATCAGTTTTGCCTATTGTCAATTCAGTGTTTTTCCTTTATAATTGTGCCATACCAAATGAAAAAGCATTTCGCAGGGCAAAGGGGTCCATGAAGTGCTACAACGGCGTAGCGCGAGGAGGGCAGGGATTAGATTTTATGCAGCAGCCCAAAATTTTTATCGCCAGTGCCGACCCGTCTGCCCGGCAAAACTTGAAGTACATGCTGGTTCGGGAAGGTTACTTGATTGCCGGCGAAGCCCCGGACGGCAGCCAGGCCCTGCGGATGATCCGCACCCTGCAGCCCAGCCTGATAATTCTAGATAGCGAACTCCAGGGTACCAATGCCCTGGAAGTAGCCAGGATAATCGAGGAAGATGGGGTAGCACCAATTATCCTCCTAGCCTCTTCCTGGCACCGCAATCTGCTTGCCCGTACGCGTGATTTTCCAATCTTTGCTTATTTAATTAAACCGGTCCAGGAAAGCACCCTGTTGCCGGCGGTAGAAGCAGCCCTGGCCAATTACCAGAAAATATGCCGCCTGCAGCAGGAAATCAGCAAGCTGAAGGAGACCCTGGCGGCGCGGAAAATAATTGAGCGGGCCAAGGGCATTCTCATGGATACCATGGGGTTAACGGAAGCCGAGGCCTACCGGCGCATGCAGCGCCAGAGTATGGATCGCTGCGTTCCCATGAAAAGCATCGCGGAAGCCATTATTGTCGCCCATGAACTCCAGGGTGGCAGCAATAAGGCCAAAAAGACGGACTAACCCTTTAGGGCAACGGCGTCCTGAAGGAGAGGGTTTTTATGCCCTTTTCTTGCAGGACGCTTTTTATAAAGAAACTGGCGTAGCCAGTTTCTATAGAAGATCCCACTTCCCACTTCTCACCTCTCACTTCTATCAATTTAGCAGGAGGTTTATGCTGATGGATGACAAGGAAAAACGGGCGGCTGTCCTAAACCGGGCTGAAGAATGGGGGGTAAAATTTGTTCGCCTCCAGTTTACCGATATTTTTGGGGTATTGAAAAATGTAGCCATTCCGGTGGACCAGTTGCCCAAGGCCCTCAACAATGAACTCATGTTTGACGGCTCTTCCATTGAAGGCTTTGTGCGTATTGAAGAGTCGGATATGTACCTGCGCCCTGACCCAGACACCTTTGTTGTTTTCCCCTGGCGGCCCCATGAGGGGACGGTAGCCCGCCTCATTTGCGACGTATATAACCCCGATGGTACGCCCTTTGCCGGTTGTCCCCGCTGTACCTTGAAGAAGGTTATGGCCGAAGCGGCCGCTATGGGTTTTACCATGAACGCCGGGCCGGAAGCTGAATTCTTCCTTTTCCATACCGACGCCTCCGGCCGGCCGACCCTGGAAACCCACGACCGGGCCGGTTACTTTGACCTTACCCCGGTGGACCTGGGGGAGGACGCCCGCCGGGACATGGTCCTGACCCTGGAGCAGATGGGTTTTGAAATCGAGGCTTCCCATCATGAGGTGGCTCCCGGCCAGCATGAGATTGACTTTAAATACGCCGAGGCCCTGACCACGGCTGACCGCATTGCCACGTTCAAATTCGTGGTGCGGACCATCGCCCAGCGTCACGGCCTCCATGCCACCTTCATGCCCAAGCCCATTTACGGCATTAACGGTTCGGGTATGCACGTTAATATCTCCCTGTCAAAAGACGGCCAGAACGCCTTTTACGACCCCGACGACAGGCTGGGCTTAAGCCAGACCGCTTACCAGTTTATCGCCGGCGTCATGGCTCACGCCCGCGCCCTGGCGGCCGTAACCAACCCGACGGTCAATTCTTATAAACGCCTGGTTCCCGGTTATGAAGCGCCGGTCTATATCGCCTGGTCGCCGCGCAACCGCAGCCCCTTGATCCGTGTGCCGGCCAAACGCGGTCCTTCCACCCGCATTGAAGTGCGACACCCGGATCCTTCCTGCAACCCCTACCTGGCCCTGGCCGTACTGCTGAAGGCCGGGCTGGATGGAATTAAAAAAGGCCTGACCCCGCCGCCGCCGACGGATAAAAATATCTTTGCCATGACCCCGGCCGAACTCCAGGCGGAAGGCATCGGCGTCCTGCCGGGAAGCCTTGATGAAGCCCTGGAAGCCCTAGCAGAAGATGAGGTTATCAAGGAAGCTCTGGGACCCCATATCTATGAGCGCCTGACCCTGGCCCAGAAACTCGAATGTGAACAATATCGTACCAGGGTACACCAGTGGGAGATCGACCAGTACCTGACGAAATTTTAGTATCCCACCTCTCACCTCTAACTTCACACTTCCATATTAAGGAGTGAGCAACGATGCTCAGGGAGGGAAAATACCGGATCCCTTCGGGATGCGCCATTAGCGGCTTTATCAATAAAGACGGGCGCAGGGTTGACGGCAGCGCTATCATCCAGTCCATTGCCCTGATGCAGGAGCGGTCCAACGGCCTGGGCGGCGGCTTCGCCGCCTATGGCATCTACCCGGAATATCAAGATTATTATGCCCTGCACCTGCTCTTTGAGGACAAGCTGAGCCGCAACCAGGTGGAAGAGTTGATTAAGGATAATTTTTATATTGAAGCCGAAGACCGTATCCCTACCCGTCATGTCCGGTCCATTGGCAAAGCGCCCTTACTATGGCGCTATTTTGTAACCCCCAGGCTGTCGAAAATTGAAGAATCCCAGGAGTCAGAGGCCGACTTCATGACCCGGCTGGTCATGCGTATCAACGATAGCGTCAACGGCGCCTATGTCGTTTCCAGCGGTAAAAACATGGGAGCCTTTAAAGGAGTGGGTTATCCGGAAGATATCGGCGAGTTTTTCCGCCTGGACGAGTACCAGGCCTACAGCTGGATTGCCCACGGCCGCTTTCCCACCAATACCCCCGGCTGGTGGGGCGGCGCCCACCCTTTTACCCTGCTGGACTGGTCTGTAGTTCATAATGGCGAGATATCTTCCTACGGGGCCAACCGGCGCTTTTTAGAAATGTACGGATATAAAATGACCCTGCAGACAGATACCGAAGTAGTGGCCTATGCCATAGATTTACTGGTCCGGCGCCATAAACTGCCCCTGGAACTGGCGGCCAGGGTCCTGGCAGCCCCCTTCTGGCAGGCAATTGACCGCCTGCCGGCAGCGGAACGCGACCTTTATACTCGCCTGCGGGTAGTTTACGGTAGCCTTTTGATGAACGGGCCCTTTTCTATCATTGTCGGCTTCAGCGGCGGCATTATGGCCCTCAACGACCGCATCAAGCTGCGGCCTCTGGTGGCCGGTTCTCAAGGTACTACCCTGTATGTGGCCAGCGAGGAAGCAGCCATCCGGGAAATTTGCCCTGACGTGGAAAAGGTATGGTACCCGCAGGGCGGCGAGCCGGTCATCGGCCGCCTGGAGGAGGGATCCCAATGCCGTCTCTCAGCCTGATGCCGCCTGAATTCAGTGTCGTCCGCGATGACAACAAATGCATTAAATGCCTGGCCTGCGTGCGCCAGTGCGGCTTTGACGCCCAGCAGTATGACGCGGAAGACGACCGTCTCTATGCCATTGATGCCAACTGCGTCAACTGCCAGCGTTGCGTTAGCATCTGCCCGGCCGGGGCGCTGACTATTTATAAAAACCCGCCGCCCATGCGGCCCAATGCCCACTGGACGGAAGGACACTTACGCAACATTGTCAAGCAGGCGGAAACCGGCGGGGTGCTCCTCACCGGCATGGGGAACGATCAGCCCTTCCCCCCTTATTTCGACCGGCTGCTCCTTAACGCCAGTCAGGTGACCAATCCTTCCATTGATCCCTTAAGGGAACCCATGGAACTGCGGACTTACCTGGGCAGCCGTGCCGAGCCGGTAAGCCGGGAGGAAAGCAAAGATAAAACCAGCACCCCCCTGGTGCCCATCGAGACCCCCATCATGTTTTCCGCCATGTCCTACGGGTCCATCAGCCATGAGGCCTTTGAATCCCTGGCCCGGGCGGCGAAAGCCTTCGGCACCCTGTTTAATACCGGCGAAGGCGGCCTGCCGGGGGATCTCTACGAGTATGCCGATCATGCCGTGGTGCAGGTGGCCTCGGGCCGCTTCGGCGTCCATGCCGACTACTTGAATGCCGGGCGCGTGATCGAAATTAAAATCGGCCAGGGGGCTAAACCGGGCATCGGCGGCCACCTGCCGGGGGAAAAGATTACCGCGCCTGTGGCAGAGACGCGAATGATACCTGAGGGTACCGACGCCCTGTCACCGGCTCCCCATCATGATATCTACTCCATTGAAGACTTGAAGCAATTAATCTTTACTTTAAAAGAAGCAACCCGATACCAGAAACCGGTCTCCGTCAAAATTTCGGCCGTCCATAACGTGGCGGCCATTGCCAGCGGCATTGCCCGGGCCGGGGCCGATATCATCGCCATTGACGGCTTTCGGGGGGGAACCGGGGCGGCGCCTACCATGATCCGGGACCATGTGGGTATTCCCATCGAGCTGGCTATTGCCGCCGTGGACCAGCGCTTGCGCGAGGAAGGTATCCGCAACCGGGTATCCCTGGTGGCTGCCGGCGGCTTCCGCAGCAGCGCCGATGTGGTGAAAGCCATAGCCCTGGGTGCCGACGCGGTCTACATCGCCACCGCCGCCTTGATTGCTCTGGGCTGCCACCTCTGCCAGAAATGCTATACCGGCAAGTGCAGCTGGGGCATCGCCACCCAGGATCCCTACCGCAGCCGGCGCCTGAACCCGGAAATCGGCGCCGAACGCCTCTACAACCTGCTGCGGGGCTGGTCCCACGAGATAAAAGAAATGCTGGGCGGCATGGGCATCAACTCCATTGAAAGCCTGCGCGGCAACCGCTTGCACCTGCGGGGCGTTGGCTTGAACGAAGTGGAACTGAAGCTCCTGGGTGTCAAGCATGCTGGCGAAGCAATGTAGCAGGGGAGGGAACACCAGTGAAAAAAGTATACGCCCGGCCGGCCTACTGTATGAACTGTCACCTCTGCGAAGTGAACTGCATTGTAGCCCATTCCCGCAGCCGCGATCTATTCCGGGCCTACAAGCGCGAGAATTTAAGGGGTACGGCGCGGGTTATTGTCGAAGAGCGGTTGCCCCTTTCGGTGGCCGTCCAGTGCCGGCACTGCGATGATCCCCGCTGTGTGGCCGGCTGCATCTCGGGGGCCATGGTCAAAGATCCGGAGACGGGGATTGTCTACTGCCAGGAAGATAAATGCGTGGGTTGCTGGACCTGTGTGGCCGGCTGTCCTTATGGCGCCATCCGGCCCGGGGAGAAAAACGGTCGCCCGGTGCCTTTGAAATGCGACCTCTGCCGGGAGGCTGATGAGCCGGCCTGCGTGGCCGGTTGTCCCAACCGGGCCCTTGTTTTTGAGGAAAGGAGGGCAGGGGCATGAACTACGTCATTATCGGCAATTCCGTAGCTGCCGTCAACGCCGTCGCAGGAATTCGGGAATATGATCGGGAAGGTTCCATTACCATCGTCTCGGCGGAAAACTATTATGCCTATGGCCGGCCCCTGATTTCCTACTGGCTGGAAAAGCGGGTCCAGGACCAGGATATGCCCTACCGGCCGCAAGAGTTTTATGAAAAAAATTGCGTCCGCGTCCTCCTGGGACGCCGGGCCGTAAAACTGGACCCGGAAGTCCGCCAGGTCCACCTGGATAACGGTGAGAAGCTCCCCTACGACCGTTTGCTCCTAGCCACCGGGGGGCGGCCCTTTGTGCCGCCAATTGCGGGGTTAACCGCGGCCAACTATTTTACCTTTATAAACTATGACGACGTTCGTCGCCTGGAGGCTTTTGCCATCCCCGGGAGGGAAGCCGTAATTCTGGGGGCCGGGCCCACGGGCCTCAAGGCCATGGAGAGCCTGGTGCAGCGGGGCGTCAAAGTAACGCTGGTGGAGCTGGCCGACCGCATCTGGGCCCCAGCCCTGGACCCGGAAGCGGGAGCTTTAATAGCCGGCTTCCTGCAGGATAATGGTATCAGCCTTTATTTAAACGATACCCTGACCGGCATCCGCCAGGAGGATGATGGCCACCTCCATATGGAGCTTAAATCCGGCCGGGAACTCAAGGCCGACATCCTGGTGATTGCCATCGGCGTGCGGCCTAACGTTGAGCTGCTCGAGGGTTTACCAGGGGTAACCATTAACCGCGGCGTCGTTGTGGGACCGGACCTCAGCACCGGCCTACCCGGCGTTTACGCCGCCGGGGATGTGGTGGATGGCAACCCGCCTTTACTACCCCATGCTGCCATCCAGGGGAAAATAGCTGGGCGCAATATGGCCGGGGCACAGGAGACCTATCTACCCTTACCGCCCTATAACGCCCTTGGTTTCCTGGGACTGCATATTATCAGCATGGGTAACAGTGTAGCCACCGGTGAGGGATATGAACTCCTGACGGAAGTAGACCCTGCCACCCTGGTCTACCGCAAGCTGGTTTTAAAGGATAACTGCTTGAGCGGCGCGCTGCTGATCAATAAAATCGATCGGGCCGGCATCTACCGCCAGTTGCTCGAGGAAGGCATTGAGGTCACGTCCTTTAAAGATGCATTGCTGCGGCCAGATTTTGGTCTCTTAAGTTTACCGGAAACCATCTGGAAGCAAAAGCTGGCAGAGTGAGGTGAAGGGGATTTTATGGAAACCTTGGATGCCCGGGGACTGTCTTATCAAACCCTGAATGAGTCCATCAGGACCCTCCTGGATAACGGCTGCCGGGAACTGGTTTTAAAAAACGTCAACGGCCAGCGTTATATCGGTGCCGGGGTCCAGGGCCGGGCCCGGCTGGAGGTTTACGGCGTGCCGGGCAACAACCTGGCGGCCCTTATGGATGGTCTGGAAATAGAGGTTTTTGGTAATGCCCAGGACGGCGTGGGCAACACCATGAACGACGGCACGGTAATTATCCACGGCAACGCCACCGATATAGCCGGTTACTCCATGCGCGGCGGCCGGATTTTCATCCGTGGTAATGTCGGCTACCGGGTAGGTATCCACATGAAGGCCTTCCGGGATAAAAACCCTTTGATTGTCATCGGCGGTAAGGCCGGAGACTTTTTCGGCGAGTACATGGCCGGCGGCACCCTGGTCCTCCTAGGCCTGGATTTACAACCAGGGGAAGCTGTTGTGGGTAATTTTATAGGCACCGGGATGCACGGCGGCGAAATCTTTATCCGCGGCCAGGTAGATTCTTTCTACCTGGGTAAAGAAGTTAAAGCAGTACCGCTTACAGCCGCCGACCAGGAGCGCCTGCGGAAAATTGTTGGCGATTTTGCCCGTTACTTTGACCTGGAGGCCGAAAAGATCCTGGCCCGTCCCTTTACCAAGTTGATACCCTACAATAAACGGCCATATGGTACGTTGTATGCTTATTGAGTGAAATGAACAAAAAGCCATCTGCGTGAGACAGATGGCTTTTGCTAATCCAGGGGGGCGCAATCAAATTTTCTCGAAGGCTTCTTTACCGGCGCCGCAGATAGGGCAGGCCCAGTCACCAGGCAGGTCCTCAAAAGGGGTACCAGGAGCGATGCCGTGTTCCGGATCGCCCTTGGCCGGGTCATAGATATAATTGCAGATAGTGCACCGGTACCTGGGAGCAGTGGTAGCCGGCCCGCCTTCCGCCCCGGCGGCGGCAAAGGTCGGCGCCGTTTTCGGGGTCGTGCCGCGCTTGACCTGATGATAGTAGGCATAGGTCATGGGCTCACCCTGTTGCAGGACGGCGGCATCCGTTAAAGTGCCGATAAAAATGCTGTGGGTGCCGGCGTCAACCGTTTGATTTATTTTAGCTTCCAGGTAGGCCAGGGTGTGTTCGGCCAGGTAAGGAAGCCCGGCCTGCGTCAGCTTGTAGTTCAACCCGGCAAACTTGTCTACCTCACGGCCGGATTTGAAGCCAAACTGGCCGATGAGGGAGAGGGGGGTATCCTTGGCCAGGACCGAGACGGCAAAGCTCCTGCCGGCCTGGATAAATTCATGGGTCAGGTTTTGCTTGTTGATGCTGACAGCAACTGTCGGCGGTTCCGAGGAAATCTGGAAGAGGGTATTGGCAACCTGACCGTTGAAACGATTGTCTTTTTTGGCCGTAACCACATACAGCCCGTAGGAAATGGTATGCAGGGCTTTGGTATCCAAAACTATCCCTCCATGTAAATGTAAGTCAGAGTGTCATAACGCCTCTAGCCCCTAATTCTTATAGCCATCTCCCGGCCCAGGTTATAGCAGTGCTGCAGGTCGCTCTCTTTAGGCACCCACTTCACTGTGGGGCCGGGCTCGGCAATTAACTCAATTTTGGCGGCCTTTAAACGTTCCTCCAGGATCTTCTGCGCGCCGCCCCCCCAGCCGTAAGCACCGAAGGCCAGGCCGATTTTATTTTTCGGCCTTAAGCCCACCAGGTCATCCAGGAGGGGAGAGACCACCGGCAGGATGTCGTTATTGATGGTCGGTGAGCCTACCAGGACGGCGCGGGCATCGAGGATCTCTTTGATAATATCATTGCGGTCGGATACGGAGAGCTTGAAGAGCTTGACCTCACAGCCCCCGGCCACCAGGCCGTCCAGAAGGGCATAAGCCATCTTTTCCGTACTCAGCCACATGGTATCATAGGCAATAACGGCCTTTGCCGTACCTTTGCCTTCAGCCCAGCGGGCATAGGCCTCAATGATCCGGTAGGGATCCTGCCGCCAGATAATGCCGTGGCTGGGGGCAATGGTTTTAATGGTCAGATTCATCTTCTGGATTTCTTCCAGCTTTTTGGTAATCAGGCTGCTGAAGGGCATGAGGATATTGGCGTAATACTTGGCCGCCTCGTCCATAATTAGTCCCACATCTACTTGATCATCGAAGCGGGCGCTGGAGGCGATATGCTGGCCGAAGGCATCGTTGGGAAGGAGCAGGGCCTCTTCGGGAACATAGGTAAACATGCTGTCGGGCCAGTGGAGCATGGGCGCTTCGATAAATGCCAGGGAACGTTTACCAAGGCTGATGCTGGTCCCGGTTTTGACGATGGTGTACTGGAAATCAAGATGAGGGTAATGGTCCTTGAGGCTTTCATAACCACGCTGGGTACAGAGGACGTGGGCGCCGGGGCATAGGTCCATGATGGCCGGGAAGGCGCCGGCGTGGTCGCTTTCAGTGTGGTTGACCACCAGGTAATCGATTTTGACCGGGTCCTGGATTTGCTTCAGTTTGGCGATCAATTCCTCTTGAAAGGGTTCGTAAACGGTATCCACCAGGGCGGTTTTTTCATCGACAATATAGTAGGCATTATATGTAGTACCCCGGTGGGTGGAAAAGGCGGGGCCGTGAAAGTAGCGGATGTTCCAGTCGATGGCACCCACCCAGTAAATACCTTCCGCAATGGTAACGGGCTGGCTCATGAGTCCTTAACCATCCTTTCGGCCGGTCTGTTTTTTCATCCTCGCCTATCAGTAAAACAGGGCGGCTAATTAATCATCCAATGTCAGCTTTATTACCTCAGCTTTTACCCGGCTAAGGGCGTTAAGCTCATCCCTTAGCTGCTGGACCTGGACTTCAGGGGCGCATAACTGCAGGATAATCAATCCTTCGTCGCTACAGGCCTCAGTTTCGTGGAGGCCAAGGCGCACCCGGATAATACAGCCATACTTGGTTAAAATCTCCTGAACTTTAGTCGCCGTTTCGCGCCGGTTGTCAACCAGGATGGCCATAATCGTCGGGCAAGACATAAGGCCGTCACCACTCCTCAGTAATTTTCCGCCTGTAGTTCAAAGAACGCCTGGGGATGAGCACAGGCCGGGCATACTTCCGGGGCGGCATTGCCTTCATGGATATAGCCGCAGTTGCGGCAGCGCCACGTTACCTTTTCTTCCCGCTTAAAGACACGGTTATTTTCTATATTAGCCAGCAGGGCGCGGAAGCGTTCTTCATGTCCCTTCTCGGCCCGGGCAATGGCCTGAAAGACGGCAGCTATCTCCTTGAAACCTTCTTCTTCAGCTACCCGGGCAAACTCGGGATACATGGTGGTATGTTCGTAATTTTCCCCGTCGGCACTGGCGGCCAGGTTCAAGGAAGTAGTGGCAATGGTACCGGCCGGGAAAGCGGCGCTAATTTCTACTTCGCCGCCCTCCAGGAATTTAAAGATACGCTTGGCATGTTCTTTTTCGTTATCGGCAGTTTCTAAAAAGATAGCTGCAATTTGCTCATAGCCTTCCTTTTTCGCCTGACTGGCATAGTAAGTGTAGCGGTTGCGAGCCTGGGATTCGCCGGCAAAAGCCGTTAGCAGGTTTTTTTCCGTCCGGGTACCTTTAAGACCGGGCATATTGCTCACTCCTCTATAAGATTTCGACGCCATTTTACCTTACCAAAGTTAGGAAGTCAAGGCAGGCATCAGTTGGTGGTTTAAGCAATTAAAAGGCAAATTTTTTTTGAAAAACTTTTATAACCGGCAGGAAAAAAGGGAAATTATAGCGAATATTAATTGCGAATAGTAATCCTTACTAAAAGGGGGGAATTTCATTATGACAGCAATCGGCCAGGTTTACAGGTGCAATGTTTGCGGTAATATTGTCGAGGTCCTCCATCCCGGTGTTGGGGCCCTGGTATGCTGCGGCAAACCCATGGAGTTATTGACGGAGAACACTGTAGACGCCAGCAAGGAAAAGCATGTCCCGGTAGTTACTAAAGTTAATGGTGGTTTTAAAGTGACCGTTGGCAGTATTCCCCATCCAATGGAAGAAAAGCATTATATTGAGTGGATCGAACTGCAGGCCGGCGGCCAGGTCTTGCGGCAGCACCTGGATCCCGGTGACGCTCCCGAGGCAGTTTTTTGTACTGAATCCGGGAGTGCCACGGCCCGCGCCTATTGCAACCTCCACGGCCACTGGCGGTCCAATAATTAAACCAAGTTAAAAATAATCACTCCAGCTCAGCATGTTTCTTTACGTTATTTGAAGTCAAATTAACCCGGGCGGTATACCCGGGTAAGATAATATGGCAAGGAGTGCATTTTTAATGGAAAAATATGTCTGCATAGCGTGCGGCTATGTCTATGACCCGGCTGAAGGCGATCCTGCTAACGGCATCGCCCCGGATACGCCCTTTGCCGACCTGCCGGAAGATTGGGTTTGCCCGGTGTGCAGCGCCGGCAAAGAGATGTTTGAACCTGAAGCCTGAAAGCACCCTGTTAACCGGTAGGCGCCATTATTATAAATGGCTGACTGCAGTTGCAATAAGGCGACAAAAGTTTTCTGGGCTAGAGTCTAAAGGAGGCATATTGGCATGAATAAATGGCGCTGTTCCGTATGTGGTTATGCTTTTGAAGGGGAAGCCCCTCCGGAAAAATGTCCTTCCTGTCAGTCAACCTGTAGTTTTGTCGATGCCAACTGCTATATCCCTGATTGCGGCGGCGGCTCTATATAGTTAACACGGCAGTTGATAGCAGGTATTTTACTTTCGCCATCCAGTTTGAAAAGGATGCCCTGCTGTTTTTTAGCGGTTTAAAAAACCTTGTTTCTGTAACTGAGACAGCCGTGATTGATGAGTTGTTACGCCAGGAAAGGCGGCACCTGTGCGAACTGCACAGCGCCCTGCAGAATAAATAATTTTACTTGCCCCGGGCTGCGCCAGAATCGCCCCTTGACAATGCCGTTCGTCAAGTGATATACTTTTCCTTGCACAGAGGAAGAACGGGGCGTAGCTCAGTTTGGCTAGAGCGCTACCTTGGGGTGGTAGAGGCCGCTGGTTCGAGTCCAGTCGCTCCGACCATTTTACAGGACGCCATAATGGCGTCTTTTATTTTTCACTTCTTAAGATATAGCCGTTAACTGGTAAAAAAAGTAACGATACAATGTAATGCAGTGGTGAGCTTTAAGTAAGAAAGGCGGGGAACATGGTGCTGGATGATATTAGTACCATGCGAAAGGCCTGGCAGCGGCGGGCTGAAATAGAAAAGCAGGCTGCCATAAACCGCCGCCAGGAAGCGCTAACAAAAGCTCGCCTGGCTGCCAGCTGGTTAAAAGAGAAATACAAGGTTAGAAAAGTCTACCTTTATGGTTCCCTGGTCTGGAGTGAGTATTTTACCCCCTCATTCCGATATTGATTTATTGATAGAAGGCTTTACAGCTAAAGACCACTACTGGCGCATGTGGCTGGAGGTAGAGGCTATCACAGCACCCTTTCCGCCCAGCATAGTTCTGGCCGAAGACGCTGTAGCAGGTTTATTGTTAGAAGTCAGGCAAAAGGGATTGGAGCTATGACCGGAGAGCAATTCCTTATCTTAGAAGGCCGCATACGCCAGGAACTGGAGAATATGGCCCGCCTGGAGGCTGAACTAGCCTCTTAAAGGTTTAATAGCCAGAGGCCAGAATAACAGGATAGCTTTTCCCGCTAGCGATTCTTTTTTCCTGCGGGCAATTGGCTCGATTCTGCATGACTTTTATGTGGCGGCAGAAAATATTTTTAAAACCATTTATCCGGAAAGAAACGGCGGCTTTGTTGGACGAATACCGCGGCTTCCGCCATGTTTTTCTTAACGTTTACGGTTTCAACCTGGCAGCCGAACGGTTGGAAAGATTGGTACAGAAGCTACCGGAAACTCTGGTAGCCTTACGCTGGGATCTCCAGGTATTCTTGGAGCGTATGCGTGAAGTTATAGCAGTTAAATAGTCTTCCCGTGTTGGTACCACATCAGTAAAGGTTATATTTACTTACTTGCTTCTATACCCCGGTCCGCCCGGGGCTTTAATTTTTGCTTCTCAAAAACTAAATATTATGTTATCCTATTCTCATGAAAAAAATTTTCTCCAGAAAGGAGGGGCCTGATGGCTCCTAACAATGATACGCCTGCTCAAGGCGGCCTTTTACGTTTGCGAAGCATTTATCCCAGCCTTACCGCTGCCGAGCAGCGGGCGGCCAGCTATATCCTGGAGAACCCGGGGGAAATAATCCATCTATCAATTACCGAATTGGCCGAACAGGCACAAACAGCCGAAGCCACTATTTTCCGCCTCTGCAAGCGCCTAGGTTATCGCGGCTTCCAGGCCTTCAAAATTGCCCTGGCCAGTGAAATGGTAGACCCCGTACAGAATATCCATGAAGACGTACAGCCGAGTGATGACATGTTGATTATCGCCCATAAAGTATTTCAATCTAATGTCCAGTGCCTTCAGGATACCCTGAAAATCCAGGAGAAAGAAGCCTTGGAACAGGCGGTAGAAATGCTACTCAACGCCCGCCGGGTAGAGTTCTATGGTTCCGGCGGTTCAGGCGCCATAGCGATGGATGCCTACCATAAGTTTATGCGCACAGGCATCTGGTGCCAGGCCCACACCGATGCCCATTTACAGGTCATGGCCGCTTCCCTTCTTGGCCCCGAAGATGTAGCCGTGGGCATCAGCCATACCGGGGCCAACAAAGACGTTTATGAAGCCTTGAAGACGGCCCGGGAAGCTGGAGCGAAAACCATTGGCATCACTAACTTCATGAAATCTCCCCTGACCCGTGTAACCGATATTTGCCTCTTTACCTCCGCCAGGGAAACGCATTTTCGTTCGGAAGCCATGTCCTCGCGTATCAGCCAGCTGGCCATAATAGACTCTCTCGTAGTCGGAGTTTCCCTCAGGCGCCAGGAAGAAGCCCTGAGTGGTTTACAAAAAATTCGCCACGCCATTGCCAACAAACGCTTTTAGTTCTTTAACGAGAAAATTTTTTTCATATCGGCAGGAATTGGAGAAAAAATGTAGAATAGATATATTAAAATTACAAGGGGAAAACCAATGGTGAAAACCAATCATTTTATCGGCGTCGATCTCGGGAACCCCGAACAGGATGCTGAAAAAATTCTTCATGATACCATTAAAGCAGCGGTTAAGAAAACCGACAAAAAATTTCTTTTATATTTAGCAGGAATTTTAAAAACAAAGGCGAAAGATATAAGTTGTAAGTTGTATTACCAATATAGGAGGCGGGAGGGAGGTTGCTAACGGTAGAGGAAAGAATAATGCGTCACCTGGCGTTTTGGAATAAAAAGGAGCTTGATTATCCACTTGCGGGATTTCGTATAGGTAATTATTTCTTTAGCCAAAGCTTCAATGCCGCCGCATCCTTACTCGCTCGTCCGCAACGTGTGACGCCCGAAATGTTGCAGGTGAACGATTACCTGGATGATTACGAAAGGATGTACCAGGAAAATCTACAGGTAGGACAGGATGCCTTTTGGTGCGCCGAACCCTTTACAGGTATTCCTTGGATGGAAGCTTTTTTGGGATGCCATATTTACAGTTCTGAAGAAAGTTTCTGGGCCAAACCTTACGCTGAATCTCCTGCAGTAATAAGCGGTAAATTACAGCTAAATTATAATAATCCCTGGTACTTGAAATTTAATGAGTTTATTAATAAGCTTGTAAAACTATCAGTAGGACGTTTCCCTATAGGCGAACCGATTATGCGCGGACCGAGCGACTTGCTGGGCGCCATCCTGGGACAGGATAAACTCGTGTATTATTTTTATGATTACCCCGAACTTATGCAACAACTTGCCCGGGAAGTTACGGAAGCGTTTTTGGAGGTTATAGCCAACCTGTTAGAAAATGTGCCTCCTTTCTACGGCGGTTATAGTTTGGGTTTCTATCCGCTATGGGCTCCAGGCAAGTGTATATGGTTTCAGGAAGATCTTTCTGCCTTATGTTCCCCTACGATTTACCGCCAATTCTTTTTACAATGCGACCGGAAGATCTGCCAGGCCTATCCCTATACTGCTGTCCATTTACATCCGGCTTCGTTCTTTATTTTGGATGATTTATTGGAAATCCAGGAATTGAAAGTAATTGAAATCAATAAAGATGTGGGCGGCCCTTCGGTCAGAGATATGATGCCCGAGTTTCGTCGCGTACTTGAAAAGAAGTGTTTAATCATCTGGGGGGCACTGGATGAAGAGGATATTGAAGTCATCCGCAGTGAATTACCCTGCCGGGGGATATTCCTGAATATAATTGCGGAAACTCTCCCCCGAGCAAAGGAATTAAATCAGTTTATCAAAAATATATACGGTATCAAGCAATAAAAGAGGTCATATACACCATGGCTATTAAACAAATCCCCAAAATAAGTGTCAGCAATGCTGTTTTTGAACAAATTAAAGAACAGATCTTGAGTGGCAACTGGCCCCCGGGGAGCAGGCTCCCTTCGGAAAATGAGCTCACCAAAATGTTCGGCGTGAGCCGCATTTCCGTACGCTCAGCATTGCAAAAACTGGCAATTTTAGGGTTAATCCAAACCAGGCAGGGAGATGGTACCTTTGTAGCTGACCTATCGACTGATATCTATCTTAATTCACTCTTGCCAGCCCTTGCTCTGGGCAAGCATGATTTGTTAGAGATACTGGAATTTAGAAAGGTATATGAAATAGAAAATGCCCGTCTGGCCGCATTACGCAGGAATGAAAAAGATTTAGAACGATTAAACGCTATTATAACGAGAATGCGTGAATATAGTGACGATATTAAACGTTTCTCCATGGAGGATCTTAACTTCCATCTAGAGTTGGCTCGGGCAACGAAAAATTCACTGATTCTAAAGGTAAGCCAGATTACGAAGGACATCTTGTGTTTCCATATGGAGGAGATTGTATCTTTTCGGGGTACGTCGGCCGGTCTATATTACCATCCCCGCATCTTAGAGGCCGTTACCATTCAAGATGCAGATTTGGCAGCCAAAATAATGACCGAGCATATTGAGCTAACCATTCAAGATATTGAGGAAAAATATCCTGAGAGCTAGATTAATTGAATTCCAACATTGAAGGACGAAAGATAATTACTATCAAAGGAGAAAGGAGGAGACTATTTGTACAAAGAAGATAATTAGTTTTGATTAAAGTTAAAGATAAACTGTATTCAAAAATTGAGACTGAGTTATAATTTTTGATTAACCAAATGAGGGGAATAAAAATATGTATAAAAATTTAACCATAATATGCGAAAAAATATTACAATATACGATAATAATTTTGCTATCAGGAATGGTTATTGTCGTATTTTTCAACGTCATCGGACGCTACTTTTTAAATGCAGCAATTGCCTGGTCAGAAGAGGTTTCCCGGTTCATGCTCATATGGCTGGTATTTTTAGGAGCAATTCTGGCTTATATCAACGATGAGCATCTGGGATTAGATATAGTGGTAAAGTCAATCCCCAAAAAAGCAGCAAAAGTTATAGCTGTGATTGCCGACCTGCTCGTCCTATATGCAATAACAATAATTTTAAAAGGCGGATATTCCATTACTATGGAAAGTTGGGACTGGACATCACCTGCGGCAGCAATACCTTACGCTTATGTATACTTAATCGTACCTATATCCGGAGCAATACTGTTCCTGCAGACGATATTAAAAATTATTTATCATATAAAAGCACTTTTTATGAGAGAAGCTTCGGATAAAGTGCAAGGCAAGGAGGGGGTATCATGCTAGCTGCCTTTTTAATAAGCATGTTTTCCTTCATTTTTTTAAATGTGCCTATCGCTTTTAGTCTTGTATTAACGGCCCTGGTGCTGATGATGTTTACAGGCAGCGTATCACCTGCTATTATTACTCAGAATATCGTCAGAGGCATAGATAACTTCCCCTTAATGGCCATACCTTTCTTTGTTCTAGCAGGGGAAATTATGAACGCCGGCGGCATATCGAAAAGAATTGTAAACTTTGCTAAAGCGCTGATCGGGCACGTAACCGGAGGTTTGGGATATGTTACCGTACTCGCCAGCATGCTGTTTGCAGGGGTGTCCGGGTCGGCGGTAGCCGATACATCTGCCATTGGGTCCATATTGCTCCCTGTTATGGAGGAACAAGGTTACGACAAAAATAAAAGTACCGCCTTAATAGTATCGGCTGGTACTATTGGACCTATTATCCCCCCCAGTATCCCGATGATTATTTTTGGCGTTATAGGTGGCGTATCCATTGTCAAGTTGTTCCTGGGAGGCATTATCCCTGGAATATTAATCGGAATAGGACTGATGATAGGATGGTACTTCCATTCGAAAAAGCGTGGCTACAGGAAGACTAGAAGAACAACTTTAAAGGAATTGTGGCAGAGTACGATAGCGGCTTTCTGGGCAATACTTTTACCAGTTATTATTATGGGAGGAATCTTGGGCGGAATATTTACTCCCACCGAAGCAGCGGTGGTGGCGGTAGTATATGCCCTTTTGGTGGGATTCTTTGCCTACAGGGAGTTAAAATTAAGTTATCTACCGGAGATATTTGCCCGCGCGGCCAAAAGTACAGCGGTTGTAATGCTTGTATGTGGAGCGGCAACAGCAGCGGGATACCTGATTACAACAGCCCAGATACCTCAGCTCCTGTCTAACACCCTTTTGTCCATATCCAATAATATTGTCGTACTCATGTTGTTAATCAATATATTGCTGCTGCTAGTAGGGCTCGTAATGGACCTGACTCCCGCCTTGCTCATCCTGGGTCCCATCCTGCTGCCTATAGCTACGAATTTTGGGCTGGACCCTATCTATTTCGGTGTGGTTATGGTAATGAATCTGTGTATAGGCATCATAACACCTCCGGTAGGCACGGTATTGTATGTGGGTTGCGGGCTGTCCGGGCTGTCAATGGGTGAACTGGTCAAACCCCTCTTAAGTTTCATCAGTATAATGATAGCGGTACTATTGATAGTCACTTATTTCCCCGGAATAATTACTTTTATACCTAATGCGTTTGGCAACTAAATACTCCCGGCTGGTAAAGAAAGGAGGGGCAAAGATTTATAGTAGACCAGCCGTTTTCAATTTAAAAAAACTAGAGGAGGATCTGCACATGAGGAAAAAGCTAGTCTTAGTGTTAACTGTTCTGGCTGTTATAGCGGCATTACTATCAGGATGTACATTATCACAACAAAAAGCTCCGGCAACCAGTGGTACATCCAAGCAGACAGAGGGGTCAAAGAATGAAGGTCAGATAGTAATTAAAATCAGTAATGGCGTCAATGAAAAACACCCTTCTTATTTGGCTTGTAAAAAATTCGAAGAGATTGTAGAACAAAAAACTAACGGAAAATACGACGTACAGGTTTATGCTAATGCTCAGCTGGGGGATGACGTAAAAGCAACCCAGGATGTCAGAATGGGCAACCTTGAAATGGTTGTTACCTCTGCCTCGCCAATAACAGGCCTGGCAAAAGACTTTATGGTTTTTGACCTCCCCTTTATCGTTCCCAGCGAAAAGGCTGCCGATGCAATATTTGACGGACCTGTAGGAAAGAAAATAGCTTCCACCTTGGATTCAAAGGGCCTGCATTTACTGGCATACTATGAGAACGGGTTCAGGCAGTTAACAAACAGCGTACGTGAGGTAAAAAGTCCGGCAGATGTTAAAGGGTTGAAAATAAGGACCATGGAGAATCCCATTCACTTGGCGACATGGAGGGCATTAGGAGCTAACCCGACTCCTATGCCATTCAGTGAAGTATTTACCGCAATGCAACAAAAGACCATTGATGGCCAGGAAAACCCGATACCTACTATTTACCTGCAGAAATTCTATGAAGTGCAGAAGTACGTTACAATGACCGGACACATATACGGGCCACATATTATGTTAATCAGCGAAAAACTTTGGGAGTCTATGCCTCCTGAGGACAAGAAAATATTTGAAGAAGCCGCAGAAGAATCAGCAAAGTTTCAACGGAGCACAAACAGAGAGATGAACAAGAATTATGTTGATGAGTTAAAGAAAGTCGGCATGACAGTTACAGAACTAACACCTGAGCAGCTCAAGGCATTCCAGGATGCGGTTCAGCCTGTTTATAAAGAATTTGAAGATAAGATTGGAAAAGAACTTATCGCCGAATTTAAGAAAGCGGTTGAGGCTGTTAAATAGGGACGGCATGCTGATGGCCCTGACCAGTAATAGAAAATATAAGTAATATAAATGTAAATGCGCCTCACGGGCCAGGGCCATCACTCTCTTGCAAAAGTCGTAATGGTGGTAAAACGTTCCATCCAGGGCGCTACCGGTTCGGAATGTAATTTATCTCTCAGCACAAATTTGACAGTTGATATAATAAGGTTTTTTAGAGGAGGAAAATATACAATGAAAGCCGTTGTCAAATATGCTAATCAGGACGGTTGTACGGAAATAAGGGACGTGCCCGTACCAACCATTGGCCCTACCGATGTATTAGTAGAAGTAGCTTACACCGGTATCTGCGGTAGCGACCCCCACATGCACCACCAGAATGTTTCCTACCCTGTCAACGTACCGTTAATCCTGGGACATGAGTTTGCCGGTACCATCGTAGAAGTAGGAGCGGAAGTTAAGGGGTGGGCGGTCGGCGAGCGGGTGACAGCCGAAACCCATGCCCGGTATTGCGGGCATTGCTACCTGTGCCGGACCAACCTTTATCACCTCTGCCGCGAACGCAAGGGGTTCGGATTTGGAGTCGACGGCGCCTTTACCCGCTACGTCCGGGTTCCGGCACGCATCCTGCACCAGGTGCCGGAAGCTGTAAGCCTTAAAGAGGCAGCCATTACGGAACCCTTCTGCGTAGCCTACAACGCCCTGGTTAACAACAGCCAGGTTAGGCCCGGGGATATTATCGTAGTAATTGGACCCGGCCCTATAGGCCTGCTTTGTACGGCCATGGCCAATCTCCTCGGCGCCGGGGAAATAATCGTCGTTGGTACAGCCGGAGATGAAGAGCGCCTGGAAAAGGCTCGGGAATTCGGTGCGACCAGGACGTTAATCAGTAGCGGCGATAACGTTTTAAAGCTAGTACAGGAAGTGGGGGATGGTTACGGGGCCGATGTGGTGGTGGACACCGCCGGCCCGGCGGCCACCCTGAGGTTGTCCCTGGACATTGTTCGGCCAGCTGGGCAAATCACCAAAATCGGCTGGGGACCAGCACCGGTAAACTTTTCCCTCGACCAGTTGATAGCCAAATCCGTTCGCCTGCAGGGCTCTTTCAGTCATACATGGGACGTTTGGGAGAAATGCCTGACCCTCATGAGTGAAAAGGAAATTAATCTGAACAAACTAATAACCCATGAACTACCTCTGGAAGAATGGGAAAAAGGATTTGAACTCATCGAAAATCGCCAGGGACTTAAAGTTTTGCTCACACCATCTTAACCATGCAATGGGGTTTAAACCTTAATGGTGGAATAAGGTGTCGCAAACGGAATGTGAAGAGGCAAGGGCGCAAGAGATGTATGACAACTTACAAGTTTTATTTTAAGAAAGCATCAGATTTTGCAATTACCAGACTTGAACGTTTATGTTAGTAGCCATCCAGGCATAACATCCAGGTATAGCAGGGAGAGGATAACATGATCACCGGTGAACAAAAAGAGTTTTTACAAAAGAAAGCTGCCCGTATCCGACGGGATATCGTCGATATGGTGGCGCCGCCCAAAATAGGGCATCTGGGGGGATCTGCATCCTGCGCCGAGATTATAGCCGTACTTTATTTCTATAAACTCCGGCACGACCCGCAAAATCCCAACTGGCCAGAGCGGGATCGCTTTATTATGAGTAAAGGCCATTCGGGCCTGGCCCAGTATGCCGCCCTGGCGGAATGCGGGTATTTTCCCAGGGAAGAACTCCGGTACAATAAAGAGCTGGGCTGCCACCTCCAGGGGCACCCCGATATGCGCAAAACCCCGGGAATTGAAGCCAATACCGGTTCCCTGGGCCAGGGGCTATCGATAGGCCTGGGACTGGCCCTGGCGGCCAAACTGGATAATGCATCTTACAAAGTTTACGTCCTCTTGGGCGACGGCGAACTGGCTGAAGGCCAGGTCTGGGAGGCGGCCATGGCTGCTGCCGCCTACCGGGCTGACAACCTGGTAGCCATAGTGGATAAAAATAATGTGCAAGCCACCGGACCTATCAAGGAACGGATGGATATGGGGGTCTTGAAGGAAAAATGGGAGGCCTTCGGCTGGTATGTCCTGGAGGTAGACGGCCACGATGTTGGGGCCCTTGCTTCGGCTCTGGACGAAGCCGATACAGTCTGCGGCCGGCCGGTAGTGATTATTACCCACACTGTAAAAGGTAAAGGTATTCCCTTTGCTGAACATAAAGCTGCATATCACAATGCCGGTATGACGGAAGAAGAGTACCAGATTGCCTGCGCCGCGACCGAAGCAGCCCTGGCTGGAGGTGACAACAAATGAGTATCTTGTTAAATCCCCGTGAAGCCTATGGTAAAACGTTAGTGGAACTGGCTGCAGCAGATAAGCGCATCGTTGCTCTGGATGCAGATCTGGCAAAATCTACTCGGGGCATCCTGGTCGAAGAACGTTTCCCGGAAAGACACTTTGAGATGAGCATCGCCGAGCAGAACATGGTTTCCGTCGCCGTTGGCCTTGCCCTGGGAGGCAAGATCCCCTTCGTCCATTCCTTTGCCGTCTTCCTTACGGGTCGGGCCTATGACCAGATTCGTGTAGGGGTGGCCCTGGCCCGGTCTAACGTCAAATTGATCGGCTCTTCCGCCGGACTTTCTGATTATGGTGACGGCGCTACTCATCAATCGGTGGAGGATGTGGCCTTGATGCGAGCTTTGCCCAATATGACGGTCATCGTTCCATCAGATGCAACGGAAACAGCGAAGGCCACCAGGGCCATCGCCAAGTATGAAGGGCCTGTATACTTGCGGCTTAATCGCAATGACCTCCCGGCTGTTTTCCCTGTAGAAGAAGAGTTCTGCATTGGTAAAGTCTATCCTTTACGCCAGGGAAAACATGTTACCGTATTTGCCAGCGGTATTATGGTCAGCCGCTCCCTGGAGGCCGCTGAAATCCTGGCCGAGGAGGGAATAGAAACAAGTGTGATAAATGTGAGTACCATTAAACCCCTGGACCGGGAAGCCATCACCGCCCTGGCCAGGGAAACCGGGGCGGTAGTTGTCGCTGAAGAACATAGCGTTATCGGTGGCCTGGGCAGCGCTATTGCCGAAGCGCTTCGCGGAGAAAAGAACATCGCTATGGAATTTGTGGGCATCGAAGATGTTTTTGGCCAGTCAGCTTGTAATTACCATGATCTATTGACAGCCTACAATTTAACCAGTGAGGCAGTATTATCCGCCTGCCGGCGGGTAGTAGCCCTATAAATTTAGGAAAGGGGTAGATTAATTATGCAAAAGATTGGTTTCATCGGCCTTGGTATCATGGGTAAACCCATGAGCAAGAATTTATTGAAAGCCGGGTACCAGCTGGTGGTGCATGATATCAATCGGGCGGCGGTAGATGAACTCGTAGCTGCCGGGGCTGCCCCGGCCAGTTCGCCCAAAGAGGTGGCAAGGCAGGCAGATATTATCATCACTATGCTCCCCAACTCCCCCCATGTTAAGGAAGTAGTCTTAGGCCCGGAAGGTGTCATTGAAGGTGCCCGAGCCGGTTCCATCCTTATCGATATGAGCTCCATCGACCCCCTGGTCAGCCGGGAGATAGCAGCCAGGCTTGCTGAGAAAGGGATTAGAATGCTTGATGCCCCGGTGAGCGGCGGGGAACCGAAGGCCATCGACGGTACACTGGCTATTATGGTGGGCGGCAACCAGGCGGATTTTGACGCCTGCTTTAACATCCTTAAAGCCATGGGATCTTCTGTCGTCCGGGTGGGCGAGATAGGTGCCGGCAACGTGGCCAAGCTGGCCAACCAGGTTATCGTCGCCTTGAACATTGCCGCCATGTCCGAAGCTCTGGTACTGGCCACCAAAGCCGGCGTTGATCCCGAACTGGTATATCAGGCCATTCGCGGCGGATTGGCCGGCAGTACCGTCCTGGATGCCAAGGCACCGCTGGTGCTGGATAGGAAATTTAACCCCGGTTTCCGCATTAATTTGCATATTAAAGACCTGGCCAATGCCTTGGCTGCCAGCCATGAAGTCGGAGTGCCCTTGCCTTTGACTGCCGCCATGATGGAAATCCTCCAGGCTTTAAAGGTTGATGGCCTGGGTGATGCCGACCATGGTGCTATTATTCGTTTCTACGAAAAGCTGGCTCAAGTTGAGGTGAGGCGACAAAATTGATGGCTAAAAAAATACCCTCCGGCTTTTGGGAGGGTATTTTTTATACGTTATCAACGAGAAAATTTTTTTCTTGAAAGAAGGATTTGGAGAAAATATGTAGAATTAGATATTGAATTTAAACTTTAGCTGAGGAGAAAACCATGACCGGAAGCGGACTGTTTATTGGTGTTGATCTGGGAACAACTACAACAAAAGCTGTAGTTTTGGATAAGCAGGGACAAGTCCGTGGGTACTACGCAAAAGAAAGCGGTTTTGAACAACCCCAACCCGGCTGGGCAGAACAGGATGCCGAAAAAATTTTTCAGGATACACTGGAAGTAATAGGGACGGCTGTTAGGAAGGCCGGCGCCAGAGCCAGCGAAATTGACGGGGTAGCCTTCAGTTCGGCCATGCACGGTATTATGCCTGTGGATGCAAAAGGTAACCCCTTAACTAATTGCTGGATATGGGCGGACAACCGCAGTGCAACTATTGCCCAAAGACTACGCCAAGATCCAAAGGGAAAAGAGTTATATCGTTGTTGTGGTGTACCCTATCATGCTATGGTTCCTCTATGCAAGCTAATTTGGTTACGAGAGAATATGGCCGAAATTTTCCAGAAGAGCACTAGATTTATTTCAATTAAGGAGTATATTTTTTTCAGGCTTTTTGGGACATACGTTATTGATTATTCTTTAGCATCAGCAACTGGTCTTTTTAATTTATACAAGCTCACCTGGGATAAAGATGCTCTGCGGCTGTCAGGTATCAGCCATCAACAGCTTTCCCAACCTGTACCGCCGACTTACATTCTCCGGGGTCTTAAGGCAGGAGATGCGGCAGCCATGGGCCTGAAACCGGAAACCCCCTTTATAATTGGTGCCAGCGACGGGACCCTGGCCAACCTTGGTGTCGGCGCCATTAAACCGGGGATAGCAGCTATATCAATTGGTACCAGTGGTGCCGTAAGAGTCCATGTTGATAAACCCATAACTGATCCCGGCATGCGAACTTTTTGTTATGCCCTGACGGACAAAGATTGGATTATCGGCGGGCCCATCAATAACGGTGGATTGGTTTACCGCTGGCTGCGGGATAAGTTTTTTCAGGCTGAAGTAAGAGCTGCACTTGAGGGAAAGGGGGAAGTTTATGATTTAATGAATTCTTGTGCAGCCAGTATACCACCAGGCAGTGATGGCCTTATTTTTCTGCCCTTCCTCACAGGAGAAAGAGCACCGTGGTGGAATGACAGCTTCCGGGGCATTATTGTTGGCCTGGCCCTCCACCACGGCCGGGAACACCTGGCTCGGGCTACAATGGAAGGAGTTTGTTTCAGCCTTTACAGCGTTGCCCTGGCCTTGCAGGAGTTAAGTGGACCGTTTAAAGAAGTTCGTGCCACCGGCGGTTTCACTCGCTCGTCATTATGGTGTCAAATACTGGCAGACATTTTGGGACAAGAAGTAATAGTATATCCAGGTATTGAAGGTGCTTGCCTCGGGGCAGCGGTCCTTGGGATGGTTGCCACAGGACAAGCAAGCGATATCAACATCATTTATCAGTTCTTACAAAAAGCGAAGCAATTTGACCCCTATTGGCTAAACACCAATAAATACCGTGTTCTTTTTGATATTTACCAACGTATCTGTAGAAAAATAGAGAAAGACTTTACTTCTCTTGGGGTGTAAAGAATGCCTAATATGACTTCACTTGAAAGGGTACGTGCCGCTGCCAATAGGATGGAACCCGATGTCGTACCAGTTGGACCTTATATGGGTAACCACGGGGCAAAGGTAGGCGGGGCTTTAATATCTCAATACTGCACCAACGGTAGAATAATGGCGAAAGCACAACTGAAGGCCTGGGAAATTTATCAGCAGGATATTATTGTCGCCCAATCGGACAACTACTATATTGCTGAAGGCTTCGGTATTACCGTGGATATGCATGAGGATTCTACACCCACTTTGAGGGAACCTGTGGTTCATGAACTTCAAGATGTTTATAAGCTTAGAGTACCTGACCCTTATAAAGATGGACGAATGCCTGTTTACCTTGAGGCCATTGATTTGATCAAAGAACAGGTGGGTGGTAAAGTCGCCATCAGGGGAACGGGTACCGGCCCTTTTTCCCTGGCGTCACATTTAATGGGTACCCAGCGCTTCTTGATGGAGTTAGCAATGGCTGCCACCGAACCTGAAGGAAAAAATGCCAGGGCTTTACGGCATTTATTAGAGCTGACCAGCGATGCATTAATTGCCTTCGCCAAAGCACAGGTGGAAGCAGGTGCCGACATTGTCCAGGCCGGTGATTCCCTGGCTTCTATCGATGTTATTTCACCTAAAATGTATAAGGAATGGGCCTTTCCCTATGAGAAAAAATTCTTTAATGCCCTTAATATCTGTCATAAAGACCGGCAGGTTATCACACTTCTTCATGTATGCGGCGATATGACACCGGTTTTACCTTTGATGGCGGATACTGGAGCCATGATTTTAGAGCTTGACTATAAGGTTGATTTGGGCAGAGCCAAGGCTGTCGTAGGCGATCGGGTATGCTTAATGGGTAACCTCGATCCATCTGAATTACTGTTACGAGGAACGCCGGATGAGGTAGCAAAAGAAGCCCAGCGGTGTATCGATTTAGCCGGCAAGGGTGGTGGGTTTATCCTCGGTTCCGGCTGCGAACTGGCTTATTACACCCCCCAGGTAAACGTCCGTACTATGATTCGGGTAGCCAGGGAGAATCGTTACCCGTTATAGGCGGGAGTGGCAGGGGAGGATGGATTATGAGGCTGGTAAATTATAATACTAAGACAAGGCCACAGTAATATTTTTTCTCCGTGTGACTAAAGGGGGATTTATTTTTGCAAATCGGCTTAATAGGCTTAGGCAAAATGGGCCTCAACCTGGCCCTCAATATGCTGGATCATGGTCACGAAGTGATAGGGTACGCCCGCACGAGGTCGACAGTGGAAAAGGCCGCCGCCCGTGGGATTAAAGGTGCTTTCAGCCTGGAAGAGCTGGTAGGCGAGTTGGTATCTCCCCGCCTTATCTGGTTAATGATCCCTGCCGGCAAAGCCGTGGACGAGGTTATTGAACAGCTATTACCCCTGCTTGCTCCCGGCGATATTATCATCGACGGGGGTAATTCTCATTACCGGGATACTTTACGCCGTTATCAATTTTTAAAGGAAAAGGGTATTCGCTTCGCCGATTCCGGTACTAGCGGCGGTATAGAGGGAGCTCGCTATGGCGCCTGCTGTATGGTGGGAGCCGAAGATGAGCTCTTTACCTATCTGGAGCCTTTGTTTAAGGATATAACCGTTCCCGGGGGCTACCTGCACACCGGCCCCCCCGGCAGCGGCCACTATGTTAAAATGGTCCATAACGGCATCGAATACGGCATGATGCAGGCCATCGGCGAGGGGATGGAAGTCCTGGCTAAAGGGCCCTTTAAACTGGATCTCAGGGCGGTGGCCGGGGTCTGGCGCCATGGTTCGGTAATCCGCGGCTGGCTAATGGACCTCATGGAAAGTGCCCTTAGCAAAGACGCTACTCTGGAAAGCATAAAAGATATCGCTTATTCATCCGGTGAGGGCCTCTGGACAGTGGAGGAAGCCCTGCATCTGAAGGTACCGGCGCCGGTAATCACGGCAGCCTTGCTGATGCGCTACCGCTCCGAGCAGGAGGAGAGCTTCGCCACCAAGGTGGTGGCCGCCCTGCGCCACGAGTTCGGCGGCCACGAGGTGGCCCGGAAATATTGAAGGGCTAAAAGGCTAAGAAGCGGCATGGTTTGGTACCAGGCCGCTTCTTATAGCCTCTAAAGACAAGCCCTCAACTTTATCCGACATCTGCTGCGATTTTTAGTTGACAATAAGGGGGAGTGGGGTTACAATTGGATTTGATTGATGTCATGCTCCACTTTTATTCTGGAGGAGGAATGATAATTGCGCGCATTGGGCCGTCATGTTTTAGCTGAGGTTTATGGATGCAGCTTCGAGATCTTAAACGACATCAAAAAGGTCGAAGAAATCATGGTTAAAGCTGCTTTGGAGGCCGGTGCCGAAATCCGGGAAGTCTGCTTCCATAAATTCAGCCCTCAGGGTGTCAGCGGCGTGGTGGTCATCTCCGAATCGCACCTGGCAATCCACACATGGCCGGAGTTAGGGTATGCTGCCGTTGATGTTTTTACCTGTGGTGAAAGGGTAAATCCCTGGGATGCCTGCAGGTACTTAACCGAGCAGTTCCAAGCAGGCGAAGTCCACGCCACCGAAATTGAACGGGGCGTAATGGAACCTCCTCGGGCGGCAGCGGTAAATCTGTAGGAGGGATATTTATTTTATTACCTACATGTAAAGGTAGTAGTGAGGGTAGGAGCTGACAGGCCTTGCAGGGAGAAAACTTGCAGGGCCTGTGGCGTTTTTGCGTTCAAATAACCAGCAGGAATATGCTTTAAAGAATAGAATATCAAATGGAATACTTATTTTTATATTTAGGAGGGCTGGATGTTGACCGCCCTGTTTAAACTATTACAACCAGAGCTAGAAATGGTTCGCCATCGCTTGCTAAGGGAAACTCGCTTGCAAGGGCGAAGGTTACCCGGGGTCACCTGGCCTGTTTTGAACCATTTAGATCAAGATTTTCTACCTGCTCTAGTTCTTTTGAGCGCCCATACCCAGGGTTACTCTGGCTCCAGGGCGCTTTCTCTGGCTGCCGTATTTCAATTTATTTTCCTGGCCTCATTGATTCATAACAATGTTAAGGATGAGGTAGCTCTGGAAACCCTGGTAGGAGATTATTTCTACACCCGTTTTTTTGATCTCCTCTGTCGCGATGGTAATCTGCAATTTTTGGCACCCCTTTCCCAATTGATTTGCCAGATACACCTGGATGCGGCCCGGCAACACGAAAAACCATCTTCATCCAAAAGTTTTCGCATGCGGGAATACCTGGCTGCCGCGGCGACTTCCCTGGGTAGCCAGTTAGGTCGGGCCGAACCCTGGTTGGCTCAGGCGTGGCAGGAGATAGGCTTACTTTTAGGCAAGCTGTGGAATGGCCAACCAGTAACCGTAAAAGCCAGCCAGGCCGTAGAAAAACTTGCTCCCGGAACAGTAAGGGAGCTCCTTGGTGAACTGGTTATTCAATTAAGCGAAGAGCTGCCTGTCGAACGGGTGATGGCCCTGTGACCAAAGAGGAATATGTACGTGGCATTTTTAACAACATTGCTCCCCGCTACGACCTGTTAAATACGATTCTAAGTTTTAATTGCGACCGGGGGTGGCGCCGCTTTACCGTAGCCCGGGCAGGTCTTGCACCTGGGAACAAGGCCCTGGATGTCTGCTGTGGCACCGGTATGCTCTCTTTGGAACTGGCCCGGGCCGTAGCCCCGGGCGGCCAGGTAGTGGGGCTAGATTTTGCTCCGGGCATGCTTGAGGTCGCCCGTCGCCGCCTGGCAGCCAGTCCCTACGGCCATTTGGTACAGCTGGTAGAAGGTAATGCCATGGATCTTCCCTTCCCGGATAATACTTTTGATTGCGCCACCATTGCCTTTGGCCTGCGCAACCTCCCTGATATCAAACGGGGCCTGGCGGAAATGAGGCGGGTGGTACGGCCGGGAGGACGGGTGGTTTCCCTGGAATTAGCCAAACCTTCTCGAACCATTTTTAAGCATATTTACTACCTGTACTTTGACCACCTGGTGCCTTTAATAGGTCGCCTTGGGGTGGGAATGGATGGCCCCTATAGTTATCTGCCCCGTTCCCTTAAGGGCTATCCCCACCAGGAAGAAATATTGCAATACTTCCGTGACCTGGGCCTGGACAGGGCAAGTTATCACGAGCTGACGGGCGGCATTGTAGCCGTCCATGTGGGTATAAAGAAATAATGTTGCCCTGCTATGATAACGGCAGTATAATGAAACTAACCATAAAAGGGTTAAAAGGAGGTGGAGCGGTGGAAGATAAGTCTATGACCCTGACGGAACACCTGGAAGCTTTGCGCAGGGTACTGCTGGTGTCTATTATTGCTTTAGTGATCGCAACTATCGCTGTTTATTTTGGCTTCCGGGGCCAGCTGCTGGTTTTAATCTTGCGACCAATTAAGGAACTAGGCATAAACCCGGTCTTTATCACTCCCTGGGAGGCCTTTTTCACGACGATTAAAATTTCCTTCGTGGCAGCTATCTTCCTAGCTCTACCGGTGATTCTCTGGGAAGTGTGGAGCTTTGTCCTGCCAGCCCTGCACAGCCATGAACGGCGGCTGATTTATATGTTAATGCCGGCATCAATAGTGCTCTTTGCCGGGGGAATAGTTTTTGGTTACCTGGTAGTTTTCCCGGCAGCCATTCATTTTTTACTAGTAAGTGCCAGTGAAGGCTTTACGCCACTGATTTCCATCTCCCGATATTTTAGTTTCTTGACCATGTTTATTTTACCCTTCGGGGCCGTCTTCCAGTTGCCCCTGGTTATTATGCTTCTCACCCATCTAGGCTTGATAACACCCCGATTTCTGGCTAAAAACCGTAAATATGCTGTCTTAATTATCTTTATACTGGCGGCCATTCTTACCCCTACGCCGGATATGATTTCCCAAACGCTAATGGCTTTACCGGTAATTGCCCTTTATGAAGTTAGCATCTGGATTTCTTACCTGGTACGACGAAGGCGGGAAGAAAAGGCCAAGGAAGAAGGTATTTAAATTTAAAAGAAACAGGTGTACAATAATCTTAACAGGAGGTGAGAAGGATGTTCGGTTTGGGAGCTCCTGAATTAATCTTGATTTTAGTGCTGGCGTTGATTATTTTTGGCCCCGGCAAGCTGCCCGAGGTAGGTCGCGCCCTGGGAAAGGGTATCAGGGAATTTAAGAATGCTACCAATTCCGTAACTGAGGAAATCAAAGAAGCGGTCAAAATAGACGAAGGCGACAGCAATGCCAGTAAAGAGAAAGCCACTAAACAGATCAGTTAAAAAAGTGGTAAGCTACGGGAGATAAACTCCCGTTTTTTACTGGGAAAATTTCCGGGGCCAGCACCAGTAAAGCGTTTTTTGTTGGAGCGAAGCTTTGCTTTACGTGGAGGTGAAGCAGCTGTGGAAGCAACACCAAGGGGGAACCGCCTGCATATTGCTATCTTTGGCCGCCGCAACGCCGGCAAGTCCAGTTTAATCAACGCCCTGACCAACCAGGAACTGGCTGTAGTCTCCAGCATTCCAGGCACAACAACAGACCCAGTCCTTAAATCCATGGAAATTTTACCCCTGGGTCCCGTCGTGCTCATCGACACGGCCGGGATTGACGACGTGGGCGAACTGGGTGCTTTAAGGATCAAAAAGACCATGGAAGTCCTGCGGCGCACTGATCTGGCCATCCTGGTCCTGGACCCGGCAGCCGGAGTTGGACCTTACGAACTGGAACTCTTGCAGCGACTAAAGGAACAAAACCTGCCCCTGGTGATAGTTTTAAATAAAATCGACCAGGGCGGCCGGGAACTATTGCCGGACCTGGAAAAAACCCTGGGACAGCGGGTCCTGCCGGTCAGCGCCCTGACCCGCCAGGGGATCGAAGAGTTGAAAGGGGAGCTGATTAAAGCCGCTCCTGCCGACTTTGAGGAGCCTTATATTGTTGCCGACCTGGTGGGGCCCGGAGAAATGGCCGTCCTGGTGGTACCCATCGACCTGGCGGCACCGAAAGGGCGGCTGATTCTGCCCCAGGTACAGACACTGCGGGACTTGCTGGATCATGACGCCATGGGCCTGGTGGTCAAGGAGCGGGAACTGAAGCTGGCTCTGGCGAAGATCCCGCCCCCCAAGATTGTTATTACCGATTCCCAGGCCTTCCTGAAGGTAGCGGCCGACACGCCGCCCGGCATCTGGATGACTTCCTTTTCCATTTTATTTGCCCGCTATAAAGGGGACCTGGTGGAGTTGGTGCGGGGCGCGAAGGCTGTTAAAAATTTGCAGGCCGGAGACAGGGTTCTCATCGCCGAGGCCTGCACCCATCACCGCCAGGCTGATGACATCGGTAAAGTGCAGATACCCCGCTGGCTGCGCCAGTACGTGGGTGGTGATTTGCAGTTTTCCTGGTATTCCGGTACTGGCTACCCGGAAGATGTGGCCAGTTACAAGGTGATAATTCACTGCGGCGGCTGCATGATCAACCGCCGGGAAATGCTCTACCGCATCCAGCTGGCCAAGGAAGCCGGCGTACCAATAGTTAATTACGGCGTCCTCCTGGCCTTTATCCACGGCGTCCTGGAACGGGCCCTGGAACCCTTCCCCCTGGCCCTGATGGCATGGCGGGAAGAAGAGTAAAATATAATTGGCAGGAGGTTGTCATTTGCTCGCAAGGCAAGAACAGAACCCCGTCCAGGTGCGTTACTGGCAGGTCAATGGCAAGCTAGGGTATGATCTCCGGGTTTTATCTCCTGAGGCCAACATAGCTGATTATATTACCGCCGTGGAAGGACTTGACCCATCCCTCCTTTACCGCCCCTATACTAACGGCGATTGTCTGGGTTGTGATCATTGCTGTGGCGGGCGTCTGCCCCTGACCAGCATTGATCTGCAGGTATTGCAACAGGGACTGGAGGAGCTTACTGGTAAAATATTCTCCCTGCCAGAAATATTGGAGGAGTACTGCCAGGTCCGGGTGAAAGGGCGGGTGGTAGATATTACTTTGCGGACTGACGCCGAAGGTTACTGTATTTTTTTAGAACCTTACCGTCGTCGGTGCCGCCTGTACAAATACCGGCCCCTTATTTGTCGTACCTATTTTTGCTGCCCCCTCACCCGTCGGGCCAGGATTTTACGGGAAACCATTGTCAACCGCGGGGAAGATGAACTGGTGCGTTACTGGCTTTCTTTGCAACCGGCGGTACCGACAGGGGTACACCGCCATGACTGGGAACCAACTCCTTTCGCCGGCTGCTTGAGTTATGCCGAAGTTCCTATAAAATCCCTTTGTCCACCGGAACTATGGCAGCAGCTTCACCAATAGAAATACAAAGCAAAATATTTGTATAGCAACAGGAAAAAATACATTTTTAGCGAATATATTTATCTAACTTCCCGAAAAACTGTAAACGGAGGATAATTGATGCGCATCGCCCTCATAGCCCACGACCGCATGAAAGACGATCTGGTCAATTTTGTCGACCAGCATAAACATATCTTTGCCAACCACCGGCTGGTAGCCACGGGAACTACAGGTGCCAGGATCATGGAACGCACCGGCCTCAAGGTCCACCGTCTTATGTCCGGGCCCCTGGGGGGAGACCAGCAAATGGGTTCCCTGGTGGCCAAAAAACGCCTGGACCTGGTAATTTTCCTGAGGGACCCGCTGACGCCCCAGCCCCATGAACCGGATATCAGCGCTCTTTTGCGCATTTGTGACGTCCACAACGTGCCGGCGGCCACCAATCTGGCCACAGCAACAATCTTTCTCGAGTATTTAAAAAGCAGGACAAAAGAGTAACATAAAAGCCGTCTCAGACGCTTTTTAACAATTTCTGCAAAGAAAGGAATTCTCCTATGGCTAAAGTAACTGTTGAATCCGGTATCTGTGGTTTTACCACCGACATTCTGGCTGAAGCACCGGATATGTTTTCCTGCAACCTGACCATCAACACTACCTGTCCCAACATCCAGAAGATTGCCGCTGAACTGAGCACCCTCAATCCCCTGGACGAGATTGGCTTCAAAGGCAACAGCCGCCTGCGGGAATTATTCTTTCAACATTGCCCCCATGCTGCCTGCCCGGTACTCCCCGGCATGGTTAAGGCCGTCGAAGTAGCTGCCGGTCTGGCCCTGCCCCGGGATGCCCATATCTATGTCCAGAAATAATTTTGTACCTCAGGAAGACACATCCAGCAAAAAGTACTAGTCGATAGGTGCTCGTTACCCTTTCATGGCGACCGGCAATTTCGATAGCCGGTCGCTCTTTACTTGTCCGTATTTCCTGACCGTCCCCGGTCTGCTACAATAGAGTCCAAAGGAAGGGATGAGCTATGTCTACCCGCCAGGAACATGATCTCCTGGGTGCCAGGGAAGTGCCCGCCAGCGCCTACTACGGCATCCACACCTTAAGGGCAGCGGAGAATTTCCGCGTCAGCCGGCATCAAGTCCATCCAGAGCTAATTAAAGCCCTGGCTACCGTCAAAGAAGCGGCCGCCCGGGCCAACCTCGACCTGGGCTACCTGCCCCGGGAAAAGGGAGAGGCCATTATCGCCGCCTGCCAAGAAGTAGCCCGGGGTGAACTGGCCGACCAGTTTTTTCTCGACGCCTTCCAGGGCGGGGCCGGTACTTCGACTAATATGAACGTTAATGAAGTAATCGCCAACCGCGCCCTGGAAATCCTGGGCCTTCCCAGGGGTGATTATGCCACCATCCACCCCAATGACCACGTTAACCTGCACCAGTCCACCAACGATGTCTACCCTACCGCCATGCGTATAGCGGCCATCCGCCTTTTACTACCCCTGGCCGAGGAACTGGCCAGGCTCCAGGAGGCCCTTCAGGAAAAGGAGGCTGCCTTTGCCGGGATACTTAAAATCGGCCGTACTGAATTCCAGGATGCCGTTCCGGTAACGCTGGGACAGGAATTCGGTGCCTATGCCCAGGCCGTGGCCCGGGACCGCTGGCGGCTGTACAAGGTTGAGGAGCGCCTGCGCCAGGTGAACCTGGGCGGCACGGCCACCGGCACCGGCCTCAATGCCCCCCTGAAATATATTTACCTGGTTAATGATTATTTAAGGCGCCTGACGGGGCTGGGCCTGGCCCGGGCGGAAAACATGATCGATGGCACCCAGAATATGGACGTCTTTGTGGAAGTTTCCGGTCTCGTGAAGGCCGCCGCCGTAACCATGCATAAAATTGCTGGCGACCTGCGTTTCCTTTCTGCCGGTCCCAGGGGCGGGCCGGCAGAAATCAACCTCCCCCCCCGCCAGGCCGGCTCTTCCATCATGCCCGGCAAGGTCAATCCGGTGATCCCGGAAATGGTCAACCAGGTGGCCATACAGGTCATGGCCAACGATATGGTAATCGCCATGGCCGCCAGCCAGGGCCACCTGGAGCTCAATGCCTTCGCGCCCCTCATCGCCCACGCCCTGCTGGAATCCCTGGAAATGCTGGCGGCAGCGGCCAGGATTTTCCGCACGGAATGTATCAGCGGTATAACAGCCAACGCCGGGCGCTGCCGGGAAGTGCTGGAGCAGAGTCCCGTACTGGCCACAGCTTTACTGCCCTATCTCGGTTACGAAAAAGCAACAGAGGTGGTACGGGAAGCAGAAGCTTCCGGCCGCTCGATTAGAGAAATCCTGTTAGAAAAAGGTTTTTTGACGCAGGACGAACTGGAAAGCATCTTAACCCCTGCCGCTATGACGAAACCCGGTACAGTTAAGACCATAAATAGGCTGCAACAGGGCCAGAGCTTGTGTAATTAGCAATTTACGCCATTAGCCATGGTCACCCCCGGAGCTTAAGATCAACTTAAAGCATATCTTAAAACGGGGGTGGTTTTAATGCCAAAAGTAGGTATTGATCCCGGCCACGGCGGCAGCGACCCCGGTGCCGTTGCCGCCGGCGGCCTCCAGGAAAAGGCCGTTACCCTGGCCGTGGGCCTGGCGCTGCAGCAGCTGCTTCAAGGAGCAGGCATAGTAGTTGTAATGTCCCGTACCGTTGACCAGGATGTCTTCCTGGCCGATCGGGCGGCCCTCTTCAACCGGGAAAAGGTAGACCTCGTCATCAGCCTGCACGTCAACAGTGCCGGCACTCCGGATCCCAACTATGTCAGCACCTTTATCCTGGCCCCCGGAGGCCAAGCTGAAAAGATCGCCCGCTTGATCCAGGCCGAAGTGGTGGCGGCCACCGGCTGGCCGGACGGGGGCGTCCGCCAGGCAAATTTTTACATTCTGCGGGAAACCGACGCTCCTGCAGTCCTCGTAGAAATGGGTTTTCTCAGCAACCCGGAGACGGCAGCTAAACTAGCTACGCCCGCAGTACAACAAGCCCTGGCCCGGGCCATCTTTTGCGGCCTGGCCGCCTACCTGGGCCTAAAGCCAAGCGAGCCCCGCGATATCCAGGGTCACTGGGCCGAGGCGGCCATTCGCCAGGTCATGGCGGCCGGGATTATGAGCGGCTACCCGGACGGCACCTTCCGGCCCGACCAGAATGCCACCCGGGCTGAAGTGGCTACCGCTTTGGCCAATCTTTTAGCCAGGTTAAATTTAATACCGTGTAATTTTTCATTTTAGCATGCCTGAGTACCCGGAACTAGATACCCAAACATGCTTCTATGGTATAATCAAGCCATGGAAGAAAAAACAAACCACACCTCATCGTCCTGGAAGCCCGCTTTAATGCTGAAATAAGTCATTAAATTTAACCGGGTTTGCCCGGTTGACTGGGGGCACTTGGCTTGGCTTTACTTATCAAAAATGCCGAATGGATAATCACCCTTGATAGGGAGGGCCGTCGCTACCGGCAAGCCGATCTTTTAATAGAAGGCCCGGCAATCAAGACAATCGGCCGCAACTTGCCCGTCGACGAAGGTACGGAAACTATCGATGCCCGGGGCAAAGTCGTCCTCCCCGGCCTGATTAACACCCATCATCACCTCTACCAGACCCTGACCCGCAATATCCCGGCAACCCAGGATATACCTCTGTTCCCCTGGTTGGTGACCCTTTACGAAATCTGGCGTGAACTGACGCCGGAAGCAGTTCGCCTGGGAGCCATGGTGGGGTTGGGGGAATTGCTGAAGACAGGCTGTACCTGCTCCAGCGACCATCACTACGTCTTTCCCCGGGGCCAGGGAAATGAACTTATTGATATTGAAGTTCAGGCGGCCCGGGAACTGGGGATCCGCTTCCATGCCACCCGGGGCAGCATGTCCCTGGGCAAAAGTCAGGGTGGTCTACCACCGGATGAAGTAGTTCAAAAAGAAGACGAGATATTAGCTGATAGTGAGCGCTTGATCCAAAAGTACCATGAGGCTGACCCCTTCGCCATGTGCCGTATTGCCCTGGCTCCCTGTTCACCTTTTTCTGTAACTCCCGAACTGATGCGAGATAGTGCTGCTCTGGCGCGCCGGTACGGTGTCATGCTCCATACCCATCTGGCCGAAACCCTGGATGAAGAACGCTTCTGTAAAGAAAAATTTGGCAGGCGGCCCGTGGAGTACATGGCTGACCTGGGCTGGCTGGGACCCGATGTATGGTTTGCCCATGCCATACATTTAAACGACGCCGAGGTGGCCCTGCTGGGCGAGACGAAAAGCGGGGTATCCCATTGCCCGGCTTCCAATATGAAGCTGGCTTCCGGCGTCTGCCGGGTGAAGGACCTGCTGGCTACCGGGGCCCGGGTGGGTCTGGCCGTGGATGGCAGCGCCAGTAATGATTCCTCTAATATGTGGAGTGAAATGCGTATTGCCTATCTCTTACAAAAACTGGCTTACGGTAATGACGGCCTGACAGCAGAAGAAGTTTTGCGTCTGGCAACTGTCGGCAGCGCTGAAGTTTTGGGCCGCGATGACATTGGCTACCTGGCTCCGGGAATGGCAGCAGACCTGATCCTGATAAACTTTGAGGAACTGGGGTTTGCCGGGGGGCAGCATGACCCGGTAGCGGCTATTATCACCTGTGGTGATAGCCAGCTGGTGGATACCACCATTGTTAACGGTGAGGTCGTAGTCCGGGAAGGGCGGCTGGTGAAGGTTGATGAAACTGAAATCGTTCGCCGGGCCAACCGGATATCAGGTGAAATGCTGACCAGGGCCGGGAGGCGTACAGGTACCGATTATTATGCTTACCCCAAACGGCAGTAGCTGTTATAAGGACGGCGAAAAAAAAGAATTTGCTGGTGATAAGATAAACAGTAGCCACCCACGGATGGCGGAGCGAAGCCGCCGTTGAGTGAGGCCCTCATACCAGAACAAGTAATTTAGCGCACCCGTAGGGGCGCTTTTTTAGTCACCAAGAACTGGCCGGTTTCATACCCTATACTAGCAAATCATGCCTGCAAGGAAAGGAGACCGGCCTTATGAGTGAAGAAAGCAGGAAAGCTGAGGCAACTGTAAGTGAGGCGGCAGCCCAGCATGTCGTGCCCCCGTGTCCCCATGGCTTCCATTATACCGTTAAAAGCGGGGACACCATGTTTCTTATTGCCCAGCATTTTGGTATACCCCTGGAGGAGCTTATTGCTGCCAACCCCCAGGTAAGAGATCCCGACCTCATTTATCCCGGCCAGGTACTGTGCATTCCCAGGAAAATGCCTGTACCTTGCCCCGGCGGCTTCTATTATACTGTCCAACCAGGCGATTCCATGTACTCCATTGCCCAAAAATTTAATGTCAGCCTGGATGCCTTGATAGCCGCCAACCCCCAGGTCCAGGATCCCAACCTGATTTATCCGGGGCAGGTGCTCTGCATTCCAACCAGGC
Organism: Moorella sp. E308F; assembly: GCF_006538365.1. Classification (NCBI taxonomy): domain Bacteria; kingdom Bacillati; phylum Bacillota; class Clostridia; order Neomoorellales; family Neomoorellaceae; genus Neomoorella; species Moorella sp. E308F. The sequence goes on along the minus strand of NZ_BJKN01000002.1, from coordinate 653,886 downwards.
CCGCCATGCCCTGCCCCAACGGGTTTATCTATGTCGTCAAGCCCGGAGATACTTTAAGCAGCATCGCCCGCAAGTTCGGTACTACAGTGGACCAGATCCTGGCGGCCAACCCGCAAATTACAGATCCCAATTTGATTTATCCCGGCCAGCGCATCTGCATTCCCATCATGCCACCAGTAATGCCCCGGCGCCACTGTTTTATGATGCATCCCACCCATCATTGCCCCGGTGCCATGGGTATGGGTATCATTGATATAGAAAAACGGGAGCTGCTGGTTGTTGCCCGCGGGATTCCTGATCCCAGGCATTTCGGTATGGAGCATGTCGTTTTAATGGTTCGCTACCGGGAAATGGAGGAATTTAGGGTAGTTGAAATGAGGCCCATGGCCGATGGGATGATGATGAGCCATCATATGATGGATGCTGAGATGGATAAAGACCCTGTTTTGTTAATCGGCGCTGCCCGCAGGTTCCCCTTTGTCTTTGGGCCTTTATTCCTGGGTGTTGTGGTGCCAATCATTATCTAAAATCATTGCTTAAAAGGAGTATTCCTGCTGCTGGGATTTACAACGACCGCCCTGCACAAAGAAAAAAGAGGCTCAAAATTGATTACCAGCGGCCAGTCCGGCTCCAGACCGCTGATCTTGGTGAAAACCACCTGCCTGGTGGAGGGGCCCTCTGGCCCCTCTACAGCTTTAATCCGGGCCGGAAAAAAGAAATAGGCGCTCTGGGGTGGTGACCAGGTACTGCCGCCATCCTGGGAGAAGCAAAAGGCCAGGCGGTTGCTGGATGTCCAGAGGAAAAGTAAGGTTTTTTCCTTAGCCAGGAGTACCGGCCGGTCATCGGGAAGATCAACCATTGTTCCCGGGCAGAGCCTCAGCGAGGTGTTTTTTTCCGGTTCAACTACGTGTAAAAAAAGCAAGGAGTCCTTTTCCTGCCTGTGCCAGGACAAGAGGTAAAGATACCCCTGAAACCAGTAAGCATAAATTTTATTACCAGGTTCTACGCCGGTAAGGGGACGGGGCATCTGCCAGCCCGTGGCAGGATCATAAACTGTTAAAAATAAAAGCTGCCTTCCCCTGGATGCATCCTGACCGGCAAAGAAGAGCCGACCCCGGGGCAGGGGTTTAAATAGTAAGGGAGGAGCCGTAAGGTTAAAGGGTAAAAACTGCCTTTGCCAGCGGTTACCGGCCAGGTAGAGATGGACAATTTCCGGTCTATAGGATTCCTCTAATAAGAGGTGCGGTTGCCCGCGGGAATCGAGGACAAAGGCCAGGACGGAACCATTTGCCGGCAACTCCCTGCTCTCCCAGCGATGACCCTGCCAGCGGGCATAAATTAAACGCTTATTAAGCAACGTTGCCACTATATGCAAGCGACCGGCAGGGTCAATAACGGCAGTAGAGGCGCTCAGGCCAGCCATGGGCTCACCGGTAGCAGTATAACTATAGCGTAATATACCCTGGCGCAAAACTAACTGCCAGCTATCACCTGGTGTAGCTAAATAATTTACCATGGCCATCACCTTCCTGGACCAGGGCTACCTAACTAATGCATATGCTATACTGGCAGGAAAAATATAATTTTGATTGCCGGCAATAAATTATGTTTTCCCGGTAACATCCACCCGTTGAGGTCAATATTATATACCAGACATTAACCAGAAAAATTTGCTCCAAGGAGGTAGGTTTAAGCATGGCTGACGAAGCGAGCGCCAAGCAGGCCGTCGTTGCTCCCGGCCAGTGCCCGCCGGAAGGGTGTCCACCACCTACCCGTATCGAGTGTATTAAGGTTGACAAGGTTTATGATAGTTGTTTCCAGGTAGAAAGCCGTAGCCGGGATACTACTGTAACTACTGGTGTAGGTGGTGAGTTTGCTACCGGTACTTTTACCGTCGGGCAGGCCATCCCCTGTGCCCTGGCCGGGCCTATTACCTGCAACGTCATTAACCGCGTCCCGACCACCGGTAATTTTGCCACCCTGACCATTGTCATTTCCGTACCCGTCACCCTTACCAACCCCAATGCTCCCGCTGAAACTGCCGACCGCGTCTTTACCTTTACCAAAATCGTTACTCTCTGCGCTCCCGAGGGAGTAACCGTCGATTGCGAAAACGACAGTACCCTACTTTTCTGCAACTGTGTGGTTTCCGCCGTCGGTGTCGGTACTATCACCGTCACCTGCGACTTCCAGGTGTGCCTGGTCATTAAGACCATCCTTACCGTCCAGCTCCTGGTGCCCAGTTACGGCTTCTGCGTGCCGGCACCCTGCGTTGTGGCTCCCGGCGTCTGCCCGCCGGCGCCACCGGCCCAGTGTTTCTAAGAAAGCAGGAAGTACGAAGCACCGTCAAATTGACGGTGCTTCGCCGTTTAGTGGTTCTCCGGACTGTTCCGGGGCCAGGATGGCGGCACTTAAATTTTTTAGCTCCACCAGGGTGCTATCATTATTTCCGGTCTCCGGGGCTATCGTATCCGTCGTGAGCATATCGGTCCTGATTGGGTCAAAGTTAAGTGCTGACGGTTTTGCTGCTCCTGGCTGAGGCTCCTGCCGGGCAGCGAGGCTGGCCACGTCAATATCCGCTCCGGTAGAGGACAGGTAATTACGCCATTGTTCCCCTGTCAGAAAAGTGCTCTGGAGGGGCAGCTGTGCCATACTTTCCAGTACTCCCTGGGGGAAAAAGACAGGAGCAAGGCTGGCTCCGAGCGGCCGCTTAAAGATAAACACCGGCTCGTCACCGGGAGGGGAAAATGGGTTGCCCCGGTGACGGCCTTTACCCTGCCGGGCATTCTGGATCTGCCCGGAAGGTGCCGGCGGAGAAGCCTGGCTGCTGGAAACTGTATCCTTTGCCGGCGTTGACCCTTGGTTTACGTCCCCTTCTGTTGCCAGGAGCTCATTTTGGGGTGGTATCTTTGCTTGTTCCGCTGCCTCGTCTCGCCCCTGTATTTTACCCTGCACCGGCAGTCCATCTTGCACCTGCATTGCGCTTCTGCCGGGTATGGCTGCCTCATCCCTGACCTTTGTACCTCCTGCCTCCGTTTCATCTCCAGGGTCCGTTATAGCCCTCGAGGCTGTTTTCTCCCCCATCGTCTCTCCCCGGGCCGCGACCCCTGTGGCTTCTGTTCCTGCGTCCCTCTTTTCTCCGGTCTGAATAGGGCTCTCTCCCGGCCCGGCCGGCGTCATAGCTGCCGGTTCCTCTTCCGGAGGCGCAGTTTCCTTCTTTACCTGGTTTGTTGCGGAAACCCGGTACTTCGGTTCACTTAAACAGGCATCCCGGAAGCGCTGCAACAGGGATTGAAGCTTAAAAACCGTTTCTTCCGTAAGCGGTTTCTGGAAATACCAGGTTAACCCGCCAACCAGCCACATCGTAATGTTGTGAATAAATTCCGGCTCCAGGTGAACCTGGCAAAATTCAATTAAGACCGATGGCACTTCTGCATTATTTAAAAGGCGGCGGTAGCGGAAGTTTTTAAAATACTCCCAGGCTCCGGGGATGGTATAACTAAGGGGTCTTCCTGAACGGAGCATAGCCTGTACCAGGGCGGCAATTAGACCCAGGCTTTCCTCGCGCTTTTTGGGTGCGTAAAAAAAGCGTAAAGCTGGTTCTGGAGCGGCACCATCCTTTTGCGAGAAGGCAAAAAGGACCTGGGTCTGCCATAGCCGGAAAAGCTGCCCGTCGCTGGCGGTAGCCGGAACAATTAAAACATTGGCCCCCTGTCCCTGGAGCTCCTGGCTTAAGGTAGTTAGCAGGGCCGTCAAGGTTTGATCCTGGTCGGCCAGCGGGCGTAAAACAATCGTCTTATTAGCCAGGGGCGGATTCAGGATAAAGTTTCCTTCACCATCTTCTAAGAAACTTACACCCAAACTGCGGCACAGGATTGGAAACAAGTCTTTGCTGAAAGCATCAAGCTCCCATGATGATAAGGCAATATCTCCCAAAAGGATTTTAGCCATCTTTCACCCCTCATTTCATAAAATCACTATTACAGCATATGTTGATGAAAGGTGGAATGGACCTAAACAGGCGGCAAAAAGCGAGTTGATGCATAGAATATAGGGCAGGGCTCTGGAGGTGGCAAGGACATGGAACCGAAGGTAAGAATGTGGATTGACGCCCGCCAGGAAAAATTCCAACCTGGACGGCACCAGGAAGTTACCTACATTATACCCAACCTTGAAACGCCGGTCATCCGGGAAACAGTCTATTATACCCTGGCAGCCCTGGTAAAGGAGATCCAGCTACCCCGGGAGGGCCAGGCCAATATGGTCAAAATAATCTATGACCCGGAAAGGATTACACCTTCTTTTATGGACTATTTGTTACTGCAAAAGGGGGTTGAGTTCCGGCGTCTGAGTCCCTGAGGAGAAAACGGGTGAGCAGGATGCTCATCAGTAATTTATAGTTAAAATGGTAAAAGGAGGTTAAATAGATGAGCTGGTACAGCCAGCGGGCCGCAGAAATTCTGGCCGGTTACCCCCCTGGCCTCCGGCAGGTAACCATGACCCTGATTGTAACCGATATGCGCACCGGGGAAGATGCCAAGAAAATTAGTAATGCCCTGGGCAGTCTACCCGGTGTAACTAGCGTCAATGTCGTCCTCGAACGTCGCTGGGTGGTAATTACCTATTATTTGCCCCAGATAAGCCTGGAAATCATTGGCGAGCATATCACCAAACTCGGTTACCATTATATCCATAAATCATGAAGGAGTTGTTCTTAGGGCCGGTCAGGCCCTTTTGACATTCACCCGTTATAAAGGAGGAATGACAGGGATGCGGGTTTACATATCCGCCGATATGGAGGGCGTGGCCGGGATAACTGCCTGGGAACAGGTGGAAACCATAGGAGGGGTGGAATACGCACGCTCCCAGAGACTAATGACGGCTGAAGTCAATGCCGCCATCCGTGGCGCCCTTGAAGCCGGGGCTGCCAGCGTAACCGTCAATGACGCCCACGGCAGGATGCGTAACATCCCGCCGGAAGACCTGCACCCCGGGGTCCAGCTTATCAGCGGCGCACCGAAAAAACTGGGCATGATGGAGGGGATAGACAGGGGCTTTGCTGTAGCCTGTTTCATAGGTTATCATGCCCGGGCCGGCAGCCCGGGCGTCCTGGCCCACACCTACAGCGACGTAGTCCACCGCCTGGAGGTTAATGGACAGGAAATGGGGGAACTGGGCCTGAATGCCCTGCTGGCCGGTTATTTCGGTGTCACGGTGGTCCTGGTGAGCGGCGACCAGGTCCTGGCCGGTGAAGCAAGGCAAATCCTTGAAGGAGTAGAAGCCGTTATTGTTAAAGAAGCAGTTAATTTCCACGCCGCCAGGTCGCTCCCGCCCCGGCTGGCCAGGGAAAAAATCCGCCAGGGACTGGTCCGGGCCCTCAGCAGGAAAAGCTTTCAACCCCTTGCGGCACCGGCCCCGGCAACGGTAACGATTAAATTTAACGACCCGGCCCGGGCGGCGGCAGCAGCCATCTTGCCCCGCAGCCGGTTCCTCGATGCCGTTACCGTAACTTACACGGGAGCCGATTACCTGGAAGCCTACCAGGCAGCAAGGAGCCTCATTGCCCTGGCAAAAAGCAGCTAATACCGGGACAGGGTTTTCCCGGCGTTCCGAAAACGGAGTAAATTAAGGGTTCATCGGGTTATTATTCGCCATATATATTGACAGCGAATTATGATAGTAGTATTATAAAAAAGTCGAAAAGCATTTATAAAACTCAACAATGAAAGCCAGACTTACTACAGGCCAACAAGTGAAGGAGGCATTTGGCATGGATTACCAAGACATCAGCTACACCGTGACAACTGAAAAAAATTTTGACGCCGCCGTGACTGCCGTGGAAGAAGCTACTGCCGCGCAAGGCATGAAGGTCCAGCATATCCATGATGTCCAGGCCACCCTGAAAAGCAAAGGCTATGATTCTGAACCACTGAAAATTATTGAAATCTGCAATGCCCGCTACGCCCACGAAGTCCTGGCAAAAGACGTCCTTATCAGCTTGATGATGCCCTGTAAAATAAATGTCTACACCCGCGACGGCAAGACTTACATCAGCGCCCTGCGGCCCACCATGCTGGCCAAGTTTTATCCCGAAACCGGCCTGGAAGAAATAGCCTCACAGGTGGACGCTAAAATCAGGGCCATTGTGGATGCAGCCCGGTGATCAGTAAGCCTCTATCCCTCAAACACATCGTCCGCCAGGGAGCGGACTTCTTTTTTGCGCCGGGCAGTGGCTTCCGGATCCAGGACGACGGCGAGTTTAATCACGTCACCCTCTTTGGCAGACCGGGGCAGGAGGGAGCGGGGCAGGGTAAAGGTGCGGCGGCCGTATTCAATTACAGCCATGTCTTCTTCAAAGCGATCAATGACCAGCAATTCCCGGCGGGGCATTATTCTACTCCTTTCACTTTTACTTTGCATCAGGTAGGTATAGACAACAGGAATGCCTTCGGCCTGGCCGTACAATGCTAGTGTATAGTCACCTTCTGACCGTCGGAGACGGCCGTTATGGTACCATCCCGGTCGGTGCGGTAGATTTTAACCCCGGCTTTTTGTAGGCGTTGCAGGGTCTGGGCATGGGGATGGCCATAGTCATTACCTTTACCCACAGAGATAACAGCATACCTGGGAGCCACAGCTTTGAGAAAAGCAGTGCTGGTAGAATAACGGGAACCGTGGTGGGCGACTTTGAGTACATCAGCCTTAAGAGACCTGCCGCCGGCCAGCATTTCCTCCTCGGCGGTATTACCGGCGTCACCGGTAAAGAGAAAAGCCGTTTGCCCGTAGGTAAGGTGCAGGACGGCGCTATAATCGTTTAGATCCTCATAATTACTTTTCGCCGGGCTGACAAAAAGGGCCTGGAGGCCCCCTTCCATGGGCAGTGCAACACCGGCTTTTGCCTCCGTGGCCTTGAGGCCCTTATTTTTTATAGCTAGCAAGAGATCCCTGTAGGCGTCGGTATTATGGGTCGCCCGGGGTAGGTAAACCTTGCCTACCTGGAAACTATTTATTACCATATCCAGGCCGCCGATATGGTCTTCATGGGGATGGGTGCCTATTACAAAATCCAGTTTCTTAACGCTGTACTGCTTCAATTCCCGGACCACCCCCGGCCCGGCTTCACCGGTGCCACCGTCGATTAAAATGTTCTTGCCATCAGGCAACTGCACCAGGATGGCATCCCCCTGGCCGACATCCAGGTAATGGACGCGTAGCTTGCCGGTTTCAGCCGGTGGGGTTGAGGAGTCCGGAGGCTTTTCTTGAGATGTTGAGGTACCAGGCGCTTCTCCTGGTGCAGGGGAAGCTGTTTGCGCTACCGGCGGCCGCGACTGGTTGGCCGGAGAAGGGGGCTGTTCTCCGGTAAGGTTACCACAGGCAGTAGCCAAGGAGAGGGTAAAAGCGAGGACGGCATAGATGGCCAGGCGTTTGGCCTTTTTCCCGGCCCGGCGCAAAGCAAGCCACCCGGTACCAACCGCGCGGAGAACGGCAGTTAAAAATGCCAGGATGCTGATGGTTGCTATCATTATAATCACTCGCTGTTCGAAAAGTCTTCCATGTTTACCATTCCTTCTTTAGGATAACACCTTAAGACCTTATCGTCAAAAAGATCGCGCCAAAGCCTTGTGATAGAGTTACGATACCCGGCATTTTCGCTTGCGCGGCTATCTTTTTATTTTAGCAGGAAAAGGATAGGGAAGCGGCGAATGAATTTAGGTAGACATGACTTGAAAGGGGTCTGGCCATGGCACGGAGTAAAAGAAAGACAGGGGCAGCATATATAAAAAAAGCACATAGAAAAGGCAAAGTAATCCCCTTAACAAGTGCCATTAAAGGCGGAAAAAATCAAACGGTAAATAACGCTGAAAATAACCCTGATACTAATACGCGAGTAACCCCATGGCGCCGCGCCAGGGAAAAAAACAGCAGCGGGGAGCCCTTCTGGCCGGCCGGGGGCAACCAGACTTTATTTCTTCTGGCCTTTGCCGGCCTGTTGTTGCTCCTCTTTTACCCGCCTTTTTTTCGTGGCCTCTTTTTCCCGGTAGAGCAGCGCTGGACCTTACTGTTTGCCGCCGTCCTGTTTTTCCTTACTTACCTGTGGAAGTTGTCCCGCCGGGAAGTATCCTTCCTTAACCGGCCCCTGGATTTTGCAGCCGCGGCCCTGGTAGTAGTTTATATCCTGGCCGCCATCAAGCCGGCCAGTCGCAGCCTGGCCGTAGCTGAAGTAGCTAAGGTCCTCCTTTACTTTTTAACCTTCTGGCTGACTTCCCGCCTTGGCGGCCAGCGCCGTACCCTCTATCTGCTCCATGCCCTTTACCTGGCCGCAGTTGGAGCCGCTCTGGCGGCTTTGCTTACGGCTACGGAGCTTGTTTATATTAAAGATGGTTTCGTGGGCGGGCGTTTCTACTCCACTTTACAGTACCCCAATGCCCTGGCCAGTTACGTCGGTGCCGGTAGTATCATCGGTTTTTACCTCTGGGCCCAATCCGGCAGTCGCCAGCGGTATTTATACGCAGCGGCCAACTACCTGTTGCTCATGGTTTTCCTGGGGACAGGCTCCCGGGGCGCTTACCTCGTTTTCCCCCTGGTTATCTTCCTCTACTGGCTGCTGGCGCCAAAAGGCTACCGCCTGAATACCCTGGCCCACCTGGTGACCAGCGGCGCCGCCGCCCTGGTAGGCAATGCCCGGTTTATTCCCCTGGCTGTAGCCAAAGCCTATGGCCCGGCCTGGAGCTGGTTTGCCCTGGGCTTACTGGTGGCCCTTGCCGGCCAGCTAATTATCCAGGGAGCCGGCTGGAGCCTGCGGACCCCCAGGGCGCGCATGGCAGCCGTGGTGGCCGCCCTGGTCCTTCTCATTGGCGGCGGTATTTTCCTGGTCCAGCACCAGCTGGCGGTGACTCCGGTAGCAGGGGGCAGGCAACCAGCCAGTCTCCTGGCCCGCATCCTGCCGCCCCAGGTTATGGCCCGCCTCCAGGACATCAACCTGGAGACCAAGAGCAGCCGGGAACGGCTGATCTGGACGAAGGATGCGCTAAAGATGGTCCGGGAACGCCCCATCCTCGGCTTTGGCGGTGGTGGCTGGGAAGCAGCCTACCGCCAGTACCAGAGTTACTTTTATAATTCCACTCAGGTGCACAACGATTACGCCCAGGTAGCCGTAGAAACCGGGCTGGTGGGCATCGCTGTACTGGGTATTGTATGGCTGTTTTTCCTGCTGACTGCCCTGGGTAACTACCGTTCTTACCGCGGTACAGAACGCCTCCAGGCCCTGGCTATAGGTATGGCTGCCTTGAACCTCGGCCTGCATGCTGCCATTGATTTCGACCTGGCCCTGGGAGCCGTATCCATGATGCTCTGGGCCTGCTTCGGCCTGACCAGGGGGATAGAAGGACAGCGCCTGGGACCGGAGCCGGCCCTGACCGCGGCAGTATTTAAAAATAAGCAGGGGGCCTGCGTTACAGGAGCGGCTCTGGCAACCCTGGTCATCGTCCTTTTCAGCGTTTCTTACCTGGCCGGGGTATCCAGCGCCCGCCAGGCGGCTACTGCCCTGCAGCGCAACAACCTCCGGGCTACGGCCGCTTACCTGGAAGAAGCCAGCCGTTATGACCCCTTTACGGCGGCCTACAACAGTGACCTTGCCGGTATTTACCTGAAGGAAGGGAAAACTAAGGAAGCCCTGGCCCTGGCCCTGGCTGCCAGCAATAAAGAGCCCTATAACCTGGCGGTCTTAAACCGCCTGGCCGAAGTCTACTGGCAGAATGGTGAGGTAGAGCAGGCCCTGGCGGTCATGGAACGCGCCCGGCAGGTTGCTCCCTGGGTGGGCGCCAGCTGGGAAAATCTGGGGCAAGCTTATACTGCTGCTGGCATTAATTATCTTCGGGCCGGCCAGCAGGATAAGGCGCGGCTGATGTTCCAGCAGGCAGCGGCCCTACCGGCAGCCGTGAAGGAAAAAGTGGATAGCCTGGGAGAATTCAAAGACCTGCACCAGCACGGCGGGGTAGCTTTGACCCCGGCCATCCAGCTCCGGGCAGCCATTGGCCAGTATTTCTTGGGCCAGGAAAGGGAAGCAGCAACCAATCTTAACGCCGCAGCCAAAGATGCAAAAATAAAGGCTGAAGCCCAGCTCTGGCAGGCAATACTCGCCTATCACCAGGGAGATACCGGCCGGGCCAACCAGCTCCTGGCTCAGGTAGAGAAGGCCAATGCCGGCCTGGCTAAACAATTCGACCAGTTTAAAAACCTGCCGGTTCTTGCCAAATAGGACGATATATTCTAAAGGGTAAGTATCTGGTATGGAGGAAAAATACTCGGCAAGAAAAGTTACAGGTGGTATAATGTAATTATGAAAGAGTTACCCCTCTGGCAGGAGGTACAAGCTGATTTACAAGAGGTAGAGGCTGAATTATTGCGCCAGGTGGATGCTCCCGACCCGGTTTTAAGCCAGGCAGCCCGGCACCTGGTCCAGGCGGGGGGAAAAAGATTGCGCCCAGCCTTTGCCATCCTGGCAGCCAAATGCTGCGGTGCCCCCCTGGAACGGGTCCTGCCCCTGGCCGTGGCCCTGGAAATGATTCATATGGCCACCCTGGTTCATGACGATGTTATCGATGCCTCGCCAATCCGGCGGGGGCGGCCGACGGTGTGGGCCCGCTGGGGCCAGGAGCTTTCTTTGCATACGGGGGATTACCTTTTTGCCCGGTCCCTGCTCCTGGTGGCCACCTATGACGATCCCCGTATCCCTTCGATCCTGGCTTCCACCAGCGTCAAGATGGTCCAGGGGGAACTGCACCAGCTGGCCGGCGCCTTTGACCTGGAGGTTACCTTGCGTGACTACCTGAGACGTATTTACCGCAAGACGGCCTTGCTTATTGCCGCCAGCTGCCAGCTGGGGGCCATAGCTGCCGGGGCCAGGGAGGATTTTATCCGCCACCTGTACCATTATGGCCGCAACCTGGGGATGGCCTTCCAGATCACCGATGACGTCTTGGATATGGTGGCCGACCCGGAACGCCTGGGTAAGCCTATAGGAAGCGATTTGCGCCAGGGAGTTATTACTCTGCCGGCCATCTATGCTATACGCTTCTCTCCCAAAAAGCAAAAGTTAGTTTGCCTGCTGGCCAAAAGGGATAAAACTGCTATGGAAATTCAAGAAGTCATTGACCTCATTAAAAATTGTGGTGGTATTGATTATGCCCTGGGGCTGGCCGAGCGGTACCTGGCCCGGGCCAGGCAGCACGCCCTTTTCCTGCCGGAAGGGCGGGCGCGGGAGACTTTAATGGGCCTGACGCACTTTGTAAGGACGCGTGGTATATAATGGGCTTTTATTCTATTGCTGTAGAGTTAACGAACCGTCCCTGCCTGGTAGTCGGCGGCGGGCAGGTCGGTGAGCGTAAGATTTTAAATTTGCTGGAAGCAGGTGCCAGGGTTACCCTTGTAAGCCCAGAGGTCACGCGCGTCCTGGCTGACCTGGCCCTGGCCAGGCAGCTGGTATGGTGGCGGCGTGAGTACCAGCCCGGCGATATCAGGGGGATGACTCTGGTTTTTGCCGTCACCGGTGACGCCGGACTTAATGCCCGCGTGGCTGCCGACTGCCAGCAGGCCGGTATCTGGGTTAATGTCGCCGATGCGCCGGAAAAGTGTACCTTTATAGTACCTTCGATCGTCAGGCGCGGGGATCTACAAATAGCCATCACTACCGCAGGGAAAAGCCCGGCCCTGGCCAGCCAGTTACGTAAACAGCTGGAGGCTGAAATTGGACCGGAATACGGCCCCTGGTTGAATTTTTTAGGAGAATTGCGTCCTTTTCTTAAAAAGGCCTGGCCCCATGACCAGAAACGCCGGGAAGAAGTTATGCGGCGGCTGGCCGGGGATGAGATATTATTTCGCCTGGTAGCCCGGGGCAAAGAAGATTTAGCAAAGGAGCGGGTGAAGCAGTGTTTGTCGTTGCCGTCGGTTTAAATCATCGCACGGCGCCGGTAGAAATCCGGGAACAACTTGCTTTTGCCCGCCACAGTTTGCCGGGGGCTCTGAAACAGCTACGAGCCGAGGCCGGCGTTGAGGGTTGCGTGATTTTAAGTACCTGCAACCGGACGGAAATATATGTGGCCTGCCAGCAGGAGGAAACCGGGATCAGGGCAGGTAAAAATTTCCTTGGCCAGTCCTGGCGGATGGACCTGAAAAAACTAGAAGGCTATCTTTACACCCTGAATACGCGCCATACCGTCCGCCACCTGTTTCGGGTGGCTGGCGGGCTGGATTCCATGATTCTCGGCGAAGACCAGGTTTTGGCCCAGGTGGCCGAAGCTTACGAGATCGCCCGGGGAACAGGAACAACTAATAACATCCTCAACACCCTGTGGCAGCAGGCCATTACCGTCGGCAAGAGGGTAAGAACGGAAACACGCATCGACCGCAATACGGTATCCATCAGCTACGCTGCTGTAGAACTGGCCCGCCAGGTCTTTCACGGTAACCTCCGGGGGCGGACCGTTCTGGTAATCGGGGCAGGTAAAATGAGTACCCTGGCCGCCCGTTACCTGAAAGATAAAGGCGTGACCACAGTCTTGGTTTCCAATCGTTCATATGACCGGGCCTTAGAGCTGGCCGCTAAAATTGGCGGCCGGGCGGTGCGCCTGGACGCCCTGGAGGATTACTTATCCCGGGCCGATATCGTAATCAGCTGTACGGCGGCCAGCCACTATATTCTTCACCGGGAACAGATAGCCCGGGCCCGGGCGCGGGCGGCGCGGCCGGACAGTCCCCTGATGCTCATTGACATTGCCGTGCCCCGGGATATTGAGCCCTCTGCCGGCGATCTGCCAGGGGTGAAACTGTATGATATCGACGACCTGCAACAGGTGGTCCTGGCCAATCTGGAGGAACGGCAGCATGCCGCCCGGCAGGCGGAAGGTATCATTACTGAGGAAATCGATGCTTTTTTCCGCTGGCTGGGCTCCCTGTATGTGGTGCCGACCATTATTGCTTTAAAGGAAAAAGCGGAAGCCATTAAAAAGGAGGAATTGGAGCGGGCCTGCAACCGGCTGGGAGAATTGACACCAAGGCAGAAAAAAATAATTGGCTCCCTGGCCAACACCATAGTCAACCAGCTCCTTCACGACGCTGTCGTAAACTTAAAAAAGGCCGCCCTTACACCGCGGGGCCATTTATATGCCGAAGCCCTGCACGAACTTTTTAACCTGCCTGTGGAAGAGGCCAGGTCCCGGAAAGAAACGGCGGTAGTAGAAGGAGGAAGTAAATAAAATGCGGGAAGTAAAGGTGGGCTCCAGGGACAGTGAACTGGCCCGCTGGCAGGCTCGCTGGATCATTGAGGCCCTGGAAAAAGCCTGGCCGGATCTGACCTGCCGCCTGGTTACCTTTAAAACCAGGGGCGATAAGATCCTCGATGTGGCCCTGGCGCGGATTGGCGATAAGGGCCTTTTTACCAAGGAACTGGAACTGGCCCTTCTGGACGGGGCTATCGATATGGCCGTCCACAGCATGAAGGATATGCCGACCAGCTTGCCGGAAGGCCTGATTATCGGCGCCGTGGGGCCACGGGAAGACCCGGCTGATGTCCTCATCTCCCCGGCGGGCTATACCCTGGCGACTCTACCGGTCAGGGCCCGGGTGGGAACGAGTAGCCTGAGGCGCAAGGCCCAGCTGGCCCATGTCCGCCCCGACCTGGAACTGGTGGACCTGCGGGGGAATGTCCCTACCCGCCTGGCAAAAATGGAACGGGAAGGGCTGGAGGCCATCGTCCTGGCCGCCGCTGGGGTGAAAAGGTTAAACCATGGTCGCCTGCTGGGGGAACCCATCCCCTATAACATCTGCCTGCCGGCTGTAGGGCAGGGGGCCATCGCCGTCGAGATCCGGGCCGAGGATGAGCAAATCGCGCAGCTGGTGGCCGCCATCAACCATCCGCCCACGGCAGCGGCCGTGCGAGCCGAAAGGGCATATTTACGCGCCCTGGAAGGAGGCTGCCAGGTTCCCATAGGCGCCCTGGCTATCGTGGAAGGGGAAGCCCTGGTCCTCAGGGGTATGGTGGCCAGCCTGGACGGCAGACAGGTGTTAAGGGATTTTACTTCCGGGAGCACGGCCAACCCGGAGGCCGCCGGGCAGGAACTGGCCCGGAAATTACTGGCCCGGGGCGCGGGGGCCATTTTACAGGAGGTAAGACTGAAGAGTGGCAATTCCCACAGGTAAGGTATATCTGGTCGGTGCCGGCCCCGGTGACGCCGGTTTATTAACTATCAAGGGGCAGGAATGCCTGGCCCGGGCCGACGTGGTGGTCTATGACCGCCTGATCAACCCGGGCCTCCTGGATTATGCACCGGAAGGCACCGAAAAAATCTACGTCGGCAAAGCCCCCCACCGCCATGCCCTGCCTCAGCAAGAAATCAACGAACTCCTGGTAGATCTTGCCCGGCAGGGTAAGCAGGTGGTGCGCTTAAAAGGGGGTGATCCCTTTGTCTTTGGCCGCGGCGGGGAAGAAGCCCTGGCCCTCAAGGCCGCCGGCATACCCTTTGAAGTCGTACCCGGCGTCACGGCGGCCATCGCCGTACCGGCCTACGCCGGCATCCCGGTGACCCACCGCGGCTTGGCTTCAACGGTGGCCTTCATTACCGGCAATGAGGACCCGGGAAAAGAAAGTCATGCCATAAACTGGGAAGGACTGGCCGGGGCCGTCGATACTCTGGTATTCCTCATGGGCATGGCCAACCTGGCCACCATTGTCAGCCGGCTGCTGGCATGTGGCCGTGATCCATCCACCCCGGTGGCCCTCATCCGCTGGGGAACCAGGGCCGAGCAGGAGACCCTGACCGGTACCCTGGCCGATATTGAGGCCAGAGCCCAGGAGGCCGGCTTCAGCAACCCGGCCATTATCGTCGTCGGCCAGGTGGTCACCTTGCGCTCTACCCTGGCCTGGCTGGAAGGTAAACCCCTCTTCGGCCGGCGAGTAGTAATTACCCGTCCCCGGGCCCAGGCAGAAGCAATGGCCCGGCGGCTGGCCGAACTGGGGGCCGAAGTACTGGTCTTCCCGGCCATTGAAATCCGGCCGCCAATCGACTGGGGTCCTGTAGATGCCGCCCTGGCCAGGATTAAAGATTTCGAGTGGATAATCTTTACCAGTGCCAACGGAGTTCGTTATTTTTGCCGGCGTTTGCAGGAAAGGCAGCTTGACATCCGCATCCTGGCCGGGATAAAAATCGCCGCCATCGGCCCGGCGACGGCCAGGACCCTGCAAGAGCGGGGTTTAAACCCCGACTGGCAGCCGGGGGAATATGTGGCCGAAGCGGTGGCTGCCGGGCTGGGACCATTACTTAACGGCCGGCGCGTGCTCCTGCCGCGAGCCGATATTGCCCGTCCCTTCCTGGCTGAAGATCTCCGCCGTCAGGGGGCAGAAGTGACGGAGGTAGCTATTTACCGTACGGTTAAAATGGCGAGCGAAGCTGACATTTTGCGGGAACTGCTGGCTGCCGGGAAAGTAGCGGCCGTTACTTTTACCAGTTCCTCAACAGTTAAATCTTTCCTTGAACTACTGGGGGATAAAGCTAACGTCTTGATGGAGGGCGTCGACGTTTTTTGCCTCGGGCCCATTACAGCGGCTACAGCCAGGGAAGCGGGGCTATCGGTAACAGCTACGGCCGGGGAATATACGGAAGCAGGCCTGATCCAGGCCATGGTGGACTATTACGCCGGCCGGAAGGCAGGTGAGGAGAACTGATCAGCCTTACCAAACTGCTTTTTAACGATAGTTATTTCGGTGATACGTTGCGCTACAGCCAGGCCGCCTTTGGAGCGGCAGCAGGGGCGCGCCGGGACAGCGGGCCGGTAGTGGTCTGGAACTGCACCCGGGCCTGCAACCTGAAGTGCCGCCATTGCTATGCCGCAGCCGGACCTGTCGCGGGCGGGGAGGAGATGGATACCCTGGCCGCCCGGGATTTTTTGGAGCAGCTGGCGGCCTTCCGCGTGCCTGTCCTTCTCCTGTCCGGAGGTGAACCCCTGGTGCGGCAGGATATCTTTGATCTCATGGCCGCTGCTGTTAAGAAAGGCCTGCGGGTTACCCTGTCCACCAACGGTACCCTCATTGACCGCAGCACCGCCAGGGAGTTGAAGAAGATCGGTATCAGCTATGTAGGAATCAGCCTGGACGGCGTGGAGGAGAGGCATGATGCCTTCCGGGGGCAAAAAGGAGCCTTTGCGGCGGCCCTGGAAGGTATCCGTAATTGCCTGGCTGTCGACCAGCGGGTGGGCCTGCGCTTTACCATCAGCCGGCTCAACGTTGACCAGCTGGAAGAAATATTTTACCTCATCCGGGAAGAGAACATTCCCCGGGCCTGTTTTTATCACCTGGTTTACAGCGGCCGGGGCAGTGAGCTTGCCGGGGAAGACCTGAGCCACGAAGAAAGCCGCGCTGCCATGGATTTGCTTATCGAAGCAACCCAGCGCCTGAAGGAACAGGGCCGGGAAGTAGAAATCTTAACCGTCGATAACCATGCCGACGGCGTTTACCTTTATTTAAAACTGCGGCGCCAGGACCCGGAGCGGGCGGCGGCCGTCCTTGAGTTATTGCGCCTGAACGGGGGTAACCGCAGCGGCATCGCCATCGGTGCCGTCGACTGGGCCGGTAACGTCCACCCCGACCAGTTTACCACGCACCACACCCTGGGGAATGTCCGGGAACGGCCCTTTGGTGAAATCTGGACGGATGTAAGCCATCCCCTTTTGAAGGCCCTGCGGGACCGCAAGCCCCTGCTCAAAGGCCGCTGTTCAACTTGCGCCTGGCTGGACCTCTGTAACGGCAACTGCCGTGCCCGGGCGGAGAGCCTGACCGGCGACTTCTGGGAATCCGACCCTGCCTGCTATTTGACTGATGCGGAAATCTCAGGATAATAGTTAACTATAACTGGACCTCTCCTGGGCAGTGAGGCTAGATCATACTACTGACACTTCGGAGGTGAGTTGCCATGTCCGGTTTTCCCGTGCGCCGGCCGCGACGCCTGCGGCAGAATGAAACCTTGCGGGCCATGGTCCGGGAAACGGAAATTAACATCAACGACCTCATTTATCCCTTTTTCGTCATCCACGGCCAGGGGATAAAAAACCCGGTTCCTTCTATGCCCGGCGTTTACCAGCTTTCCATCGACAACCTGGTCAAAGAAGCCGCTGGCGTAGTCGCTGCCGGTATCCCGGCCGTCCTCCTCTTTGGCATCCCGGCGGTAAAAGATGAGATGGGCTCCGGGGCTTATGACCCCCGGGGTATTGTCCAGGAAGCCGTGCGGGCCTTAAAGGGCGCTTATCCGGAACTCCTGGTCATTACCGACGTCTGCCTGTGCGAGTATACCAGCCACGGCCACTGCGGCCTGGTGGATGACGGCCAGGTTTTAAACGATCCTACCTTAGAGCTTATCGCCAAAACAGCTCTCTCCCATGTGGAGGCCGGGGCCGATATCGTAGCTCCCTCGGATATGATGGACGGTCGGGTGGGGGCCATCCGCCGCCTTCTGGATAAAGAAGGCTTTACCCACACACCTATCCTGGCCTACGCGGCCAAGTTCGCTTCGGCTTTCTACGGTCCTTTCCGGGAAGCCGCCGCTTCGGCGCCCCGGTTCGGCGACCGCCGCAGCTACCAGATGGACCCGGCCAACAGCGACGAAGCCCTGCGGGAAGTGGAACTGGACCTCCAGGAAGGCGCCGATATGATCATGGTCAAACCGGCCCTCCCGTACCTGGATATCATCCGCCGGGTTAAAGACACCTTCAACACCCCCCTGGTAGCCTACCAGGTCAGCGGCGAGTATGCCATGCTCAAAGCCGCCGCTGCCAATGGCTGGTTGGACGAGGAAAGAACCGTGCTGGAAAGCCTGACGGCCATCAAGAGGGCCGGTGCCGATCTCATTATCACCTATTATGCTCTGGATGTAGCAAGGTGGCTTAAATAATGCTCTTATCATGGAACACCACCAACCAGTGCAACCTTTACTGCGACCACTGCTACCGGGACGCCGGCGCTAAAGCGGAAGATGAATTAAGTACGGCGGAAGCAAAAAATCTAATCGATGAAGCCGTTAAAGCCGGTTTCCGGATTATGATCTTCAGCGGCGGCGAACCCCTGTTAAGGCCCGACTTGCTGGAATTGATAGCTTATGCTGCGGCGCGCGGCTTAAGGCCGGTCCTGGGGAGCAACGGCACCCTGCTCACCCCTGACCTGGCCCGGGAATTGAAAAAGGCCGGGGCGCTGGCCATAGGCATTTCCCTGGATAGCTGCGACCCCGCCCGCCATGACCGCCTGCGGCAAAAGGATGGGGCCTGGCAGGAAGCCCTGGCCGGTATGGCGGCCTGCCGGGAGGCGGGTTTGTCCTTCCAGGTGCATACCACCGTCTTTGACTGGAACCAGGACGAGCTGGAAAAACTGACTGACCTGGCGGTGGATCTTGGCGCGAGGGCTCACCATTTCTTTTTCCTGGTGCCTACCGGCCGGGCGGCGAGCATCGAAGCGGAATCCTTACGGGCCGAGGCATATGAGAGAACCTTAAAGCGCATCTTACAAAAGCAGCAGCAGGTAAATATTGAATTAAAACCCACCTGCGCGCCCCAGTTTATGCGCATTGCCAGGGAAATGGGAATTCCCGTCCGCTACAGCCGCGGCTGCCTGGCCGGCATTGCCTACTGCATCGTCAGTCCCCGGGGAGACGTCCAGCCCTGTGCCTACCTGAATCTGCCCGTGGGCAATGTCCGGGAAACGCCCTTTAGCCGTCTCTGGCAGGAGAGTGAGGTTTTCCGTACTTTACGCACGGAAAGCTACGGCGGTAGCTGCGGCCGCTGCGGCTACAAGAAGATCTGCGGCGGTTGCCGCGCGCGGGCCTGGTATTACCACGGCGACTATATGGCTGAAGAGCCCTGGTGTCTCTACCAGGGCCGGAAGGGGATGGAGGTTGGATAACCTTGACCGCCGTTTATTAAATATGATCCAGGAAAATTTCCCCCTGACGGAAGAGCCCTACGCCGAACTGGGCCGGCGTTTGGGTCTCACGGAAAAGGAAGTCCTGGAACGCCTGGCTAAATTAAAAGAAGAAGGGATCATTCGCCGCATCGGCGCCGTCTTTGACCTGCGGCGACTGGGTTATACCAGCACCCTCTGCGCCATGCAGGTCCCTGAAGAGCGCCTGGCGGAAGTAGCGGCAGTAGTTAATAGCTTTCCAGGAGTTACCCACAATTACCTGCGGGAAGATGCTTATAACATGTGGTTTACCCTTATCAGCCCCTGCCGCCGCCAGCTGGAAAAGGTCATGGCCAGTATAGAAGCCAGGACCGGCCTGCCGGTGCTGGAGCTCCCGGCAGAAAAATCTTACAAGATCCGGGTAAACTTTAACCTGGAAGAAGGGAGCCCGTAAAATTGCCACGTCCTTTAACCGACCTGGAAAAGGAACTGGTGCGCCTGCTTCAGGGCGATATCCCCCTAATTTCCCGTCCTTTTTTACCGGTGGCTCAAAGGCTGGGCCTCAGCGAAGCTGAAGTCCTGGGGCACATCCGCCGCCTTCAGGCCGAGGGTATAATCCGCCGCTTCGGTGCCGCCCTGCGCCACCGGGAAGCCGGTATAACTGCCAACGCCATGGTCGTCTGGCAGCTGCCGCCGGAAGAATTAAAAAGGGCAGGGGAAAAACTGGCCACTTTCCCGGAAGTAACCCACTGTTACCAGCGCCGGCAACATCCCGAATGGCCCTATAACCTGTATGCTGTCATTCACTGCCGCACCAGGGAGGCCTGCGAGAAACTGGCGGCCCGCCTGGCGGCGGCCATCGGCCATAATAATTACCGCCTTATTTTCAGCACGGCCGAGCTGAAAAAAGAGAGCATGCAGTATTTTATTCAGGAACCCCCCGAGTGTCGGGAATAGAAAAAGGAGGAAGTACCCGGTGATCGAAGCCTGGCCCAGATCAGCAGCTGCCTACGCCGAGGCTGTTAAACTCATGCCCGGCGGGGTGAACAGCCCCGTTCGGGCCTTTAAAGCCGTCGGCCTGACGCCGCCCTTTATCCAGCGAGGCGAAGGAGCCTATATCTATGACATTGACGGTAACCGGTATATCGACTATGTCGCCTCCTGGGGCCCCCTCATCCTGGGTCACCGCCACCCGGAGGTTATGGCCGCCCTGGAAAACACCCTGCATGACATGGGCACCAGCTTTGGCGCTCCTACCGAACTGGAAAATGAACTGGCCCGGGAAATCACCGCCGCCGTTCCTTCCATTGAGATGGTGCGCCTGGTCAATTCGGGTACGGAGGCGACCATGAGCGCCATCCGCCTGGCCCGCGGTTATACCGGCCGGGAGAAAGTCGTTAAATTTGCCGGTTGTTACCACGGCCATGCCGATTACTTTTTGATCCAGGCCGGGTCCGGGGCCCTGACCTTCGGCGTCCCCGACAGCCCCGGCGTCCCGGCCGCCACAGCCGCCAATACCATCGTTGCCCCTTATAACAATCTGGATGCCGTGGAGGCTGTCTTTAAGCAGGCTGGTGAAGAGATTGCCGCCGTCATTGTCGAACCTGTGGCCGGCAATATGGGCTGTGTCCCGCCGCAACCGGGGTTCCTGGAGGGCCTGCGGGCCATAACAAAACACTATGGAAGCCTGTTAATTTTTGATGAAGTCATGACCGGTTTCCGGGTAGCCTACGGCGGTGCCCAGAGCCGCTTTGGCGTCCGGCCTGACCTTACCTGCCTGGGTAAAATCATCGGCGGCGGCCTGCCGGTGGGAGCCTACGGCGGCCGACGGGAGATTATGGCCATGGTGGCTCCGGTGGGGCCGGTCTACCAGGCCGGGACCCTGTCCGGCAACCCCCTGGCCGTCAGCGCCGGCCTGACAACTTTGAAGGTCCTCAAGGAACCCGGGGTCTATGAGCGCCTGGAAAGCCTCTCGGCCCGCCTGGAAAAGGGCCTCAAGGAAGCTGCCGGTGAGGCCGGCGTACCCGTTACCTTTAACCGGGTGGGAGCCATGTTCACCGCCTTCTTTACCCCCGGCCCGGTGATCGATTATACTACGGCCACGGCCAGCGACACAAAGACCTTCGCCGCCTACTTCCAGGCCATGCTACGCCGGGGGATTTACCTGGCGCCGTCCCAGTTTGAAGCCGCCTTCATGTCCCTGGCCCACACGGAGGCCGATATTGACCGGACCATAGAAGCCGCCCGGGAAGCCTTCCGGGAGATCGCGGCCTAAAAATGGGATTATAAACCTTTAACTTTCCATGGTGACGCCAGAACATCCTCAAAATTTTTGGTAACCATGTATATTATTAGCCTGGAAGGTTATAATAGGAATACACACTCACTTCTTCAAAGACCTCCTTGAGCCGGCAGGGCCTTGAGCAACGACGTTCAAGGCCCTGCCGGTTTTTCGGGGTTGTCACCGGTTACCAGTTATAACGGCCGGATATCGACCCGGTGGTCGTAAAAGGTGCTGCCTTCACCCAGGTCGGTTAAATCGTCGCCAATAACGCTGTTAATGTTGCGTCCGCCGGGGGAATGCCGGCACCACCAGACTCCGGGAGCCACGGCGACACCCGGAGGAACGTCGCTGCTGGCCCGCACCTTAAGGAGACAGGAGCCGCGCTGGTTATAAACCTCAGCCAGGGTGCCATCCACCAGGCCTTTTTTACGGCAGTCATCAGGGTTGACGAGGACCTGAGGGCCCCCTTCCCGTTCCCGCAGGGAAGGTAGCTGCCCGAAATTGGAGTTGAGGGCAAAATGGGCCGGGGCCGTGAGGAGATGGAAAGGATAAAGTCTGTTCAGCTCATGATCGCCCGGCGGCTCGTATCCGGGTAGTTTGGCCCCGGCAGCCATAAGTTCGATTTTACCTGAAGGGGTGGCAAATCCCCGCGCCGGCTTTAGTTTAACAGCCCTGCCGGCAAACAGGGCTTTCCTGTCTTCCTGTTCCAAGGGAATCTCCTGGATTAAAAGCTCGACCATTTCCCTCTCGGAGCGCCGGAAAATATCTTCGTTAAAGCCCAGGGCTTGGGCCAGGAGGCAAAAGGTCTGCCAGTTGCTCTTCGCCTCACCCGGGGGTGGTAGTATCGCCGGGCTGCGCTGGAGGTAATAGTGGCCGTAGCTGCGGTAGAGATCTTCCTGTTCTATAGAAAAGGTGGCCGGCAGGATGATGTCGGCGTAGAGGGCCGTATCTGTCAGGAAGCGCTCGTGGACCACGGTAAAGAGATCCTCCCGCCTTAAACCCGCCAGGACGCGGTTCTGGTCGGGAGCCACTGTGGCTGGATTGCCGTGATAAACGTAAAGGCTCATCACCGGTGGTTCCAGCGCCTCTGTTAAAGCCCGGCCCAGCCGGACCATATTTATAGCCCGCACCGGCCGCTGCCGCAGGTCAGGCCGGGTCAGGACATCCAGCTTGACAGCGCTGCCGGTCCCGGAACTCTGCAAGGCACCGCCCCCAGGCTTAGCATAGGCTCCTACCAGGGCCGGCAGGGAGGCAATGAACCGGACGGCCATACCGCCCTGGCGGTGACGGGAAAAGCCGTAGCCGATGCGGATAAAGGGCGCCCTGGCCCGGCCGTAGGCCCGGGCCAGGTTAATAATCGTTGCAGCCGGTACACCGGTGATAGCGGCCACCTTTTCCGGAGGATAATCGGGCAGGACTTTAGCGCGAAGTTCCTCATAGCCGGAAACGTGGGCGGATATAAAGCCGCTATCGACCAGTCCTTCCGCCACCAGCACGTGCATGACGCCCAGAGCCAGGGCGGCATCGCTGCCAGGTCGAACCAGGATGACCTCATCGGCCACGGCAGCCGTCCGGGTACGGTAAGCATCGATAACAATCAACCGGGCGCCCTTCTGCCGGGCCTGCTGCACCAAGGAGAGGAAATGGATGCTGGTAGAGGCCGGATTCATGCCCCAAATGATTACCAGGTCCGCGTTAACAACCGTCTCCGGATCGCTACCCCAGGTGTGGCCTAGAACCTGCTGCCAGCCGGCCTCGGCGGCTGGTGAGCAGATAGTCCGCTGGAGTTCGGAAGCTCCCAGACGGTGGAAAAAGGCATGGCCGGCATTGCGCTGAAGCAACCCCATGACGCCGGCATAGGAATAAGGGAGAATGGCTTTGGCACCATAGGTAGCTATAATTTCCTGCCAGCGCCTGGCGATAGTTTCCAGGGCTTCCGCCCAGGAAATGGGCGTAAAAAGGCCGCTTCCCTTAGGGCCGCTCCGCTTTAAAGGTGTCAGGACCCGTTCCGGAGAGTGAATAAGCTCCGGGTAATAGCGCATTTTGGCGCAAGTATATCCCCTCGTGTAAGGGTGCTCCGGGTCGCCGCTGACTTTAGTCGCCCGGCCTTCATTAACTTCAATGAGCAAGCCGCAGGCATCGGGGCAGTCGAGGGGACAGACGGAACGATAGGTGGCCATAATTAAAATCTTCCTTTCATTGCTGGATCAGAACCATTGCTACCATACCGGTTAAAATGGTCAGAGCCATGCTGCGGGTCTTCAGGGCTACGATACCTGTGGGGATAGCCGCCAGCAGGTAGGGGTTGGCGGCTAACGATAACTTGCCATCAGGTAACAGTAGTCCCGGCACCAGCAGGGCAGCCAGGACCGCCGCCGGAACATAACTCAACCAGCGTAAAAAAACCTCCGGTAACCGGACCCGGCTTAAGACTACCAGGGGAAGCATCCGGGGCAAGTAGGTTACCACGGCGGTGCCGAGGATAATAATTAAAATTTGCCTGTCCATGGCTCTAAGATCACTCCCAGGGTGGCGGCTATGACCGTTGCCAGGATGATGTTCCAGCTGCCGGGCCAGAGGAGGGCAAAAACTACCGAAAATAAGGCCGCCAGGGTAGCAACTATGATGGTCTTCTTATCCTTTAACTGCATGACAAGCAGGATGATGAACATGGCCGGCAGGGCAAAATTGAAGCCGAAGCGGGCCGGGTCCCCCATCAAATTACCCGCCAGCCCGCCCAGCAGCGAAGCCAGCACCCAGGAAAAATGGGCCGCCAGGTTGAGGCCGAAATGATAGGGAAGATGGGCCTCGTGGTTGCTGTAGTGATTGATGGCCACGGCAAAGGTCTCATCGGTGATTTCCGCTGCCAGCAGGGCCAGGGCCCCCGGCCGAAAACGCCGCAAATGAGGTACCAGGGAGGCGCTGAAAAGCAGGTGGCGTAAGTTTACCAGGAAGACGGTGAAAATAATGGCGGCCGCTGCCACGCCGCTGCCAAACATGCTGACGGCAATAAACTGGCCGGAGCCGGCATAGAGCAGCACCGACATGAGTACTGTTTCCCAGAGGTTAAAGCCCGCCTCCCGGGCCAGGACACCGTAGGCAAAGCCGAGGGGTAAATAGCCGAGGACGATGGGCAGGGCCGCCCGGACGCCCTGCCACAAAAGGGAGGAAACAGGTACAGGAACAGCGGCTTGGCTACGAAAAACTTCATCTTGAGGTTGCATCAATAAATCTCCTCTCCGCAATGATTTTATAACACTTCCCCCGCTGGTGCAATTAGAAAACCTGCTGCCAATAACATCCTGGTAAACGTTAGCATAATTTATTATAGAAAATACTTTTTATGGAAGGAGTAATATCATGAACGGTTCTCATCATAAAACCAGGAGAGCCTTGGAAATCGACCTAGAAGAAATCAGGCTGCTGGCTGAAGCAGCGGCCTCAGCACCTTCCTTTGGTATCCGGCATACCCTGTTAAACCACATCCTGGGTGAAGTAGAAGAAGCCATGTTCTGGAACCATCACCTGGCCCATGTCATGGCCTACGAACCCCCCTATCAACCGCCTTACCCGCCACCCTATAAACCGCCCCGGCCGCCTTACTTTGATGACCCTGTCCCTTACAGTGAAAAACCTGCGGAAGACAAGAAATAGAAAGGAGAAAGTACTATGCACTGGCTGGATAAACTGCGCCAGGTCCTGCGCCTCGATGAGGAAGAGCTGACCCTCTGGCCGGAAATTGCCTCTACAGCCCCGGAGGGAGTCAAGCAAATAATTAACAGTATGCTGGAGCGAGAAAAGAAAGAAATGGATGATATCAAAAAGATACTACAGATGTACGGCAGTACGCCAGGCTATTCTGACCCCTATAGCGGCTTTGCCGAGGAAGGAAATAAATAGAGAGTGACAGTGACCCGGGTTTAAACATCCGGGTAAATTTTTACTGCATCCTGCATGGCTAATTCCAAGTTAGAGGGAAGCAGGATTTTACCTGGATAGGGCGAATTTTTTGGGAGGAGGTGCTGCCATGGCTGAAAGTCCGGTTTTTGCCCTGGACGTGGGGACCCGTAAAGTCGCCGGCCTGGTGCTGGTTCCCGGGAAAAAGGGTTACCACATCCGGGCGGCAGCAATAGTTGAACACCAGCAGCGCGCCATGCTGGACGGCCAGATCCATGATATTCCCCAGGTAGCCCTGGCCATCCAGGCGGTTAAAGAACAACTGGAAAAAAAGTTACATATGCCTTTAAAAGAAGCAGCGGTAGCCGCTGCCGGCCGGGCTTTAAAAACCCAGCGGGCCACCGCCGGGGAAGAAATATCGCCGGCTACGGAAATCAGCAGCCAGGATGTGCTGGCCCTGGAGGCCGCAGCCGTCCAGGAAGCTGAAAAACGGCTCCTGACGGCAGGCGAAAACCAGGCGGCTTACCACTGTGTTGGTTACAGTGTGGTAGGCTACAGCCTCGACGGCCATCCCATCGGCAACCTGGTTGGCCAGCGTGGCCGGCACATGGGCACAGAAGTTATAGCCACTTTTTTGCCCAGGGTAGTGGTGGATTCCCTGGTAGCGTCCCTGCAAAGGGCTGGCCTCACCATGGCTTCCCTTACCCTGGAACCCATTGCTGCCAGCGCCGTAGCCGTACCGGCAGCCATGCGGGGATTAAACCTGGTCCTGGTAGATATCGGCGCTGGCACTTCCGACATAGCCATTACCGGCCAGGGTACCATTACAGGTTATGCTATGGTACCCTCAGCCGGGGATGAAATCACCGAAGCCCTGGCAGAGGCCCTCCTTTTGGACTTTCATACAGCTGAAGCAGTCAAGCGCCAGTTATTAAAAAATGCCAGTATAACGTTTACCGATATTGTCGGGCAAAAACGCACCCTGCCGGCAGCTGCTATTACAGAGGTAATTAAACCTGCGGTAGCTGAGCTGGCCCGGCAGATTGCCAACCAGATTATCCTGCTCAACGGCCGCGCTCCCCAGGCCGTCCTGCTGGTAGGGGGCGGTAGCCTTACCCCGGGACTCCCTGAGGCCCTGGCCGGCCAGCTGGAAATACCGCCGGACAGGGTGGCCGTGCGCGGCCGGGAAGTTTTAAATGACATTAGCGGGGCTAAAAATTTGCAGGGGCCCCAGGCAATTACTCCGATAGGGATTGCCATTACAGCCTTAAAGCAGGAAAGCCTGGGCTTGGCCCGGGTAATTGTCAACGGCCGGCCGGTGCATTTCCTGGCCGGGCAGCAGGTGACTGTCACCCAGGCCCTGCTCGCGGCCGGCATTCCGGCGCGAACCCTTTATGGCCGACCGGGTAGGGGCCTGGGGGTGGAGGTCAACGGGCGTCTAACCTTTCTCCGGGGTCAACCCGGGCAGCCGGGAACTATCCTGGTAAATAATTCTCCTGCCACCCTGGATGCTACCGTAAGCCCCGGAGATGAAATCCAGGTGATTCCGGGCCGTGATGGTGCTGACGCCTGCGGAACCGTAGGCGACCTGGTACCGGAACTCGCTCCCATAACCATTACCTTTAACGGGCGCCAGGTCACCCTGGAACCTCTGATTACAATGAACGGTAACCAGGTGGATTACAATACCCCGATAGAAGATCAAGCCCGCATTACCTATGAACCTTTAGATACGGTAGCTCAGGTACTGGTCAGGTTGGGGGAACCCCTGAAAGGCACCATTCTTTTAAACGGTCAGCCCGTCCGGCCTGAAGCTCCAATCAAAGATGGCGACAACTTAGTAACAGGAGTTGAAGCTGCCGGCAAGGTTATAACTATCATCTTAAATGGCCGCCCGGTCACCCTCAAAGTCCAGGCAACCGATGTGTTATTTACCGATATTTTTAACTACCTGGATTTCCCCTTAACACCGCCACCGGGCCGGAAAAGGCTCGTGATGGAGGTTAACGGCCATCCAGCCGAATTTACTACTCCTCTGGCCGCAGGAGACCAGGTTACTTTACGTTGGGACCCTTGACAGGTAGCTGGCAGGCTGCTATAATTAGACTTGCTCCTTGAGGGAGCGATTGCGAGCGGCAGTGGCGGAATTGGCAGACGCGCTAGATTCAGGTTCTAGTCCTGGTCTACAGGGTGGGGGTTCAAATCCCTTCTGCCGCACCAATAAGCAAAATCAAGACACAGCAGGCTGGTAATAGATACCAGCCTGCTGTGTTCATTAGGGGAATTTAATAACGCTGCATCGACCCGCTCAACCTTAGATTCGGACCTCTCGACCTGGCCGTAACAGGAAGGTTGGTATATTCTCCATCGTCACGTCCCTTTGCGTTTCTAATCAGCGCCATAAACCAGATCGCCTCCCAGGAAAGTCCGCCCCGTTTTTTGGCAAGCCGTCAGGATAGAATAACTGCCTGCCGCCGGATCGACTACCACATCGCCCTGATTTGTTACTGCTTCGATGAGACGTGCTTGCAGAAGAACTGGTTTGGAGTGGGGGTGGTCTCCACTCACTTTCTCCTCCCAGACATCGGGGATATCATGTACGGCCCATACGCCCTTGGCGCGAAGCGGTCGCTTCTGCACGACAAGCAGGTATTCGCACTGCCTGCGCGTTCGATATCCCATACCCATTTTCTGCTTGTTCCAGACGACCATATCAACAATTTTGAGGTTTGCTGGTAACCAGCTGGATACACCCTCGCAGAGGTGAAATTTGTCCACCCACAGGAATAAATGGCCGCTGGGGATGAGAATGCGACTTATTTCGGCAATGAACTCTTTTATTATATCTTCCTTCATCTGCGGAAGCATGGATCTTTGCATCCCTCTACTGACACCTTCGTTGCCGTATGCAAGCTTGTCCAAAACACCCCGATACTGGGGGTCAAAAAAAACGCAGGGAACGGAATTATCATAGATGGCTCCCAGGAGGTCCCTACCGTCGCACTTATTACGATAGTTATATTTAAACCTGCTGTCTGCCAAGCAGTTGCAGGCACCTTCAACAAGCCTTACCTTCGAGAAGACTACCATCTGTATTTGCTCCCTCCCGTAGTTGGGACAAAGACCGCCAGGCAGCACCGGCCTTCAAGCCAAATCGCCGGCTACCGTAAGGCTCGTTCACTGAACCTCTCCACGGCTAAAGCCGGGGTTGGCACGGCATTCTTGCACCGTCGCACACTATTTATGGTAGCAAATTTTACGGGCGCTGCGAATACCCGGGGAAGAAAGTTTAGTGGGCATATGAACGAAGGCCGGTTGATAGCAATGAGTCTGCTACCAACCGGCCTTCTTTGTCAAAACGGTTATGAAGCAACAATACCTCTGTGCACAAATGTCGAGATATAGTATAATTTGGACATCTAGATCGATTCGATTTCGATCTAGATCGACACTTTAATCAATGAAAGGATGAAGGAGAACCTAAATGCTAAAGACGTTGCTGGACCTTTTTATAGGCTTTGGCCGGGCGACCTTGCTAGGCTATGGTGGCGGACCGGCCATTGTACCCCTTTATGAACACGAGGCGGTTGACGTATACCACTGGGTAACCCAGGAAGAGTTCGGCAAGGCGCTGGCTTTCAGCAACGCTCTTCCGGGACCCATTGCCACAAAGCTAACCATGTACATTGGTTACAAAGTAGCCGGCTGGATGGGTGCTGCTGTTGCTCTGATCGCCGTAACCATCCCTGTATTTATAATCTTGATTGGTTTCTTCGCCTTTCTGGAGAAATTCAAGGATAGCCCCTTCATCAAAGGCATGGTTGCCGGTATCCGACCTGTAGTTTTCGTAATGCTGGCCATGCTGGCTTGGGACTTTGCCAAATATGCCTTTGTGGCAAAAAGCACGGGCCCCTTTAACTGGCTCCCCTTTGGCATTGCAGCCGCTTATTTTTTCCTGGTCCATTATTTAAATTTGAGCCCCCTTTTAGGGGTAGTTGCTTCCTTGATTCTCGGCGGGATTTTCCTGCGATGAAGGAGAGATTTATAACTGCACCGGTCATCCATGGATAGCTTTCAGCTGGCCGTTATGACGGCCGCGCGGTATAATATCCTGCCGCTGACTTCCAGTTGCAATTTACGCTGCCTCTTCTGCAGCCACCGCCAGAATCCTCCAGGAGTGGAAACGCGGTACCTGCCTCCTCTAAAACCGGAGCAGGTTGACACCCTCCTGGACTTTCTGGACGGTAGCCGCAAAATAGTGATTGGCGAATCGGCCACCCGCCTTATCGAAGGGGAACCCATGACCCATCCCGATTTCCTTGCGATCCTGGCCAGAGTGCGGCGGCGTTTTCCTGCAACTGTCGTAGAAATTACTACGAATGGAACTTTTTTAACCCGAGAACTGGTCAGGATCCTGGTTGATCTGGGGCCCCTGGAAATAAACCTTTCTCTCAATAGCGCCAGCCCGGCAGGCCGGCTCAAGCTCATGGGTGACAAAAAACCAACTGCGGCCCTAGAGGCTCCTTTAACCTTAAAGCAAGCCGGCATTACCTACCACGGTAGCCTGGTGGCCCTTCCCTGGATTACCGGCTGGCCGGATGTCCGGGAGACAATCCTTTACCTGGCTCGTTCCGGTGCCAGGACCATTCGCATCTTTTTGCCCGGCTACACCCGGCTGGCGCCACCGGAGTTGCGTTTCCCAGAAAATTTACGGCAACAAATAGAAGCAGAATTGGAGGTTCTCCGTAAGCAAACGGACGTCCCTTTGCTGTTAGAACCACCATGCTTAGATAATCTAATGCCGGTAGTAGAGGGGGTTATCCCTGGTACCCCGGCTGACCGGGCCGGCCTCAAAAGGGGCGATATTATCCTGGCAGTTGACGGGCGAAAACCGCGTTCCCGGGTAGAAGCCTATCGCCTCATTGCCAAACCCGGAAAACGGCACTTAGTGGTCCAACGGCAAGAAAATACCGGTTCCGGTCCATATACCTCCTCTACCGGGTGTAATAAACAAAGGTGTTCCCTTAACTTGCTGGTGACAGAGGACGGGAGCGGCCTTACCTTTAGCTGGGATTTTGACCCTGCTATTCTTAAGGAAGTTGAGCAAGCCTGCCATCGTCACCATGCCCGGCGGGTGCTTGTTATGACCTCTGAACTGGCCGGTAACGTAATAAAGGAAGCTGTGGCCTGGCTACCCTGGGAGCTGGAGGTAATAACTACTCCTAGCCAATTTTTTGGCGGCACTATCGCCTGTGCCGGCTTATTAACCTTAGGGGATTTTAAGATAGCCTGGCAGGAGTGGTCTAATAAGAATGACAACCCCGTTGATCTTATTATCTTGCCTGCCATCGCTTTTGACTACCGGGGCTTCGATTTGACGGGTCAACATTACCTTGACCTGGTGGCTGCTACCGGTGTGCCGGTAGAGCTGGTAGGCAATTAGTTATAAAAAAGCCCCGCGGACAGCGGGGTTACCTTTAAACCCTAATTATCTCCAAAGAAGAGAAGGATCAAGATCAGGAACAGGATAAAGGCAAAACTTCCACCGGGGAAATTAAATCCCAGGCTACCATCCTGTGCGCTTTTCTTCGGTCCAAATAAGCTGCCGCCTTCTTCAGCCATTGGTTACACCTCCAAATACCTTGTAGTCTAATTTAGCTTATTCCGCAGGACCTCAAGATGTCACTCCCTATAGCCAGGATAGAAGGCCAGGATTATAATATAAAAAGTAACCCTTATTCGGGAGAGGAGGAAAATCCCTTTGTTTAAAGGGAACTGTGTCATAGCTCAGTCGGGTGGCCCTACGGCTGTGATCAATAACAGCCTGGCCGGAGCCATCGAAGCAGCTTATCGCAGTGAAGCCATCGGCGAAATTTATGGTGCCCGTAACGGCATCATGGGTATTTTAGCAGAGAATTTTATTGATTTACGCCGGGAAGATGCGTCTACCATTCAAGGCCTGCGTTTCACCCCTGGAGCAGCCCTGGGCTCCTGCCGGTATCAGTTAAAGAAGAAGGAAGACTATAATAAGCTCCTGGCTGTCTTCCGTAAATTTAATATCCGGTACTTTTTCTACATCGGCGGCAATGACTCTATGGATACAGCCCATAAAGTCAACCAGCTGGCGCAGGAAAAAGGGTATGAACTCCGGGTAATTGGCATCCCCAAAACCATCGACAACGACTTGCCCCTCACGGATCACTGTCCAGGTTATGGTAGCGCCGCCAAATACCTGGCTACCATTGTCCTGGAGATGGGGATCGACATTAAAAGCATCGTCACCTCTACCAAAGTAGCTATTGTAGAAGCCATGGGCCGCAATACCGGCTGGCTGGCGGCAGCTACGGCCCTGGCCCGGCGTGCACCAGGAGAAGCTCCCCATTTAATCTACCTGCCGGAGGTAGCCTTTGACCTTGAGACTTTTATGACCGATGTGGAAAAAGCCTACCGCCAATACGGCACGGTCCTGGTAGTTGTTTCCGAAGGCCTGGTTGACAAAAATGGGAACTATATATTTAATGACACCGCTACTGTAGATGTTTTCGGCCACCAGCGCCTGGGAGGAGTGGGTCAGTTCCTTCTTAATAAAATTGAAGCTGAACTGAAAATCAAAGGCCGCGTCATCCTCCCGGCCACCAGCCAGCGCAGTGCCATGCACCTGGCCTCCCGGACCGATGCCGAAGAAGCCTATAACGTAGGCCGCGTAGCTGTTGAGGAGGCTCTGCGGGGAGCCAGCGGCCATATGGTGGCCATCAAGCGCCTGAAAGGGGAAGAGTACCGGTGTACGTATGAACTGGTAAAACTGGATGAGGTGGCCAACCGGGAGAAAAAGGTGCCGAGGGCCTGGATAAATGAGGCAGGAAACGACGTCACTATGGACTTTATCAACTACGCCCGGCCTTTGATTCAGGGTGAAGTTAATATACCTTACCATAACGGACTGCCTGCTTATGTAAACCTGGCCCAATATCCAGTCTTTAGCAAGTAAAAAAATACTAAGTTGAGGAGGATACAAAAGTGACTGCCAGGAGGATCGCCCGCGGAGCCATTATTGCTGCTCTCTACGCGGTAGTAACGATTATACTCAAGCCCATTAGTTTCGGTTATCTTCAGGTACGGGTAGCCGAAGCTTTAACCCTTTTACCGATCCTTTACCCCGAAGCAATCCCGGGGCTCTTTCTCGGTTGCCTGATAAGCAATATTTACGGCGGCCTTGGCCCCATAGACATCGTCCTGGGCAGCCTGACCACCCTGGCAGCTGCCTGGTTGACCTATATCTGGCGGCAGAGCCGCCTCGCTTACCTACCGCCCATCATCTTGAATGGCCTCATAGTTGGGGCTTACCTGTCATATTTGCTACATGTTAATATTTACCTTGCCGTAACTACCGTCGCCTTAGGGGAAGCCATCGCCGTCCTGCTTCTCGGCATTCCCCTGGTAAAGCAGCTGCGGAAATTAAATCCACAATAACTTTAGGCCCCAAGTACAATAAAAAGCCGAGGTGATAACCTTTTTATGTTTACAGGATCTAAGGTTATTACCTTGCTGAATTTCGATGATACTTTAACCCGACAGGAAGAATTGCGGCGTTTTCCCTATGAATTAATCGATATGCGGGACATCAAGGGTACCAGGCTGTATTGCGGCCAGGAGGCCCTAGACCAGATCGCCGCCAGGCTGGGGAAGGGAAAGAGGGGCATTACCTTTATCGGTAGCGGGGATTTCCACTATGTATCTTATCTTCTCGCGGCGTCCATAGCCTGCCCCTTTACGTTAATCCTTTTTGATTACCATATCGACCTGTACCAGGCCCCCCAGGGGGTGGCTATTTCCTGCGGTTCCTGGCTCGCCAGGGCTCTGGAACTGCCAACTTTGCAAAAAGCCGTTATTATCGGCCCCCGGACGGTAAGCCTGCAGGGCATTGCTCCCCATTACCTGGCCAAGTTGGTTTACCTCCCCGGCGCCCGGTTATCCATGATCCGTCAGGCATTAAAGAAAACCGCCGGGACTGTTTATATCAGCATCGATAAAGATGTGTTAAGCCCGCAGGAGGCAATCACCAACTGGGAACAGGGGTCAATGACCCTTGGGGAGCTTTTACCTGCCCTGCGGGAAATTACACGGCAGAAAAATGTGGCCGGGGCCGACGTCTGTGGCGAACCCTGCCTGCACCCCCTAGACTATTTGCGTCCTGCCGGCCAGGAAGCCATCCGCAAAAACGCCCGCGCCAATATTATGATCCTGCAGACCCTGTTGTCAGCCCACAGCTATAAAAAGGCGTCTTGAAAGGCCGGCCACTGTTGATATGCAACCCTGTAGCCTCAGGGGCCAGAGGTAATCCGGCTCCCTTTACTAAAAATTTAAGCGGGAGAATAGAGCCGCCCGCGACGAATAAAATAGCATCGAGGGCAGGTGGTAGAGGGGGGCAATTTAATGACGGCTAAAGCCGGCATAGTTTGGACCATCCTTTTAATACTGGCAGGCGTTTTAAGCCTCGCCTTTATCTTTTTCACCCTTTTTCCGGGTAAAGTGCCGGCTGCCGCCTGGCAGTATTTCACCCCGGCCGAGGTGGAAAGGGCGCGGCATTACCAGCAGACCATGCGCCTGGTAAGTATCCTGGCCTTCCTGGCCCAGATAACCTTCCTGGTTTGGCTGGTCGCCAGTACCCGGGCAGCCGCCTGGTCGGATGGAGCTTTACGCATCACCGGCGGGCGCTATTATCCGGCCCTGGTAATCTATTTCGTCCTTATCTGGTTACTGGTGAAGGCAGTCGCTTTACCCTTTAATTTTTACAGCAGCTTTATCGTCCAGCACCAGTGGGGTTTCTCTACCCAAACCCTGACTTCCTGGTGGCTGGATTACCTCAAGGGTGGCGTCCTCGATCTAATCCTTTCCGGAACCGGGGTGCTCCTCCTTTTCTGGGCTACCGGGCGCTGGCCCCATACCTGGTGGGCCCCCGCCGGCCTCTTCCTGTCCGGCTGGCTCTTTATCTCAGCCTTCCTCTGGCCGCTTCTGGTCGCCCCGCTTTTTAACCGTTTCCAGCCCATCCCAGAAGGTCCGGTTAAAACTATGGTGACACAACTGGCCGGCCGCGCTGGGTTGAAAGTTAAGGAAGTGTTAGTAATGGATGCCAGCAGCCGGACCACCAAGGCCAATGCCTATTTCACCGGCCTGGGAACTACCAAACGCATTGTTCTTTATGATACCTTGCTGGCCGATTATCCCCTTGATGAAGTAGAAGCCGTAATCGCCCACGAAATGGCCCACTGGCAGCGCGGCCATATTCTCCGGGGATTGCTGTGGGGTATCCTGGCTAATTTCTTGCTTCTGGGATTGTTATATGCTGTCCTGAAACTAACCTTTACCTACGAAATAGCCCGGCCGGGGCCATACCCTCCCCACCTCCTGGTTGCCATGCTCCTTTTCCTCCAGCTGATGTCCTTTTTGGGCCAACCGGTGCCGAACGCCATCTCCCGCCGTTATGAAACCGAAGCCGACCGGGTGGCCCTGGAGCTTACCGGTAATCCCGGGGCCATGATCAGGTTGCAGGTGGACCTGGCCCGGAAGAACCTGGGCGACATAGCCCCGCCGCCCTTTATCGCATGGCTCACCGCATCTCACCCCTCACCTCTGGAAAGAATCCAGAATGCAGAAAGGTGGAGGGCAACACGATAATCCATGTTACTCCCGCGGGCAGTAAAAGCCGCAGGCCTGCCTTTCCGGCCGGACCTTCGCCACAGCCTTGACCAGGGCTTCTTTGCCGGCCAGCCAGATAAAGTCCCGGGCCTGGAGTTCCCCCGGCACCCGGCGTTCCCCGGAAAGATAAAGATCCAGGGTGGCCAGGCAGGCCGGCTTATTTTCCTCCCGGCCCAGGATCAGGGCATAGTAGCGACAGCCCCGGCAGGTAGCCGTGGCCCGATCTTTGAGCCCCGGCAGCATCAACCGGTGGCCTTCATACAAAGCATTAGCCCCGCGCATAGAGGACACCTGCCTGAGTTAGGGATGCCGCCCGGTAGATGACCCTTTCCCCGTAGCGGTTCTTCAACCGATCGCAGGCCCGGTCCAGGCGGGCCTGTTTTTCCACCCGGCCAAAAAGGTCTTCCTGGCGTGCCGCTGACGGTACCAGCCCGGCCAGGTTCACTCCCACCAGCCGCACCGGCCTGCCGGGCGGCCAGTGGCGGTGGAGGAGCTGCCGGGCCGCGGCGTAAATATCGGCAGCCGTATCGGTATAATAGGGCAGAGTGTAAGACCGCCCTACCCAGTTAAACTCGGCGTCTTTAAGGCTGATGCTCACCGTGCGGCCCAGGTAATTTCCCAGGCGCGCCCGCCGGGCCACCAGCTCGGAAAGCTCCAGTAAAACCACCTCAATATCTTCGTGGCTGTAGTAATCCCGGGGGAGGGTGATCTGGTGGCCGACGGATTTGACTCTATCCAGGGAGTGGGGGTCCACCGGGCTGTAGTCGATGCCGTGAGCGCACTGGTGTAAAACCTGCCCCACGACACCGAAGCGCCTGACCAGTACCTCGACGGGAAAACGGGCCAGGTCGCCGATGGTATAGATGCCGAGCTTGGCCAGATGCGCCTCCATCCGGGGACCTACGCCGAAAAGCTCCTTCACCGGCAGGGGCCACATCTTTTTAGGAACGTCCGGATAATCGAGGACCGTCAGGCCGTCGGGCTTCTGCATCTCGGCCGCCATCTTGGCCAATAGCTTTGTAGGCCCCAGGCCGACGCTGGTGGTGATGCCCACCTCGTTTTTAATCCTTTCCTTCAGCCGCCGGGCGATGGTTAAAGGTGAGCCGTAAAGTTCCCAGCAGCCCCGCACATCCAGCCAGGCTTCGTCAATGGAAAAAGGTTCGACCAGGGGAGTAAAGTCCCGCATGATGCGCAAAATACGGGTGGAAAATTCGATGTACAGGTCATGGTGGGGAGGGATGAAAATGCCATCCGGGCAAAGACTCTTTGCCTCCCGGACGGTCATCCCGGTTTTAATACCGTAACCCCTTTTGGCTTCATAGCTGGCCGCCAGGACGATGCCGTGGCGAGTGCTTTCCCGGCCGGCGACGATGACCGGCCGCCCGTGTAAACTTGGGTCAAGGGCCTGGTGAACGGAGGCGAAGAAGCTGTTGGCGTCACAGAGGAGGATGGTGCAGGAGGAAGACACTTAAGCTCACCGCCGGAACAAACGTTTGGGTATATTATAACTCCGGCGTCGGGGAGAAAGCAAGGGGAAAAGAACAGATGTGCGATGGAAATTTCTGCTGGCAGGGGATACATATAGGACTCTGCCCGTTAAGCGAAGCGCCTTAAAAGGCCGATCACTTTCCCCAGGATGGTCACTTCGCGGGCTTTTATGGGCTGAATTTGGCTGTTGGCCGGCACCAGTTCAACATGGTCTTCGTAGTGGTAGAAATATTTGACGGTGGCTTTCTCGCCCAGCAGAGCAACGACGATATCACCGTTTTCGGCGACAGTTGTGGTTGGGCCTGGTTCAACGATTTCGATGGCCCGGGAGCGAGTTGGGTCCCGGCGGATGTAGCCCTTTTTCTCTAGGCGGCTTAAATGGCCGTGGACGGTAGAAGTGGAGCGCAAACCAGTGGCTCGGGACGCAGTAGAGGATCATACTGAGACTCGTTCGGGCTAAAGTTGGAAAACATAAAGCCTGGTAAAGGGCCCCGGTGGTAACTACCGGGGCCTGCACCCGCAGGTCACTTTAGCGGTCTTCTCCTGAAGCAGTATTAAAAGTTGCGACACCGGCGTTATGTTGCCCCTCAATTTTCCCGGTGATAAGGCTCAAAACAACAGTGCTGATCACGGCCATTACCACGGCGGCATAGGTTTCCGTAAAGGCGGGATGGACGGGGAAATGGCCATATTTGGCCTTATAAAAGACCCAGAAGAATCCCGCCATGGCGGTGATAACCATCGCATAGACGGCTCCTTGGGGCGAGGTTTTGCGCCAGTAGATGGCAAACAGGAGGATGACAAAGAGGGAACCCCGGATGGTATAGGCGAAATAAACCATATCCAGGATGCGAGTACTGCCGTACATTAAGAGGGCCAGGAGCAGGCAGGCGATCCCGGCAGCACCGGTGCTTATCCGGGAAACCAGTAATAACTGCTTTTCATCGGCCTCCGGGTACCAGAGGCGCTGGTAGAGGTCTTTCGCAAACATCGTCCCGGCAGCCAGGATAATCGGCGCTACAGTCGAGAGGATAGCCGCCATTATAGAGGCCAGAACAATGCCGCCGACTGCCGGGTTCAAGTGCATCATTAGGGTGGGTAAAGCCAGCTTGGCATTGGCAAGCTCCGGGAAACGTACTTTAGCGGCCATGCCCAGTAGGGCGGTGAGAATACCGAAGGGGGCGACGACAAAAGCGGTAATAAAGGCCCCTTTTTGCGCTACCCGGACGTCCTTTGCCGCCAGGATGGGCTGGATGCCGGCCTGGGCGGTGCAGGCGCCGAGGACGGATGCGATAATCCAGGAAGAGATATGAGACCAGCCTATGCCGGTCCAGCTAAAGAAAGGCTGGGCGGGCAGGTGACTTTTGAGGGAGGCCAATCCACCGATGTCGGCCAAGACAAAGATCACGGCCAGGACGGCGCCACCGTACATGGCGTTCAGGTGTACTAGATTGGTATAACCGATGGCCGTCATCCCCCCAGCCAGGGTGTAGGCGATAAAACCGATTCCCAGGATGACAACAGCTGTCTCGTAACTGATGCCCAGGACCGAGACGCCCATGGTGCCGGCGGCGATGACCTGAGCGGTACCGACGGCGATCATGACGAAGATAAGTAAAACGCTGGTAACGACGCGGGCGTTTACACCGAGAAATTTTTCCACAATTCCCGGTATGGTTACAGTATCCAGGCTACGGTATAATTTAGCAAAGAATAAAGCCAGGACAATGACGCCGATACCGTTAGCTATGGTATACCAGGCCCCGGAAAGGCCGGCAATAAAACCGTATTCCGAGATACCGGTAGTCGAAGTGCCGCCAAGCCACTCACCGACCCCGACGACGACCACCATCAGGACACCCAGGCCGGCCCCGTGGAAGGATCTGGCGCTGCTGGTCTTTTTCCGGGCATAGAGGCCGATAGCGATGGTCAGGGCAAAATAGGCTAGGATAATCAGTAATTGCAAGGACATAGGGTTGTTGCCCTCCTGTAATAGTGTATAAACAAGGCCCGAGATAGGGACTCAATTATGACAATTACGAAATTACTCCGCTTCCGTTCCTCTAATTAACAGGACGTTCCCCAGATTTATGAGTGCCGGGAGGCATATATATGCCTCCCGGGTCAAGAATAGCGATGAGTTAATCCACCGGCACTTCGATATCAAGAAGGGGTGCATACTGCTGGCAGCCAAATACATCGGAATCTCCCGGACTACCACTGGGCCGCTGCCGGTAGATGGTGAACTTGATGGCATAAGCCGGGTCAAATTCAACGAAATCAGCGATTCTTTCCGGGCTGATAGCATAAAGTTTGCAGATGGTTTCCGGGGTCAGGACCCCGCTTTTTTTGACCAGCTCGTAGCTTTCCTTTTCCCGGAAAATGATATCAAAGGTAATTTTATCGGTACCGGCATTTTTGCTGCGGATGGTTTTGGCCAGGTTGATCAGTTTTACGGTAGCCATTGATATTACCTCCTTACTTTCCTGCTTCCGTCAGGTAGGTGGGGAACAATTCTAACGGGTCATCCAGGGCGACGGTGTGGTTTATGGTCCATATATAGGCGGGTGACGCCGGCAGCACTTCGTCGACGACAAAGGCGACGCCGCCGGCAGTGCCTTTAACCTCCGGCAGGCGGGCATAAAACATCTGTCGGGTGCCGATCATGGCGACTTCCTCAGCCATGGCTTTTGTAGGGGCGACACCCTCGACGACGACGCAGAGTTCATGGGAGCGAATCTCTTTCACCGGTTCCAGGTCACCCATGACTCCGTTCCTGCCAAAAACATGGTAATGAAGTTCATAATCCGTATCGCCGAAACGCTCCCGGGCCTGGGCCTTCGCCCACTCAATGACCTTGTCGATGTTCTGGATGGTATAGGGGTCGCGGATCCCGGCAATGCCGATATAGCGCTCGCCCACCTTACCGGAACCCTCCAGTTTCACCCGCCATTCTTTTGAAGGAATAAACTTAGGCCCGGTAATGCGGCAGGTCTTCTCGTCATACTGCTCATAGCGGCAGTTGCTCATATCCAGCATACCACCCAGGACGTACTCGTAATAGGGATTGGATCTTTCATACATGGCGTGACCGGCCACCGAGGCCACGGTGCAGCGCTGGTCCGGGTGCATGGCCGTGACCAGGACTTCCGTTTCGGTAATGGTGCC
This sequence comes from Moorella sp. E308F, assembly GCF_006538365.1. Classification (NCBI taxonomy): domain Bacteria; kingdom Bacillati; phylum Bacillota; class Clostridia; order Neomoorellales; family Neomoorellaceae; genus Neomoorella; species Moorella sp. E308F. The sequence continues at coordinate 614,419 of NZ_BJKN01000002.1, read as the reverse complement.
GATGACCGTCTCCTTACCACCGTAGGGTTCAGCACAGAAAGAGGCACACTCCAGGACTTTACCCAAGTAGTAGGCCAGGTCCTCCGGGAAACCGGCGCGGATGGCCGGGGCGGCAAAAATAACACAGTCGCTGGAGCGGCCGCCGATGATGACGTCGGCACCCATATCCAGGAGTTTAATGTAGGGGTGGACGCCAGCCACAGCGACGATGCGATCAGTCTTTTCCAGCTCTTCCCTGGTCAGGTCGGGGCGGCCGTCCAGGCCCTTGATGGCTTCGCCCTTTTCCATTTTGCGGGCCAGGTAGTCCTTGCTTACTTCGGAGTAGAAGTAACCGATTTTAAATTTGGAAAGGTTGTGTTTCTCGGCCAGTTCCTTAATAATGTTGACGTAGAGGTCGACACGGCTGTTGGCACCAGTGTCGCCGGCGGAACCGATGATCATCGGTACACCCAGCTTGCGGGCGGCGAGCAACATGTGCTCCAGGTCGTGTTTTTGCCATTCTAGCGGGCTGGTGGATGTATCAGCGCCCAGGGGCCCGGGGCCGATGTCATCGCTACCAGAGTCAGCTAGGATGAAATCGGGCTTCGTTGCAACTCCCCGGTAAAAACTATCCGTCTTGATGGGGGCAAATCCCAGGTGACCGTTGGGGCAGAGAAAACGCAGCGGTTTCCTTTCCATAACTCTTCCCTCCAGGATGTTATTACGTGTTATAACGAATTAATTTCTCTATTCTACACGGATGTCGTTTTTTCCTTCTGGTTAAAATAAAAAATTAAATTTTAGAGGGATAGGTTTAAAGGGCCGTTCATAAATCATCGTTGATATTGATCTTAACGCCGGATTGTGCTAGTCTTGTTATGACAACAATGTTGCAAGCTTGGAGGACCTAACTATGCCGGAAAATATATTTCCATTAGAACCCGGGGAATGGGAAATATCACCGGAAAAATCCAAACCACTTTATCAACAATTAAAAGAGGTCCTGGCAGGTCAAATTAAAAACGGCATCCTCAAGGCGGATGATCGCCTGCCTTCGGAAAAGGAACTCTGCGCCATGTATAATGTCAGCCGGATTACGGTGCGCCAGGCCCTGGCGGAACTCACCAGGGAAGGGCTTATTTATCGCAGTCACGGTAAAGGCACCTTTGTCGCCCGACCCCGCATCCAGCAGGAACTGGTAAGGGTGACCCCTTTTGAGGAAACCCTGCGTAGCAAAGGACTGGAACCTTCCACTAAATATTTAGGCGCCAGCTTTTTACCGGCCGACTACCACCTCGCCACTGTGTTGGCAATTCCCATTTCCACCGATGTGATGCGGATGGAACTCCTGGGCCTAGGAAACAATGAACCCATGGTATATTACCGTTCCTACTTCGCCAGCGAGCTGGGGCAAAAATTATGCGATCTGGCCCGCGAACTTTCCCAGCAAAGGGTTGCTTTTTCTACTTTTGATTTGTATGAAAAAGCAGGAATACCTGCGCCTGCCATGCTGACCCAATCCTTTGAGGCCATTGCCGCCAGTAGGGAACAGGCCAGAATATTGGGCGTTAAACAGGGGGAACCTCTGCTCCTGGTAACTTCCCTGGTTTATACGGCCGAAGGCCGCCCGGTAGAATACAAGCAGGCCGCCTACCGGGGCGACAAATATAGCTTTTATATAACCCGGCCGGTTAACCCGGGAAAAAGGTTATAACTGGTATTGACAATTGGGGCGATAATGGTATAATATCATTGTAAATAAAAGATTGGGCAACGAAGCCTGATTCTGGCAAAGAAGCCCCCGGAGTGCTACGAGCACCCCGGGGGCTTTATCTTTGTATATGACGTATTTCTCTGTTTCGGGATTATAAAAAAATTAAATAAAAGTTTTAAAACCAGCAGGAAAATCGAGTGGCGTATCGTATAGTTATAACAAGTTATAACAAAAAATGAAAGGGGGATATAACAATTAGATGCGTTCCACTCGTGTCGGTATTACTACCGGATGGGAGCAGGGCAATGTTGTCCCGGGCTGGTCCCTCATCTACACAGTCAAGGCCTGTGTAGAAGCGGTGGAGAAGGCTGGTGGTATTCCTTTATTGCTACCGGTAGTCAAAGACCCCGAAATTCGCCGGGAGACTTTAAACAACATTGATGCCCTTATAGCCGCTGGCGAGGTCCTCAGTGTCAAGCGCAATGTTTTAAACGGGGACCAGGCTAAAGATTTAGAAAGCCAGAACCCTCTACGCTTTGCCAATGAAAGGGACTACCTGCTGGGTGCCTTGGAAAGGAACATGCCTATCCTTGGCATCTGCCGCGGGCACCAGGTTCTAAATGTTGTTTGCGGCGGGACCATGTACCTGGATGATATCCACATGCGGCCGGAGAATAGCGGCGTTGTCCACCAGCAGGGTAGCAGGCCGCCGGCAGAAACTATTCACAAAGTAGAGATGGATGGTATCCTGGCCCGTCTTACCGGGAAGAGAGAGGCTATGGTCAACAGTTTTCACCGCCAGGCAGTCATGGAACCGCCGCCGAGATTTGCAGTTGTCGCCCGGGCGCCGGACGGCATAGTTGAAGCCATGGCTAGCCTTGAGCACGACTTTGTTTTAGGGGTGCAATTTCACCCGGAGGTTTTACAGGAGTCGTTCTGGTTGGAACTCTTTAGAGAGCTGGTTAATGCAGGTGCCAGGTAGACTCAAACAGGAAAGACGGATTAAATAATTTAAATAATCAAAAGTGGAATTTAACCTAAAGGAGGTTATTATAAGTGCCAGTCCAAACGGTTGGGCCTTTCCCCATCCAGGTATTCTGGTTAATTGAGCTGCTTATAGTTATCGCCTTGGTCTTTATAGCCTTCAAACGGCCTATTTATGAGGCCATGGCCATTGCTTTTGCCTTCACTATTGTCATGACAGGACGTTACGATCTCTTCTGGCCGGGCCTCTTGGCCCCTACCACAAGCGGCCTCTTTTATATTATCGTAGGCTTTCTGGTCTTTGCCTATATTTTAGGTCAAACCAGAGTAGTAGAAAAGTTAATTAACATTATTTTAGCGTTCATTGGCGGTCTACCAGGCGGTGCCGGTTATGTCTCCCTTTTTGGCAGTTGCGCCCTGGCCACCATGACCGGTACCGGACCGGGCAACGTCGCGGCTACCGGTGTTTTTACCATCCCGGCCATGATCCGGAGCGGTTTTCCCCGCCACCTGGCAGCAACAGTGGAAATGGCGGCCAGCATGCTGGGTAACCAGGTCGGCCCCGGTTTAAATCTGGTAGCTTTTGCCATACTCTCGACTTTATACCCCGATAAATATTCCCTTTCTACTTTCTGGCTGGGGCTATATATTGTTTTCGGCTGGTTGATTTTACAACGCTGGCTCACCCTGCTGGCCTTTTGCAAATATTACAAGGTACAGCCCGTACCTAAAGAGGAGCGGCCCAACCTGGCCCAGGCCCTTAAAGAAGGCTGGAGCGCCCTGCTAATTCCGGTTTTTATTCTGGGTCCGATTATTATCGATTCAGTTTTTAAGACTACCCTTATAGCCCGCTACGGTCCTGATGGAGCCAAGGCCTTTTCCGCTTCGGTGCTCCTGATGGCGGCAGGGTTCTGTACCTTCTACGCCATTATTGTCGGACGCAAGGAGATTCCCGGTGGCTTTAACCTGAATAGCGTTTTCGCCATGTTCCGGGATAGCTTAAAAGGGGTGGTGCCGGTTTCGGCTACTATTTACCTTGCCTATGCCATTGCCCTGGTGTTCCAGAAAGTAGAAATGAGCGAAGCAATTAAGACCTGGTTCTTGAGTTTCGGCCTGGGTAAAGCAGGCTGGGCCTTACTGATAGTCGTCTTTACCGCTTTCCTGGGGATGGTTTTACCCGGATCTTCCCAGGTAGCCATCCTGGGTTCAGCCATTATCTCTACTGGTGCGGCGGTAGGCCTCGATCCTTTCCTGGTAGCCATCGTTATGCCGGCCATTACCGGCGTAATGGAAGGTATGACCCCGCCCCTGGCCCTGGCCATGTATACGGCTATGGGGATTGCCCGGTCCAAGTTCTGGGAGACGGCTAAACTGACTTACGTCTGGGTATTTGCTCACCTTATAGTCACCTTCTTACTCCTTATCGGAGTCTTACCGATATTTATAAAATAAGCATCTGGCTGGGGGTATTGAAATGAAAAAAGTATTGGTAGACCTGTTTAACAACCTTTTTGGCATCTTTGTTTTGATTGCCGTCCTCATTGGTGCGCTGGTGGCTTTCATATTTGGTGCGGGATTTCTCATCGGCGGTCCGGCGGCCACCCAGATGGCCATGATTGGTAAAAAATCCCTCGATTACGCTATAAAAATAGCTGCTGTCGGCGTACTATTCGGGTTATTTAGCTTCTACACCAGGGGAAGTCATGAGCTAACCATAAGTAATGATCATCAAGAAAGCGAAACCAGAGAGGTAACATAGAGCAGACGCAATAAAAGAAGGCACGGTATCTACTTTCCGGGTAACATGGGGCATCGACCCTGGTTACCCGGGCCAGGTCGCCGATGGTATGGATGCCGAGCTTGGCCAGATGCGCCTCCATCCGGGGCGCCTACGCCGAAAAGCTTCTTCACCCGCAGGGGCCACATCTTTTTAGGAACGTCCGGCTAATCGAGGACCGTCAGGCCGGCGGGCTTCTGCATCTCGGCCGCCATCTTGGCCAGTAGCTTGATAGGCCCCAGGCCGACGCTGGTGATAATGCCCATCATCGCCCTGTTTGCCAAAATAATAAGGGAGATGTTAGCGGCTCCTGGCCCTGCGTGCCGCCGGTTAGGTTCAGGTTCCCTAACCCCATCTTTTAAAACTTTAGCAGGATTTTAACTGTAACAGGTCGAATTATAATTATACTTCGTATATCCTCAGCAATATGGACTGAGGGTCTCTACCAGGCAACCGCAAATTGCCCGGCTACGAAGTTAATCCTTCGTTGCTGTGCATCGGTTGCCTTATTTTTTATAACCGACGCGAGGAGTGATTCGTATTGGCAGTTGTCGGTACTTCCCCGCCCAGGGTAGATGCCCGGGCTAAGGTCACCGGCCAGGCCATCTACCCGGCTGATCTTAATTTTCCGGGGATGATTTACGGCCAGGCCGTCCGCAGCCCCTACGCCCATGCCCGGATAGTCAATATTGATACCTCGGACGCCCTGCAGGTCCCGGGGGTCCTCTGCGTCCTGACCGCCCGGGACATCCCCGGCCATAACGGCCATGGCGTCGTCTACCAGGACATGCCCGTCCTGGCCCGGGACGAGGTGCGTTCGGTGAATGACGTCGTCGCCCTGGTAGGTGCTACCACCCCGGACGCCGCCAGGACTGGGGCGGCTAAAGTAAAGATAACCTACGAAGAACTGCCGGCCCTTTTAGATCCTGTGGCGGCCATGCAACCGGGGGCGCCTCGGGTCCATCCCGACCGGGACAATATTATATACCACCTGCCCATCCGTAAAGGAAACATCGAAGCGGGGTTTGCCGCGGCCGACGTGATTGTGGAAAATACCTATCGTACCCAGCTTCTGGACCACGCCTTCCTCCAGCCAGAGGCTGCCGTGGCCCTGGTGGATGAACGCGGCCACCTGGTAATTTACGTAGCCACCCAGTATGTCCACTGGGACCGGGTGGAAGTAGCCAGGGTGCTGGGCTGGAACCAGGACCGCATACGCATCGTGGCCCCGGCCGTAGGCGGTGCCTTCGGCGGCCGGGAAGATATGACCCTGCAGACCCTGGTGGCGCTGCTGGCCGTGCATACCCGGCGGCCGGCGAAAATGGTCCTTACCCGGGAAGAATCCTTCCTGGCCCATAGCAAGCGCCACCCCATGATCATGCGCTATAAGACCGGTGCCACCAGGGATGGAAAGTTAACGGCCCTGGAAGCGGAAATCATCGGCGACAGCGGCGCCTATTCTTCCTGGGCCCCTAACGTTCTGCGAAAAGCTGCCATCCATGCCACCGGTCCTTATGTCATCCCCAACGTTAAGATTGATGCCTACGCGGTCTATACCAATAATCCTTTTACCGGCGCCATGCGCGGGTTCGGCGCCACCCAGCCGCCCCTGGCTTATGAAAGCCAGATGGACGAGCTGGCCAGCCGCCTGGGGATCCATCCTTTTACCATCCGCTGGCTCAATGCCTTCCGGCAGGGGGATGTAACCGCCACGGGCCAGGTCCTGGAAAGCAGCGTCGGCCTGACGGAGACTATGCTGCAAGCGGCCCGGGCCGCCGGCTGGTCGCTGGCAGAGTTAATACCGGGAGGGATGCAGGATGAGTAAAAAACGCGGTATTGGTATGGCCTGCTTTTTCTACGGTACCGGCTACGGTAATGGTTTTCCCGATGTCGCAACGGCCACGGTAGAAATCCACGATGACGGTACGGCCACCGTGCGCAGCGGCGCTGTGGACTGCGGCCAGGGTTCTACTACCATCCTGGCGCAAATTGCCGCCGAGGAGCTGGGGGTACCCTATGAATGGATAACGGTAATCACCGCCGACACCGATACCACCCCCGATGCCGGCACGACGGCGGCCACCCGCCAGACCTATGCCTCCGGCAATGCCGTGCAAATGGCCTGCCGCCAGGCCCGGGAAGTCCTTTTTGAATACACCCGGACCCTCTTAGGGGTTAATACCATTGCTGGCCTGGCAGCCAGGGAGGGAATAATTTACGTCAAGGGTTACTCCAAGAAACAAATATCCTACCCCGAGGCAGCCGCCCGGGCCCGCCTGGCTGGCTACCGCCTGGTGGGGCAGGGAACCTTCGTCACCCATACCACGGCCGTTGACCGGGAGACCGGCCAGGGGGCACCATACTGGCCTTACGCCTTCGGTACCCAGATTGCAGAGGTGGAAGTGGATACGGAAACAGGGGAAGTGCGGGTTTTAAAGCTCATAGCCGCCCATGACGTGGGCCGGGCCGTAAACCGCCTCGGGGTAGAGGGCCAGATTGAAGGCGGTGTCGCCCAGGGCCTGGGTATGGCCCTACTGGAAAAGGTTCACCTGCAGCAGGGCCGGATCGTTAATAATTCCTTTTCTACCTATCTCATTCCTACTGCCCTGGATATACCCGAGATTCAGCCCCTGATTGTGGAAACCCATGAGCCCACCGGCCCCTACGGCGCCAAAGGAGTTGGTGAACCCGCTACCATCCCCACCGTACCGGCCATTATCAATGCTATTTACAATGCCGTGGGAGTTCGCATTACTGAATTGCCGGTTACACCGGAGAAAATCCTGGCCGCCCTGCGGGAAAAAGAAGGAGAGAAGAAATGAGTATTTTAATCAAGAACGGTACCCTGGTTACCATGAACCCCCGGAGGGAAGTTTTCCAGGGGGATATCTATATTGAAGACGACCACATCGCCGCCATCGGCAATACACCGGCCACTGCCGACCGGATTATCGACGCCACGGGCCAGCTGGTCATCCCCGGCCTCATCCAGCCCCATATTCACCTCTGCCAGTCCCTCTTCCGCGGTCGCGCCGACGACCTGGAACTCCTGGACTGGCTGCGCCTGCGCATCTGGCCCCTGGAAGGTGCCCACGACCCCGAGTCCCTTTATTACTCCGCCCTGCTGGGCATCGGTGAACTTTTCTTAAGCGGCACCACCACCATCGTCGACATGGAGACCGTCCATCATACCGATGCGGCCATTGAAGCTATTGCCAAAAGCGGCATCCGGGCCATTACCGGCAAAGTAATGATGGACTTTGGCGAGGACGTTCCGGACAGCCTTAAAGAAACAACGGCGGCCTCCCTTAAAGAAAGCGTCGACCTGCTGGAGAAGTGGCACGGCCACGCCAATGGCCGCATCCAGTACGCCTTTACGCCCCGTTTTGTCGTCTCTTGCACCGAAGAATTATTATTAGAAGTCCGGGACCTCGCCCGCCATTACGGCGTTAAAATCCACACCCATGCTTCAGAAAACCGGGGTGAATGCGCCCTGGTGGAAAAACTCCACAACCGGCGCAACGTCATTTACCTTGACGATCTCGGCCTCACCGGTCCCGACCTCATCCTGGTCCACTGTATCTGGCTCAGTGAAGAGGAGAAGGATATCCTGGCCCGCACCGGTACGAAAGTGGTCCACTGTCCTTCGTCTAACTTAAAGATGGCTTCCGGTATCTGCCCGGTACCGGATCTCCTGAGCCGGGGTACTGTGATTTCCCTGGCCGCCGACGGCGCGCCGTGCAATAACAACCTGGACGCCTTTATGGAAATGCGGGTGGCAGCTTTGATCCAGAAACCCCTCCATGGGCCCACCGCTATGCCGGCGCCTCTGGTCTTTGAAATGGCCACCCTGGGCGGGGCCCGGGCCGTGGGCATGGAAAAGGAAATCGGCAGCCTGGAAGTAGGGAAGAAAGCCGACCTGGCCTTGGTTTCCCTGGCGGGCCTCCATACCCAGCCGGCGGGCTGCGTCGACGTCTACACCCAGCTGGTCTACCAGGCCAGAGGCTCGGATGTCACCCTGACCATGGTCGACGGCAAAATTGTCATGGAGGAAAGGCAATTGAAGACCATTGATGCCGGTGAAGTCCGGAAAAAGGCCGGTGAAGCCATCCTGCGTGTCGCCCGGCGAGCCGGGCTGGCATAACAACTCCTGGCAAAAAATCATCAGGAATAAGGACTTACCAAGCTACGTTAAAACCCCTGGACATCATATCCAGGTTATGCTAGAATAACATTAAAGTGAATATGTTCCAGGCAAATACGGGAAGTCAGTGCAAATCTGACACGGTCCCGCCACTGTGAGGGGGAGCGAGGCACCATCAAGCCACTGGGTAATACCTGGGAAGGCGGTGCCGGAGCAGTGATCCCGAGTCAGGATACCGGTTGCCTGGAAACCTTTACCCCTACGCCGGATAGGGGGTGGTTGGCCAAAACCATGGCAAGCATACCCTCTGCTTGTGTAGGAGCAGAGGGTTTTAAATTGCATACAGTATGGGTGCGCGGTCTCGAGAAGACCGGGCTTAAATTCAGCCGCCGGCAGGGGAGAGGTTGGGCAAATCACCGCCTGGAAGCGGGAACTTGCCGCAACCGATGATGCCCGGCCAACAGGCTAGCCTGTTCTGAGGCCACCAGGGTCTCAACCCGGGGAGGTGGTTTAGTTAGGCATGCCTGTTTTAGCGGCGCCACCGGTTTCCCCGGCAAAACAGCCGGGGATTTTTAGTTTCTACAGGGAGGACGGCGCGTTTTGATTTTAGTGGTAGGGAGTACCGGCGAGGGAAGGCAGTTAATCCGTAACCTGCGGCAGGAAGGCTACGAGGTTGCCACCTGGACTGACAGCACCTATGGCGAACAGCTGGCCCGGCAGGATGGGGCGACGTTAATTTTAACAGATCCCTTAACGGAAAGTAATCTAGCCGCCCTGAAGGTTGGCCGGGCGTTGGAAGCAGTAATAGACGCCACCCTTCCTTACCCCAACCAGCTATCCAGGACCCTGGAAGCCTGGTGCCGGCAACACTGCTTACCTTACCTGCGTTTTTTACGACCAGAAACAAAGTTGCCGGACGACCGCCTCATTTACCAGGTGGCAACCTGGGAAGAAGCCGCCCGTACTGCCGCCGGGTTGGGGGAGACTATCTTTTTAACTACCGGTACCAATAACCTGGAAGTGTTCGTCAAAAACCCCCTGCTTAAAGGTAAACGCATTGTGGTCAGGGTATTACCGGAGCACCGGGTAATTAAAAAATGCCAGGACCTGGGCTTGACACCCCGCGACATTATCGCCATGCAAGGGCCTTTTTCCAAAGAAATAAATAAAGCCATGTTTAAAGCCTATAGGGCCGGTGTTATCGTCACCCGGGACGCCGGTCCGGCCGGCGGTACCGGGTCCAAAATTGCCGCCGCCCTGGCGCTGAAGATCCCGGTAGTAGTAATCAAGCGGCCTTCCATCCAGTACCTTTATCCAGTTTACACAGTTGCCGAAGCCATCGCCCTGTTGAAAAAAATAGCAACGGCATTTCCAAGTTCAATTCCAGAGGGAGGTATATAGCGTGTTCCGCCGTATAACCATACTGGGTATGTATATCGTGCTGGCCATGGCCGTCCTGCCCCAGCCGGCCTATGCCATGCACATCGCCGAGGGCTTCCTGCCCTTCAACTGGGCCGCCTTCTGGTTTGTCGTCGTCCTACCCTTCTGGTTCTGGGGCCTGCGGTCCATCCAGCAGACCGTTAAAAGCAACCCCGGGCTGAAAATGCTCCTGGGCCTGGCAGGCGCCTATGCCTTTGTCCTGTCGGCCTTGAAAATCCCGTCAGTAACCGGTAGCTGTTCCCATCCCACCGGCGTGGGACTGGGCGCCATCCTCTTTGGCCCCTCTGCCATGAGCATCCTGGGAGGTATTGTCCTCCTCTTCCAGGCCCTCCTGCTGGCCCACGGCGGCTTGAGCACCCTGGGTGCCAACACCTTTTCCATGGCCGTCGTCGGACCCTTTGTGTCCTACGGCCTTTACCGCCTGGTACGGAGGCTCAATGGCTCAATGCCCGTAGCCGTCTTCCTGGCCGCCACCCTGGGGGACCTGATGACCTATATCACCACTTCCCTGCAGCTGGCCCTGGCCTTCCCGGCCCAGCCCGGCGGGGTGCTGGCGTCCATGCTGAAATTCATGGGCATTTTTGCCGTTACCCAGATACCCCTGGCCATTAGCGAAGGTATCTTAACTGTCATCGTCTTTAACTTGCTGGCCACTTATAATAAAAACGAATTGCTAGAGCTGTCTATTTTAGATGATAATAAGGCCTTGGTGGTGGGAGGCCGCAACCAGCAGCATATCCGGTAAAAAAGGGTTAAAACGGACTTATTAACTATTGTAACTGACATCCAGTTCATGGAGGTGTACAAGTAATGAGTACCGCCCAGAAAAATATCTTTTTACTCTTGATCGTTATTCTCCTGGCAGCGGCACCCTTTTTCCTTCACCGCAGCGCTGAATTTGCTGGTGCTGACGACCAGGCGGAAGATACTATTACCCAGATCCGGCCTGATTATGAACCCTGGTTTAAACCTGTGTGGGAACCCCCCAGCGGGGAAGTGGAATCCTTCCTCTTTGCCGCCCAGGCCGCCATCGGCAGCGGCATTGTTTGCTACTTTCTGGGTTACAGCAAAGGAAAGAAACAGCGGGAGCAACAGTAAATGTTCAGCATTGATCAGTATGCCTATAGTAACCGGTTGAAGAACGTCCATCCGGGCGAAAAAATAGCCTTTGCCCTGGTAACCCTCCTGATCGCCCTGGTGGCGCCCCGGCCTTCAATTCCTGCCATTATTATTGCCCTGATGGCCGGAGCTACCATTGGATTCGCCGGCATCCCGGCCCGTTTTTACCTGCAGCTTATGCTAGTGCCCTTTTCTTTTTTACTAGCAGGGGTGATCATGATCGCCCTCACCATTACCGGCCAGCCTCAGACCGGTCTTAAGGGCGTGACCATCCTGGGGTGGACCTTTGGTGTTACCCCAGCCGGCATGCACCTGGCCGGCAAAATTTTTCTCAAGTCCCTGGGGGCCGCTGCCTGCCTTTATTTTCTGTCCCTAACAACACCCATGGTCGATATCCTTACCGTTCTCAGACAATTGCGCTTCCCGGCCCTTCTGGTGGATTTAATCAGCCTGACCTACCGCTTTATCTTTGTCCTGCTGGCGACCGTCAACGATATTTATACCGCCCAGGCTTCCCGCCTGGGCTATACTTCCCTGCGCACTTCCTATCATTCCCTGGGCCAGCTGGCGGCCAGCCTTTTTATTAAGACTTACCGCCGCTCCCAGGAACTATTCACCGCCCTGACGGCCAGGGGCTACCATGAAGAGCTGCGCGTGCTGGAGGCTGCTTATCCTTTCTCGTGGCCCTTTTTATGCCTGGCCGCCATCTTTGACCTGGCTTTAGTGATTTTAATGCTGCTTACATAATGCCGGCTGTCTTCAGACCGGCTTCTCCACTTGCCTTTTATGCCCCAGTCTATGCCGACTACTGGAGGTGGATTTTTTGGCCGCCATATTAGAAGCAAAAAAGGTTTCCTTTACTTACCCTGACGGTACCCGGGCATTGCATCATGTTACCTTGAGCATACCTGAAGGCAAGAAAATTGCCGTCCTGGGTCCCAATGGTGCCGGCAAATCGACCCTTTTCCTTCATTTCAACGGCATCTTAAGGCCCCAGGATGGTTGTATCTACTTTGCCGGGGCCAGGATTAATTACAGCCATAAAGCCTTAACAGAATTACGCCGGCAGGTGGGCATCGTCTTTCAAGACCCCGACAGCATGCTTTTTTCGGCCAGCGTTCGCCAGGAGATCTCCTTCGGACCGTTAAACCTGGGCCTGAGCAGGGAAGAGGCAGGGCAAAGGGTTGAAGCCGCCATGGCGGCAACGGGTATCACCGGCCTCCAGGATAAGCCGACTCATTTCTTAAGCTATGGCCAGAAAAAGCGGGTGGCCATTGCCAGCGTCCTGGCCATGGAACCCAGGGTCATCATCTTTGATGAGCCGACGGCCTACCTGGATCCGCGTTCAACCCGGGAGGTTATGGCCTTGCTGGCAGATATCAGCCGCCAGGGAAAGACGATTATTTTATCCACCCATGATGTAGACATAGCCTATACCTGGGCCGACTATATTTACGTCCTGGCCCGCGGCCAGGTAATCGGCGCCGGGACGCCGGCCGAAATCTTTAGCGATGCCACCCTCCTGGAATCTGCTGATCTGGCCCGGCCCTGGCTACTGGATGTTTATGAAGACCTGAAAAATAAAGGGTGGCTGCCGGCAACGGCGCCGGTACCGAAAAATAAAGAAGAGCTCCTGGGCTTCATTCCTTATCGTTCCAGGTCCAAACTGGCCATTTGAGTCGGTCCACAGCCCGGGTCAGTAATTTTGAAGTGTTGCGTTCAGTCATTTTCATCCCTGGGCGTTTTGACTTTTTTCGCCGGCAGGAGCTGTAAGGTGGCCATCTGGTTGCGCAGGCGAATATTTTCCTTGAATTCAATCAGGATTGACAGGATCTCATGGAGGAAGGGACTGCCAAAGGTAGACATCAGGCCCACGGCCACCATATTAATGAATAAATAAAGTCCAGGATAAGCAGCCTTCAGGCCGGCAAAAGCATTCAGTCCCATCAGGGCAAAGACATCAATCGCGGCCATGCCAGCCAGGAGGGCGGCAATAACGGCGTTAAATAAAATCACCCATAGCTCCCGCTGTTTTTCCTCCCGGGGATCATTCCTGGGCTCCCCCAGCCAGGGCCAGCGGGCCTTGACCTGGTCGGTAATACCTTTGGCCGCCGCAAAGACCGCCCCGATAACGGCAAAGAAGCGGCTGAGATCTTCCAACTGTATTCACCTCCTTCAGCCCGGCCGTTTATCATATCCTATGCATGGTGCCGGCCGGATGCTAAAAGGGATCCCCGCTGCTCCACCGGAGTTTATGGCTTCGTGAGCCATCCAATGTATCCCAACTAAGTAATTCTTTGCGATCAGGGAAGCAGCGAAGACTTCTTTGTTTAGAAGAAGTAAACTCCCGGACAAAGTCTCAGAACCCAAGTTACCGCTCCGCCCCGTGAAGTTCTGCTAGGATAAGCCTGGCTTGCTAATTGCTGATAAATTTGGCGCCAAAAATCCATAACCTTAAATTTTTGACCATGTTTGTCTTTGTTTGACATTGACTTTCCTTGACTATCTTTATAGAATAAAAGCGAAACAAAAAATTTAAAGGGGGGGTATAGTACGATGTTTGGGTTAATACCTTTCTATAGCAGGAGAAAAGGCTTAAGGCCAATATTCTCCGATGTCGAGAATTTCATTGAACGGGTATTCAACGAAGACCTGTTTTGGGTCCCTGTATTCGGCCAACCTTTTAAGGCAGATATAAAGGAAACAGAACGCGAGTATATTGTGGAAGCCGAATTGCCGGGAATGGAAAAAGAGAATATTATAATTACTTATGACGATGGCGCGCTTAATATTTCTGTCAAACAGGATACAATAATCGACGAAACCAGGGAAAACTTCATCCGCAAAGAGCGGAGGAGTGGCAGCATTGAACGCAGGTTTTATTTAGAAGGCGTGGATGAAGAAAAAATTTCCGCCAGTTATAAAAACGGCCTGTTAACGGTAATATTGCCAAAGAAAGAGGCCGGATTAAAGCGCGGCAAACATATTCCTGTTGAATAGAGGTTATTGAGAGAGGCGGTTCTCGCAACAAGGGGACCGCCTATAGTGTTTGTGTACCCGGCATGGCACTGACTTGGTAAAAAAGTCTACTGGGGGCAAGGCGGCAACAGCCTGTTAGCTAAAGGCAAGGGTGTCCATCATGAGTTAGGATCCGGTGGAAACTGGCAGTAGAGTCACAACCTAATGAACAAGATCTCCATACGAGGGGGATAAGATTTGTTGCCCTTGTCGCCGGTTTTGGCAGGCACTATACTAGCCTACCTGGGCGGTTCCCTGGCCGGGGGGCATATTGCCGCCCGCCTTTGGCACCGGGTGGATGTGCGTCGGGTGGGCAGCGGTAACGCTGGTACCATGAACGTCCTCCGCAACCTGGGCTTGAAGGCAGGAATAGCTACTTTCCTCTGGGATACGGCCAAAGGTTACCTGCTGGCGGTCCTGGGGTGGAAGTGGGGTGGAATCGAACTTGCCGTCCTGATGTCTTTGGCAGCCGTGGCCGGGCACAACTGGCCCCTCTACTGGCAATTTCAAGGTGGAAAGGGCCTGGCCACCAGCCTGGGGGTGGCCCTGGCCATTTATCCGCCGGTAGTCCCGCCGGCGGCCATTACCCTTGGCGTGCTGGTATTCCTGACCCGCAACAGCGACCTGGCGACCGTCATTACTTTCAGCGGCCTGCCTTTTTATTTCTGGCTGCGCGAAGGACCAGGCTGGTATTTTATTCTCGGCCTGGGCCTGGCGGTGATTGCCTGGCTGCGCCACATACCTTTATTCATGAGAAGGACATAGGCGCTTATCGGTTGTATTTGCCATCAAGGAGAAGAAGTAATTTGGCCTCCTAAGTAATCATGAGCTATATTAAATTCTGTTCATATTGACCCCCGGATCCTGAAGGTGTTTTCACCTTGAGGTTTTTCATACTGGATCTTAAGTTCCTGAACATCTGCCATGGCCGGCCCATGGCGGCAGTAGTCCAGGAATTCTTTCACCCTCTCAGCCGGTCCTTCAACTACCCCTTCAACGCTGCCGTTATAGCGATTGCGCACCCAGCCGTTAAGTTGCAAAGCCGCAGCCTGCCGCAGGACAAAATAACGAAAACCCACCCCCTGGACCAGGCCCTTCACCCAGAAGTGCGCCCGCACAATGGACAAAGCCAAGACCTCCCTGGCAAAAATCTTATTAATTAAAGATAGCATAGGCCCTGGAAAAGAACAACTGATAGTTGGGCGGAAAGGTTCCCCTGTTAAGAAGGTGCGGTGGCAAAAGGTTAGAAGTCAATAAAAACCATTTCCGGTTGAGCAAGGACCTTTAAATCCTCCAGGGGGTTACCCCGGACGGCAATCAGGCAGGGTCGGTAGCCTGGTTTTACCTGCCCCAGTTCCCCGCCCAGGCCCAGGGCGGCCGCAGCTGTAACCGTAGCCGCCCGCAGCACAGCCGCCGCCGGGACGCCGGCCTGGTGCCAGTACAGCAGTTCGTCCACATAAGATTCCCCGTGGTAGACACCGGGTGCGCCGGCATCGGTGCCTACGACCAGCTTCACTCCGAGCTGGTAAGCTCTAGCAATCATCTGCTGCTGAGATTCCCGGGTCCGCTGTATAATTTCCTTTTCCCTCTCCGGGTAGAACTTTTTCACGGTGGTAGAAAGCCGGTTGGCTATAGCGGCGACAGTCGGTACCCAGTATGTACCCCTGGCCGCCATGGTTTCCAGTTGGGCCGTTGTAAGAAAATAGCCGTGTTCAATACTGTCCACCCCGGCGGCCAGGGCCAGGTCCACGCCGGGGGCCGAGTTGACATGGGCCATCACCGGCCGCCCGGACGCGTGGGCTTCCTTCACGGCAGTAACCAGTTCGGCTGCGTCAAATTCCAGGCTGCCCACCTCTCCGTAACGACGGAAGGTAACCAGGCCTGACACCACAACTTTTACCTGGTCGACGTCGCGGTTTACCAGGCCGGCAATCAGCTCCCTAATGGAGGCCGGATCGGTGATGCCGGGACCAAGAAAAGAACCGTATTTTCCTTTTTTCGTAACGGCCATCCCGGTGGCCACCACCCGGGGACCCGGGTATTTGCCTGTCCGGACCCATTCCCGCGCCTGGAGGTTGAGACACTCCCGGTCGCCGCCGTCCCTTATAGCTACCAATCCATGCTCCAGGGATGCCCGCAGGGCCCGGGCCAGGGCGGATTCCCGGGCCGGCGGGTCCTGCCAGCGGGCCAGTGAGGCCTGAAAATCGATGCCGTCCAGGGCTAGATGGACGTGGGCATCGATCAAACCGGGTAAAACCATCAGTCCGGGAAGGTTGAGCTGCCGGACATTTTTTTCTGTAACGGCCATTTCCTGTGATTGTACAGCGGCGATACGGCCCCGGCGGATGCTGATAACTACATGCTGCCGGCATTCCTCACTCTGACCGTCCCACAGGCTGCCGGCCAGAAGGTCCAGGTCTGTCTCCGGGTTAATGTAGACGAGCTTCATAGACCTCCCCCCAAACAATAACTATCCTACACCTTTAGAAGGATAGGAAGCAAGGCCGTCACCGATAAACCTGGGGAGGCAATTTGCATCCCCCAAATACCGGTGCTTACCTGCCAGCAGGATTCTCGTTTTTAACGGCGAATATTATTTTTTCATGGTAAAGTGATAGAGAGGCAGAGTAGAGAAATCATTGATTGAGGAGCCGTCATTGGCGACAAAATCAACAGGAGGAACAGGATGCTCGCAAGGATTATAGCCCCCGGGAGCTACCGCCGGGGTGCCGGTGTGATCAGGGCGTCCGGGCGGGCCTTGAGGAGCCTGGGCGCCAGGGCCTGCCTGGTAGGAGGCCACCGGGCCCTGGCGGCGGCAGCCCCGGCCCTGCGGGAGGCCATGGCTTCTGCCGGGGTGGAGCCGGTGGGTCAGGTGTGGTACGGGGGTGAATGCTGCCCGGAGAATATAGCCATGGTAGCGGCTGCAATTAAGGAAAAGGGCGCCG
Source organism: Moorella sp. E308F (assembly GCF_006538365.1). Lineage (NCBI taxonomy): Bacteria > Bacillati > Bacillota > Clostridia > Neomoorellales > Neomoorellaceae > Neomoorella > Moorella sp. E308F. The sequence continues at coordinate 597,299 of NZ_BJKN01000002.1, read as the reverse complement.
ACTTCCTGGTGGGGGTTGGCGGCGGCAAAGCCCTGGATACCGCCAAGGGGGCTGCCTGGCAGGCAGGGGTGCCCCTGGTAACGGTACCCACTATCGCCGCTACGTGCGCCGCCTTTACATCTATCGCTATTATCTATGACCAGGAAGGGCACTTCCTGGCCATATCCCATGAAGCCGCAAACCCTTCCCTGGTCCTGGTAGACAGCCAGATAATCGCCGCTGCCCCCTGGCGCTATCTGACCGCCGGTATGGGGGACACCCTGGCCAAATATATCGAGCTCCGGGCTACCAGCACAGCAGTCTCCCCTCACCTGGCCCTGGAAGGAGCCCTGGGTTTAGCCCGCCTCTGCTATGACAGCATCCTGGCCGCCGGTCCGGGCGCCAGAGCGGCGGTAGAAAATCAAGTGGTCACCCCTGACCTGGAAAGGGTAATCGACGCTGTGATCCTCATCAGTGGTTTGGTCAGCGGCCTGGGCGGCGACGATGGGCGAACAGCCGGTGCCCACGGTATTTATGAAGGATTAACTGCCTCACCCCTGACGCGGGGTTGCTGCCATGGGGAACTGGTAGCCTTCGGCAACCTGGTCCAGCTGTTCCTGGAAGGGAGGGAAACCAAAGCCATCAAACACCTGGCCGCATTTAATCGTCAGGTCGGACTGCCGATAACCCTGGCAGAGGTGGGGTTATCTCCAGAGGATGAGCCTTCCTTGGACCTGATCAGCCGGGCAGCAGCGGAGAGCCCTGATATGGCCAATATGCCCTTTCCAGTAACGGCAGCTATGATCAAGGAAGCCCTCCTGGCAGCTGACCGCCTGGGGCAGGAGCTAGCCTGAGGCGAGTGAGGAAAGAAGTACAATTTAGTCGTAGAGAGTTATTTATAAGGAGGCCTATCATGAAAAATAAGTTCAGCAGAATCATTATCCTATTCCTGGTAGTTGCTTTGACCGGCCTGTTGTTAGCCGGATGTGGAGGCGGCAGCAAGCAGCAGGCTACTGATAAGCAGGCTGCCAGCGGCGGGGAGGAGCAACAGCTTACTACAGTCAAGCTCACCATGACCACCTGGTCGGGCTATGGACCCCTTTTTCTGGCCCGGGATAAAGGCTTCTTCAAGAAACATGGCCTGGACGTACAGCTTATTGTCATCCAGGGTCTGGGCGAACGCAAGCAGGCCCTGGCCGGTAAGCAGGTGGACGGCATTGCTACCACTCTGGATATCGTGACCCAGATTGTAGACGCTGGTATCCCCCTGAAACAGATCTGGGCGCTGGATGATTCCTACGGCGGCGACGGCATCCTCGCCAAACCGGAGATCAAGACTATAAAAGAGCTCAAAGGTAAAAATGTGGCTTATGATTTTGGCACCGCCAGCCATATCCTGCTGCTGGCCATCCTGGCTAAAAACGGTATGACGGAAAAGGACATCAACCATATCCAGATGTCCGCCAGCGACGCCGGCGCGACCTTCGTAGCCGGTAAAGTGGATGCCGCCGTCACCTGGGAACCATGGCTTAGCAAGGCCGTCAAGGAAAATAAAGGCAATCTCCTGGCAACCTCCAAAGAGACCCCTGGCCTGATTATGGATACAGTCGCCCTGCGGAGCGATTGGGCCGATAAACATCCCGAAGCGCTTCAGGCCATGGTTGATGCCCTGGCTGAAGCTATGCAGTACTGGGAAAACAATAAGGCGGAGGCCAACGCCATTATGGCCAAGGGGCTGGGAATTAAACAGGAAGAGTTTGAAAACAATCTGGAAACCCTGCGCCTCTTCAATCTGGCCCAGAATAAGGAAATGTTCGGTACAGCCGACAAACCGGGAACCCTCTATACCTCCCTGCAGCAGGCCATCGATTTCGGGTTTAACAACAAGATAATTAAATCGAAACCTGATGCTAAAGCCATGCTCGACCCAACCTTCGTCAACAAAGCCAAAATTTGAAACCAGAGATACGGTGTTGTTTAAATGCGCAAGTATCTTAAACTTAACACTCCCATTCCGGCAAAACTATATTTCAGCCTGAGCGTAGCTGCCTTTGCCCTCCTCCTGTTATTCTGGCAGCTGGGAGTAACGGTGGGGCAGCTACCGCCTTCCCATCTGCCGCCGCCCGGTGCTGTAGCCAGGGCGGCCGTCGACCTGGCGGCCAACGGTTTAATTAGCGATATTGGCATCAGCTTTTTCCGGGTTACTACCGGATTTCTCCTGGCTGCGGCTGTCGGCGTCCCCCTGGGGATACTTATGGGTAGCCTAAAGGTAGCCGAGGCTTTTTTTGAACCCTTGCTGGCCTTTTTTCGTTATATGCCGGCTTCGGCCTTTATCCCTCTTACCATAATCTGGTTGAGCATTTTTGAAGCCCAGAAGATAGGTGTAGTCTTTATAGGGATATTTTTCCAACTTGTCCTGATGATTATGGATGTCACCCAAAACGTTCCCCAGGACCTGATTGATACCGCCTATACCCTGGGGGCGCGCCCGCTGGAGGTCTTCCGGCGGGTCTTATTGCCGGCAGCTCTGCCGGGGATAATGGATACCCTGCGGGTCACCCTGGGGTGGGCCTGGACCTATGTCATCGTCGCCGAGCTGGTGGCGGCCAATTCCGGCCTGGGTTTCCTCATTATGAATGCCGGCCGGCAGCTGAGTACCCCTGATATGTTCGTGGGCATTTTAACCATTGGCGTCCTGGGGATTATCTGCGATATGGCATTTAAGGCCCTCAATCGCCTTTTATTCCCCTGGATGGAGAGGGAGGTATAACCATGGCACTGGCCGCAGCACCCGGGATATCCGGAAACAAGCTAACTGTTGTCAACCTGACCAGGGAATTTAACTTTAAGCGCCAGAAGATTACCGCTCTGGAAGGCATATCGTTGGAGGTAAAGGAAGGAGAGTTCGTTACCATCCTGGGGCCTTCGGGATGCGGCAAATCCACCCTGCTCCGCATTATTGCCGGCCTGGCAGAAGCCAGCAGCGGCCAGGTATATAAAGACGGACGTTTGATCCAGGGACCGGGGCCGGACCGGGGCATGGTCTTCCAGAGCTATACCCTCTTCCCCTGGCTGACGGTACGCCAGAATATCGAGTTTGGCCTTACCCTGAAGGGGATAGAAGCTGACCGGCGCCGGGAAATTGTCGATCACTACCTGGATATAATCGGCCTGGCGGCCTTTGCCGATGCCTTTCCCAAAAGCCTCTCCGGCGGTATGAAACAGCGGGTGGCCATTGCCCGGGCACTGGCCAACGATCCTGATATCCTCCTTATGGACGAACCTTTCGGCGCTCTGGACGCCCAGACCCGCCTGGTCATGCAGGAACTGCTTCTCAAGGTCTGGGAAGAAACCAGGAAGACCATCCTTTTTGTTACCCATGACGTGGAAGAAGCTATCTTTTTAGGGGATACTGTTTATGTCATGACGGCCCGTCCGGGCCGCCTCAAGGCGCGCATCCCCGTTCCCCTTTCCCGGCCCCGGACAATTGAAATCAAAAATTCCCGGGTTTTCCTGGAACTCAAGACCCGCATCCTGGAGCAGATCCGGGAAGAGAGCCTGAAAGCAGCTAGCATGATGCCGGCCGGGTGCGGTTAAAAAGTCACGGTGAGGGATTTACTCTTGTGAGCCACTCTGGTACAAAGCCAAAATATAAGGTTGGAGGTCACCATGGCTAACAGGCGCCTGCCCCAACAAAGTTCTGCCCGGCTGGTCTGGGAGACAAAACCGGCGGGGGAACCACGGGCGGGTGAATTTATTTTCCAGGCGCAAGAACTGGTCATACCGCAATCAGGCCGGGAAAACGTGCCTCAACAAAAAATCGCCGCAGGAAATCCAGTTATCAACCGCCTAATTTACGGTGACAACCTCCAGGCCATGCTCGCCCTCCTGGCCGGGGGGTATGAGGGTAAAATCAACTTGATCTACATCGACCCTCCTTTTTTCAGCCAGGCCAATTACAGTCACCGGGTTCCCATTGCCGGTGCGGCAACCGGTCAGGAGGTCCCGGTTATCGAACGCCCGGCCTACCAGGATACCTGGGCCGGAGGCTTGGATGCCTACCTGGATATGCTCTACCCCCGCCTCCAGCTCATGAAAAAGCTGCTGGCACCGGACGGCAGTATCTATGTCCACCTGGATGCCAGCATCAGTCATTATATAAAGGTAATTATGGATGAGATCTTTGGCCCGGACGCCTTCCAGCGGGAGATTATCTGGCGGATTGGTTGGATTTCGGGCTACAAGAGCGCTGTACGCAACTGGGTCCGCAACCATGACACGCTGCTTTTCTATGTCAAAAACCCGGGAAAGTTTACTTTTAACAAAGAATACCTACCCTACCCTCCTGATTACCGGCGCCGCGGCAACCAGCAAACGACGGGGAAAGGCTACCCTATGGAAGATGTATGGAACGCTAATCCCTTAGAATTTCAACTGAAAGGGGAAGAGAGCCTGGATTCTATCCAGATAAAGAGTTTCTCCCGAGAAAAGACCGGCTTTGCCACCCAGAAAAATAAAAGCCTCCTCCGGCGTATCATCAAGGCTTCCTCCAACCCGGGGGATCTGGTAGCTGATTTTTTTTGCGGTTCCGGTACCACCCTGGTAGTGGCTGAAAAGTTGGGCCGGCGTTGGCTGGGCTGCGAACTGGGCCAGGTGGGAATCCAAGTTACGCGCAAGCGCCTGGTGGCGGAAGGGGCCGGTCCTTTTCTTATCGAAACAATCAGGTCCAACCGGGTCGAAAGCAAACTGCCGCGATGCGTGACCCATACCAGAACTGCAGGCGTAACTGCATCAGACAGCAGACCCCAGCTGAGCTTAAGGAAACCCGCGGTAACCAGACTGGCCAGTGGTCAGGTACAGATAACAGTAGGCCTGAAGGCTTATGCCCTGCCCGGCCTCCAGGATAACCACGCATATATTAAAAAGGGCGAGTGGGAGACTTTATTGGCTAAAGCTAGAGAAAACTTTGCTCTCCTTATCGATTACTGGGCCGTGGACTGGAATTACGACGGTCAAATTTTTAAAAGCCAGTGGCAGGCCTGGAGAGATTACGGCAAGGATGAACAAAACCTGCCTGTACAGGCTACGGCCATCCTGGAACCTGAACTTCCAAGGACCATTGCCGTGCAAGTAATTGATGTCTTCGGAAATGAGGTTATTGCTACTGCGACAGTAACCCAAGCATAAACAAACAGAAAGCCTCCGGGTAAACTCCGGAGGCATTACAATTTCTGGAGCCAACGAGGGGATTCGAACCCCTGACCTACTGATTACAAGTCAGTTGCTCTACCGGCTGAGCTACGTTGGCATAAAAGCTGGTCGGGATGACAGGATTTGAACCTGCGACCCCCTGCTCCCAAAGCAGGTGCTCTAGCCAAACTGAGCTACATCCCGTCAGCATTCATATTTTAACATGCTTGTGACCGGCAGGCAATACCTTAGCACTCCCTTGAGGGCAAATTATCGCTCCTTACCAGGGAGGCCAGAGCACCGGCGGCAGACAGGCATGCCCCAACAATGAAGGCCGTCTTTAGCCCGGCCATAAAAGCCTGGGTGGTCCCGGCGGGTCCCAGGACAGCCAATTTGGCCGCCCGTTGCCAGGTAAAGACGCCGCTGCTAACGGCTATCCCCAGCACCATACCAACATTGCGGACCGTAGCCAGGACGCCAGAGCCAATCCCCAGCCGATGGCGGGGGACACTGCCCATTACAGCGCTATTATTGGGGGATTGGAAGATACCAGTACCCAAACCAAAAAGGCATAAGCGCCAGATAATATCCAGGGCCTGGGAAGTAACTTTAAGACCGGCCATCAGAAAGAGGGTCATACTGACGATAGACTGCCCTGTAAAGGCCAACCTGCGCGTTCCCACGCGGTCCGATAAGGCCCCGCTAACAGGCGCAATTAAAAGAGTCACCAGGGGAGAAGCCGTTAAAATTAAACCAGCCTGCCCGGGACTGTAGTTCAATACTTGCTGCAAGTAAAAGGGAATTAAAAAAATAACTGCATACTGGGACATAAAATTCATTAGGGCCGCAAAGTTGGCAGCTGTAAACACCTTATTATGAAACAGGGTTAAATCCAGCATGGGTTGTTCAACTCGCCTCTCCCAGCGGATAAAGGCCCAGGTACCCGCTAAAAATACCAAACCCAGCAATAAGGTGACCGGTGATGTCCAGCCCCATTCTTCACCATAGCTACCGGCCAGCAGGAAAGCGCTCAAAGAGGAAAAACCAAGGGCCGCACCGGTTAAATCAAACCGCTGCGGCTGCAAATCTTTCGTGGCAGGTACTACCTGTCGGCATAAGATATAACTGAGGATACCAATGGGAATGTTAATAGTAAAAATGGCCTGCCACCCGGCTACCGTTACTAGCAAACCGCCCAGGGTTGGTCCCACGGCCAGGCCGGTGGCAATAATCATGCCGTTGGTCCCCAGGGCGCGCCCGCGTTCGTAAGGAGGGAAAACTGAGGTTATAATGGCCGGGCCCATGGCCATGAACATCCCGGCACCAATGGCCTGGATGGCGCGGAAGGCAATCAAGACCCAGATATTGGGGGCTAGGGCGCAAATTCCGGAAGCTACTGTAAAAATGGCAATCCCCATTAAAAGCACCCGGCGAAAACCGTACATATCCCCAAGGCGGCCGTAGGTCAAAATCAAACTTCCCAAAACTAAAAGATAGGCCATGGCCACCCAGCCTACCGTATTTAAATCGGCATTAAACACCCTGCTAATAGTTGGCAGGGCGACATTTACTACGCTGCCATCAATAGGCCCCATTATGCCGGCGGTCATGACAGCAAAAAGGATAAGCCAGCGTCGGGGGTGGGGAGCAAAAAGGGTATTATTTTGGGGGGGCAAAGCAAGAGCCTCCTTGATTACATATATTCATATTTTTTCACAACCGGTGTATCAAGTCAAGGTAACTTAAACCTTGACAGGAAGCCCCGGATAGCTTATACTCATATCAGTTACTATTATTAGAAAGGCAGGTACAAGCCATGGCAGTCTGGCAATGCACCCAGTGCGGTTATGAAAAGGATGCCCGTTGCAAACCCCGCAAGTGCCCCGAATGTGGTGCCAAAGATTCCTTTACCAAAAAAGATGCCACTACCCCTTAAGCTCCTTTAAGGAGCTTTTTTATTACCCCACCAAATATAACCCGGACAGAATATAGTACAATAATCCGGAAGGAATAAGCTGGCACTCATCGTTAAGTTTTTTACTGGCCTGGGTGTTATATCTTGAAAACCGCAGACCCTTCTCCAGGAAATTTTTAGTAGGGAAATTAACTGCTTGCGTAAAGAATTGTTATTGCCTCAAACTATTGACACAAATAAGTTCTGCCGTTATGATTTAGTCAATATGTAATGGCAGGCTTTATATTGTGAGCGCATTCTTAATTGACAAAAATTATTCCATTTTTGCGCTAAATAGTCTATAATATTGGCCAAGTGGATAAAACATAGGATTGAAAGGAAAAAGGACAGTTAAAAAAAGTTGAATGATTTGTTGACCGGGTAGAGAAGAGAGCAAAAATTAACAACTAGTTAAAGGAAAAGATGGCAGGAAAAACGGACTTTGTGTAGAAGTTCACTAATATAACCGGAAAAATGTATGTTCACTTTTTTGAACAAAGGAGGTGTTCGAGTGAAGCTGGCCATTTCCGGGAAAGGTGGCGTCGGCAAAACCACCATCGCTGCCGGTTTAATTACGCATTTTGCCCGGCAGGGTTACCAGGTATATGCCGTCGATGCCGATCCCGATACCAGCCTGGGGATGGTCCTGGGACTTCCCGGAGAAAGGCTCGGTTCTCTTAAACCCGTTGTGGAGATGCGAGAGCTAATTGCCGAATATACCGGCGGTAGCGGTGCCTTCTTTTCTTTAAACCCGGAAGTAGATAGCCTGCTGCAGGATTACACCATTAGAAGCAATAATATTCTTTTTTTAAAAATGGGAGCCATCAAACCTGGGGGGTCAACCTGCTATTGCCGGGAAAATGCTGTCTTAAATGCCATGGTTAATTCCCTCATCCTAAAACGCCGGGAAATGGTGGTCCTGGATATGGGGGCGGGCATTGAGCACCTGACCCGGGGTACGGCCCGGGGGGTAGATCTGATGCTGATTGTTACCGAGCCCACCCTGGTCAGCATCCGGACCGCCCTGGTCGTCCAAAAACTGGCCGCAGAACTTGGTATTGAGCAAATAAAGTTTGTGGGCAACAAATTGCGTCAACCCAGGGATAAGGAATTTATCCTCAGCCACCTGCCGCCGGACGATGTCATCGGCCTGATACCCTTCCAAGCAGAAATTTTAGATCAAGCTGCTGGTTTTACCGGTGAGCAGTCTTTTACCGCAGCAGGTATTGCTGAGCTGGCTACCAGGTTGCTTAACTAACTGGATGTTGCCAGGGCATATGCAGGAGAACCGGAGTTCTCCGGAGAGATATTGTAAAAATGGAATAAAGCCAAGGAGGTAAGTAATATGCCCAGGTTCCGCGATCTCACCCACACTTCCAGGCCTTCAGGGGCCCCGCGGGTTATGGAACCCAAAAGCAGGGACCGCACGGTCGATCCGGCGGCCCTGGAAATGCTGGCTAAAAGCAGGGACGACAAGGTAATAACCGCCTTTGATCGCTTTGTTGCCCAGCAGCCCCAGTGTAAAATCGGGTATGAAGGTATTTGCTGCCGTTTTTGCCTGGCTGGCCCCTGCCGCATCAAGGCCGCCGATGGTCCCGGGAGCCGCGGCATTTGCGGCGCTTCAGCCTGGACCATCGTTGCCCGTAACGTCGGTTTAATGCTCCTTACGGGTTCCGCCGCCCACAGCGAGCACGGCAATCATATTGCCCATGCCCTGGTAGAAATGGCCAAAGGCAAAGCGCCGGACTATACCGTCAAGGATGAAGCCAAGTTAAGGGAAGTCTGCCGGCGCGTGGGTATCGAAGTAGAAGGCAAAAGCGTGATGGAACTGGCCCTGGAAGTAGGGGAAAAAGCCCTGGAAGACTTCCGCCGCCTGAAGGGCGAGGGTGAGGCCACCTGGCTGATGACAACTATAACTGAAGGCCGCCGGGAAAAATTCCGCACTCATAACGTTGTCCCTACGGTATCCATGCCTCTATTTCCGAACTGGTCAACCAGGCGCATATGGGTATGGATAACGACCCCGTGAACCTGGTCTTCAGTGCTATCCGCGTCGCCCTGGCCGATTATACCGGTGAACATATTGCCACTGATTTTTCCGATATCCTTTTCGGCACCCCCCAGCCGGTGGTCAGCGAAGCCAACATGGGCGTCCTGGACCCGGATCAGGTTAACTTTGTCCTCCACGGCCATAACCCCTTACTTAGTGAAATTATCGTCCAGGCCGCCCGGGAATTGGAAGGGGAGGTCAGGGCTGCCGGTGCCAAGGGTATCAACCTGGTGGGCATTTGCTGCACCGGCAATGAAGTCCTGATGCGCCAGGGTATACCTTTGGTCACCTCCTTCGCGTCCCAGGAACTGGCAATCTGCACCGGTGCCATCGACGCCATGTGCGTCGACGTCCAGTGCATTATGCCTTCCATTAGCGCCGTGGCTGAATGTTATCATACACGGATCATTACCACTGCCGACAACGTCAAGATCCCGGGCGCCTATCACCTCGACTACCAGACGACTACGGCTCTGGATAATGCCAAAACCGCTGTCCGCATGGCCATTGAAGCCTTCAAAGAGCGCAAAGAAAGCAACCGGCCGGTTTTTATCCCTCAAATCAAAAACAGGGTGGTCGCCGGCTGGAGCCTAGAGGCCCTGAAGCAGCTTTTGGCTACCCAAGATGCTGAAAATCCCATCCGCGTGCTCAATAAAGCCATCCTTGACGGCGAGCTGGCCGGGGTGGCGCTTATCTGCGGTTGTAATAACCTGAAAGGGTTCCAGGATAACTCGCACCTGGTAGTTATGAAAGAGTTATTGAAGAATAACGTCTTTGTCATCGCTACCGGGTGTTCGGCCCAGGGAGCGGCCAAAGCCGGTTTAATGGACCCGGCCAATGTAGAAACCTATTGTGGCGATGGCCTAAGAGCTTTCCTCAACCGCCTCAGCCAAGGAGCCAATATTGAAATCGGCCTGCCGCCTGTTTTCCACATGGGTTCCTGCGTGGATAACTCCCGGGCCGCCGACCTCTTAATGGCCATGGCCAACGACCTTGGCGTCGATACGCCGAAAGTTCCTTTCGTAGCCTCGGCCCCGGAAGCCATGAGCGGCAAAGCGGTAGCCATCGGCACCTGGTGGGTATCCCTGGGTGTACCGACTCACGTCGGTACCATGCCGCCGGTGGAAGGCAGCGACCTGATCTACAGTATCCTCACCCAGATTGCCAGCGACGTTTACGGCGGTTACTTTATGTTTGAAATGGATCCCCACGTAGCTGCCCGGAAGATCCTCGACGCCCTGGAATATCGCACCTGGAAGCTGGGCGTGCACAAAAATGTTGCTGAGCGTTATGAAACCAAACTCTGCCAGGGTTACTAAAAGGGGGGGTCAGGCCATGACTGATTTCGACAAGATCTTTGAAGGTGCCATTCCCGAAGGCAAAGAACCTGTAGCCCTTTTCCGCGAAGTTTATCACGGCGCCATTACAGCCACCAGCTATGCGGAAATCCTTTTAAACCAGGCCATCCGGACCTACGGTCCCGACCATCCCGTCGGTTATCCGGATACCGCCTATTATTTACCGGTTATTCGTTGCTACAGCGGGGAAGAAGTAAAGAAACTCGGCGACTTGCCGCCCATCCTCAACCGCAAGCGGGCGCAAATAAGCCCGGTGCTTAATTTTGAAAATGCCCGCCTGGCGGGAGAAGCCACCTGGTACGCGGCTGAAATCATCGAAGCCCTGCGTTATCTTAAATATAAACCGGAAGATCCGCTCTTGCCCGAGCCCTGGACCGGCTTTATCGGCGACCCGGTCGTCCGCCGTTTTGGTATTAAAATGGTAGACTGGACCATTCCCGGAGAAGCCATTATCATGGGCCGGGCCAGGGATTCCAAAGCTCTGGCGAAGATCGTCAAGGACCTCATGGGTATGGGCTTTATGCTTTTCATCTGCGATGAGGCGGTAGAACAGCTGCTGGAGGAAAACGTCAAGCTGGGTATCGACTACATCGCCTACCCCTTGGGCAATTTCACCCAGATCGTCCACGCCGCCAACTACGCCCTGCGGGCCGGGATGATGTTCGGCGGCGTAACGCCGGGCCTGCGCGATGAGCAGCGCGACTACCAGCGGCGCCGCATCCGCGCTTTCGTCCTTTACCTGGGCGAACACGACATGGTCAAAACGGCCGCCGCCTTCGGGGCCATTTTCACCGGCTTCCCGGTGATTACCGACCAACCCCTGCCGGAAGACAAGCAGATTCCCGACTGGTTCTTCAGCGTCGAAGACTATGATAAAATAGTCCAGATAGCTATGGAGACCCGGGGTATCAAGCTGACCAAGATCAAGCTCGACCTGCCCATCAACTTCGGCCCGGCCTTTGAAGGGGAGAGTATCCGTAAGAACGATATGTATGTCGAAATGGGCGGCAACCGGAGCCCGGCCTTTGAACTGGTACGTACCGTTTCCGAGGCGGAGATTACCGACGGTAAGATCGAGCTTGTCGGCCCGGATATTGACCAGGTGCCGGAGGGCAGCACTTTACCCCTGGGTATCCTGGTGGATATTTACGGCCGTAAAATGCAGGCCGATTTTGAAGGGGTCCTGGAACGGAGAATCCATGACTTCATTAACTACGGTGAAGGCCTGTGGCACACCGGCCAGCGCGCCATCAACTGGCTGCGGGTGAGCAAAGATGCCGTGGCCAAAGGGTTCCGATTCAAGCACTATGGAGAAATCCTGGTGGCGAAAATGAAAGAAGAATTCCCGGCCATTGTTGACCGCGTCCAGGTAACCATCTTTACCGATGAAGCAAAAGTGAAAGAGTACCTGGCCATTGCCCGGGAGAAATATAAAGAGCGCGACGACCGTATGCGCGGTCTGACCGACGAGTCGGTGGATACTTTCTATTCCTGCGTCCTGTGCCAGTCCTTTGCCCCCAATCATGTCTGTATTGTCACCCCCGAGCGGGTAGGCCTGTGCGGCGCTGTCAGCTGGCTGGACGCCAAGGCTTCTTATGAAATCAACCATGCCGGGCCCAACCAGCCCATACCTAAACAAGGGGAGATTGATCCCGTTAAAGGCATCTGGAAGAGCGTCAACGACTACCTCTACACGGCTTCCAACCGCAACTTGGAACAGGTTTGCCTGTACACCCTTATGGAGAACCCCATGACCTCTTGCGGTTGTTTCGAGGCCATCATGGCCATTGTACCCGAATGTAATGGTATTATGATTACCACACGGGACCATCCCGGTATGACCCCTTCCGGGATGACCTTCTCCACCCTGGCCGGTATGATCGGCGGCGGCGTCCAGACCCCCGGCTTTATGGGCATCGGCCGCACCTATATTGTCAGCAAAAAATTTATTAAGGCCGACGGCGGTATCGCCCGCATTGTCTGGATGCCCAAAGCTTTGAAGGACTTCCTCCGTGAAGATCTGGTACGGCGCAGCATCGAGGAAGGCCTGGGCGAGGACTTTATCGATAAAATTGCCGATGAAACCATAGGCACCACCGTTGATGAAATCCTGCCCTACCTGGAAGAGGTGGGCCATCCGGCCCTGAGCTTGGATCCCATCATGTAGGCTCTACCCCCTGTTGCTGGTAAGGCCGGGTATATGCCTGTTCGTTGTATATACCCGGCCCGGAATATTTAAATCTTGAAGGAAAGGAGTTAACAGTTATGGCTTTAACGGGATTGGAAATTTACAAGCAGCTGCCTAAAAAGAACTGTGGCGAATGCGGTACGCCTACCTGCCTGGCCTTTGCCATGAACCTGGCTGCCGGTAAAGCCAGCCTGGACTCTTGTCCCTACGTTTCCGAAGCCGCCCGGGAGGCCCTTAATGCCGCCGCGGCCCCGCCCATTGCCAAGGTGATCCTGGGCACAGGTTCGGCAGCAGTAGAAATGGGGGATGAGACCGAACTCTTCCGCCACGATAAGCGCTTCTATCATGAAACGGCCATTGCCATCCAGGTAAGCGATAACCTCAGCACCGAAGAGTTAACGGCTAAAGTTGCTGCTATTAACGAGCTGCAGTTTGACCGGGTGGGGCAGCATTATACCATCCAGGCTATTGCCATCCGCCACGATGCTGATGACCCGGCCGCTTTTCAGGCAACAGTAGCTCGGGTTGCTGCCGCCACCTCGTTAAACCTTATTCTCATGGCTGACGATGCCGCTGTGATAAAACCTGCCCTGGCGGGAGTAGCCGACCGCAAGCCCCTGTTATATGCGGCCACTGCTGCCAATTACGAGGCCATGACTGCCCTGGCAAAAGAGTTTAATTGCCCCCTGGCGGTATACGGCAACGGCCTGGAAGAACTGGCCGGCTTAGTGGACAAAATCGTCGCCCTGGGCCACAAGCAGCTGGTCCTCGACCCCGGAGCCCGGGAAACTTCACGCGCCGTTGCCGACTTTACCCAGATCCGCCGCCTGGCCATTAAAAAACGCTTCCGCTCTTTCGGCTATCCCATTATTGCCCTGACGACGGCAAGCGATCCCCTGGCGGAAATCCTCCAGGCTACAAACTATATCAGCAAGTATGCCAGCCTGGTAGTCTTGCGTACCGCCGCCAAAGAACACCTGTTGCCCCTGCTGTCCTGGCGCCAGAATCTCTATACCGACCCGCAGGTACCTATCCGGGTAGAGGAGAAACTCAATGAAATAGGAGCCGTTAATGAAAATTCACCGGTTTATGTGACCACCAACTTCTCCCTGACCTATTACTCGGTAGAAGGAGAAATTGAAAGCACCAAGATACCCAGTTACCTGCTGTCCGTCGATACCGATGGCCTGTCCGTGCTGACGGCCTATGCCGACGGTAAGTTTGAGGCTGAAAAAATTGCCAGCGTGATGAAAAAAGTTGGTCTGGAAAATAAAGTCAAGCATCGCCGGATTATTATTCCCGGAGCAGTGGCCGTCCTGAAGGGCAAGCTGGAAGACCTGACCGGCTGGGAGGTACTGGTAGGACCCCGGGAAGCCAGCGGTATCGTGGCCTTTGCCCGGGCCAATTTAGCGTCCTAAATCATCTCTATTATTTAAGAAGGGGAAGAAGCCCGTGAATCAGTGTTCCGTTACTTTTTTACCCGCCGATATTACTGTTCTGGTAACGGCAGGCACCACCGTCCTGGAGGCGGCCCAGAAGGCCGGCCTCCCCTTGAAAAGTACTTGCGGCGGTGCCGGTACCTGCGGCCGCTGTATCATTAAAATTTGCCGGGGAGAAGTTCAGTTAAAAGGAGGACACCTGCCGGCCGCATTGAAGGAAGAAGGTTATACCCTGGCCTGCCAGACCATCATCCAGGGTGATGTAGCCATCGAGATCCCGGCAGAATCCCTTCTCGGCAAACATCAGGTGCTCCTCCAGGATAAGGGGCGGCTGCAGGACGGTCTGGCTGATTTACCGGGTTCCTATCCCCTGGAGGCTGCCTGTGAAGTCGTAACCCTGCATCTCGCCGAGCCTACCCTGACGGAAAACACCAGCGATGCCAGCCGCCTGCTGGCGGCTTTGCGCAGGGAAAAAGGGATGGAGGGGAAGGTAAGCTTGGCCCTGCTCCAGGATTTGCCGGAGAGCTTGCGCCAGGCCGGCTGGCAGGTTGATGTCACCCTGGCCAGGGCTGATAACCGCCTCTTACGGGTTACCCCTGCCGGGTCAGGCAGGAGCTTCGGCCTGGCCATCGACCTGGGCACCACGACGGTAGTGGTCTCCCTCCTGGACCTGCGTAACGGCCGGAGGATTGGCCAGGGCGGTAGTTATAACCGCCAGGCGGCGTATGGTGATGATGTCATTTCCCGCATCATCCACGCCACCAGTAACCATGGGGGCCTGGAGGAGCTGCGCCAGGCGGCCCTGGCCACCATTAACGAGATCAGTAATTCTTTACTGGCCAAACACGGGATTGACCCGGCGGAGGTGACGGCGGCAGCCATCGCCGGCAACACTACCATGAGCCACCTGCTCCTGGGCGTAAATCCCAAGTATATCCGCCTGCAACCCTATATCCCTGCTGCTACCGAGTGGCCGGCCCTCACTGCCGGGGAAATCGGGCTGGCCATTAATCCCCTGGCTACCGTCCAGGTCTTCCCCAGCGTTGCCAGCTATGTGGGCGGCGATATTGTCGCGGGCGTCCTTTTTACCCGCCTTGCCAGGGGAGAAGAACTGACCCTCTTCATTGACATCGGCACCAACGGGGAAATGGTCCTGGGGAATAAAGAATGGCTCATCGCTTGTGCCTGTTCGGCGGGGCCAGCCTTTGAAGGCAGCGGTATCACTTGCGGTATGCGGGCCATGGAAGGAGCGGTTGAAGGAGTAACCATCGACCCGGAAACCTTTGAAGTAGAGCTGGAGGTAATCGGCGGCGGCCGCCCGGCCGGCCTGTGCGGCAGCGGTTTAATCGACTGCCTGGCGAAGCTCAGGCGGGCCGGCATCATCGACCGGACCGGTAACTTCCAGGAAGTAGCCACACCCCGGCTAAGGCTTACTGATGAAGGCTACGAGTTTGTCCTGGCCTGGGCGGCAGAAAGCAGCCACGGCAAGGATATCGTCATTACCGCCGCCGACATCAAAAATCTCATCCGCTCCAAGGGAGCCGTCTTTGCCGGTATCCAGAGCCTGTTAAAGACCGTTTCCCTGGACCTGGAAGCAGTCGACAGGATTATCATTGCCGGCGGTTTCGGCAATTACCTGCACGTTCCCAATGCGGTCGAAATCGGCCTCTTACCCGATTTGCCGGCGGAAAAATACATTTTTGCCGGCAACACTTCCCTCAAGGGTGCCGAGCTGGCCCTCCTTTCCCGGCCGGCCTGGCAAGAAGCCCTGGAACTGGGCCACAAGATGACCTATCTGGAACTTTCCGCCGGCAACCTCTTTATGGAGGAATTTGTCTCGGCCCTGTTCCTGCCCCATACCCGGCTGGAACTCTTTCCCTCTGTAACCGGGGAAACCGGTCTGGAAAGGAGGGAAGGGTAAGTGGCCCGCCATATTGCCGTTGCCGGTAAAGGGGGTACAGGAAAGACTACCTTTGCCGCCCTGTTGGTACGCTATCTGGTTTTGAACCATAAGGGGAGCATCCTGGCCGTGGACGCCGACCCCAACGCCAATTTAAACGAAGCCCTGGGCGTTAAAGTCGATACCGTTATTGCCGATATCCTTGACGCCACCAAAAACCCGCGGGCCATCCCCGCTGGCATGAGCAAGGATATGTTCATCCAATACCAGCTGGCCCAGGCCCTGGTAGAAACTAGAAGCTTTGACCTGTTAACCATGGGCCGGCCCCAGGGGCCGGGCTGTTACTGTTATCCCAACGACCTTTTGCGCAAGCACCTGGAAACTTTGAGCGCCAACTATGATTATATGGTTATTGACAGTGAAGCCGGCCTGGAGCATATCAGCAGGCGGGTTATCCAGAATGTAGGGGTTCTTTTCGTCATCAGCGATGCCTCGGTGCGGGGGATTCGCTCCGCCGGGAGGGTACGGGAATTGGTCCGGGAACTGCAGCTCGATATTCCCCATATGTACCTTGTTGTAACCAAAACTACCGGTGATCCTGGTCCCCTCCGGGAAGAGATCGAGCGGACAGGATTGCCCCTGGCCGGGACGGTTCCCTATGATGAACAGGTCGTCGCTTTTGACACCTACGGCAAACCCCTTTTTGACCTACCGGCAGATGCCCCGGCCGTGCAGGCAGTCAATACCATTCTTAGCAGGTGCCGTATTTAACTATTTATGCGGAAGGAGTGTTTTTCATGGCCGTCCAGATTTTACGTGAGCGCAGCCGTGCCGCGGTACAAAAAGTTGTCCTGGGTGCCACCAAAGAGCAGGGCGGTACCCGGAGCCACACCGTTGTGGTCGGCGGCGATGCCGCCCTTCCCTTCCACCATTTTGAAGGCGAGGTTAGCCGCCCCGTCATTGCCATGGAAGTCCAGGATATCGTTCCCGACTGGCCGGATGTTTTGAAGGATCCCTTTAATGATGTAATCAATGAGCCCGGCCGCTGGGCGCAGAAATGCGTAGCTGCATACGGCGCCGACCTGATTTACCTGAAACTCGACGGTGCCGATCCCGAGGGAGCCAACCGCACGGTAGACCAGTGTGTGGCTACCGTCAAGGAAGTCCTGCAGGCGGTCGGCGTGCCGCTGATTGTCGTCGGCTGCGGCGACGTGGAGAAAGACCACGACGTCCTGGAGGCAGTGGCCGAAGCGGCAGCAGGGGAAAACCTGCTCCTGGGTAACGCCGAGCAGGACAACTACAAATCCCTGACGGCGGCCTGCATGGTACACAAGCACAACATTATTGCCCGTTCACCCCTGGATATCAATATCTGCAAGCAGCTCAACATCCTCATCAACGAAATGAATCTGGGGTTGGACCGCATCGTTATCGACCCATCCATTGGCGGCCTGGGTTACGGGATAGAATACGCCTACTCCATTATGGAGCGCATCCGCCTGGGCGCCCTTCAAGGTGATAAAATGCTATCCATGCCGGTAATCTGTACGGTTGGATATGAGGCCTGGCGCGCCAAGGAAGCTGTGGCTCCGGTTAGCGAATACCCCGGCTGGGGTAAAGAGGTGGAGCGTGGTATCCTCTGGGAAGCCGTTACCGCCACCGCCCTCCTCCAGGCCGGCGCCCATATTCTCCTCATGCGTCACCCGCAAGCCGTGGCCAAAGTGAAGGAAAATATCGACCAGCTAATGGCCAGCAACGCTTATTAATAAAGTAAAAAGGAGGTCTAAAGCATGCTTATCATTGGCGAAAGGATTAACGGCATGTTCAACGACATTAAAAGAGCCATCCAGGAACGGGACCCGGCCCCTGTACAAGAGTGGGCCCGGCGCCAGGAAGAAGGCGGCGCCCGCGCCCTGGATCTCAATGTCGGACCGGCCGTCCAGGATAAGGTTAGTGCCATGGAATGGCTGGTAGAGGTTACCCAGGAAGTCAGTAGCCTGCCCCTGTGCCTGGATTCCACCAATATCGCGGCCATCGAAGCGGGTTTGAAAAAAGCCAGGAACAGGGTTATCATCAACTCCACCAATGCCGAACGGGAAAAAATAGAAAAATTGTTCCCCCTGGCCGTTGAGCACGGTGCGGCCCTCATCGGCCTCACCATGAATAAAACCGGCATTCCCAAGGACAGCGATACCCGCCTGGCCTTTGCCATGGAACTGGTAGCTGCTGCCGATGAATTCGGCCTGCCCATGGATGACCTGTATATAGACCCCTTGATTCTCCCGGCCAACGTCGCCCAGGATCACGCTCCTGAAGTTTTAAAGACCCTGCAGCAGATTAAAATGCTGGCCGACCCGGCTCCCCGGACCGTACTGGGATTGAGCAACGTGTCCCAGAACTGCCAGAACCGGCCCCTTATCAACCGGACTTTCCTGGCCATGGCCATGGCCTGCGGCCTGGATGCCGCTATAGCCGATGCTTGCGACGAAGCCCTCATGGAAACAGCGGCAGCTGCAGAAATTTTGCTCAACCAGACGGTTTACTGTGATTCTTTTGTCAAGATGTTTAAAACCAGGTAGGACTTTTATCAACAACGTCGAAGCTTATTGGGGAGGAACTCCATATAGCAGCGTTACAGGAATACGTTGATACCTGTAGGAATATGCGCGGGAAAAGAGAGAGGTACCGGCGTATTGTCTTAACGCTGGTCCTCTCTTTTTCAGGGTAGAAAGGAGGAAGGGGATTGGCTGAGCAACAAATTATACCTTCCCACCAGCTTGTTGCTGCCGTGACCAGGCAATCGGGTCAACCTGTCAGCCGCTGTTACCAGTGTCATAAATGCACAGCCGGCTGTCCGGTAACCATGGCCATGGACCTGATGCCCCACCAGGTAGTACGTTTTGTCCAGCTAGGTTTGGAAGAAGAACTTTTAAAAAGCAAAACTATCTGGCAATGTGCTTGCTGCCGGACCTGTGTATCCCGCTGTCCCAACGGTATCGACATTGCCGCCATTAATGACGCTTTGAAGCAACGGGCCCTGGCTAAAGGCGTCCGGCCGGCCCTGCCGGAAGTGGCTGCTTTCCACCAGGCCTTCCTGGCTTCGGTTAAAAGCAAGGGTCGGGTCCATGAACTGGGGATGATCATTGCCTTCAAAATGAAGACAGGTACCTACTTCCAGGATGTTCCCCTAGGGCTGAAAATGCTTAGCCGCGGTAAACTGCGGCTTTTACCCGAAGGGCTTAAAAACAAAGCTCGCTTCCGGTCCTTGTGGCAAGGGGAAAAGGGGGGACAGGTATGAAATTGAGTTATTACCCCGGCTGTTCCCTGCACGCAACGGCGGCCGAATATTCCGCCTCCACCGAAGCTGTATTTAAAGCCCTGGGAGTGGAGTTGCAGGAACTGGAAGACTGGTGCTGTTGCGGCGCCACCTCCGGCCACTCCCTCAGCAGTTACCTGAGCCATGCCTTACCGTTGCATAACCTGGTCCTGGCCGAGGCTGCCGGTAACGATCTGCTGGTACCCTGCGCCGCCTGTTATAACTCCTTAAAAGCAGCCCAAACCTTTATGGCCGGCGGCAGCCAGGAAGCCCGGCAGCTCAACCGGCAGGCAGGTCAAATCCTGGGACGGGAATACCGGGGAGAAGTGCGGGTGCGTCATGTCGTCGACATGCTGGCCGATCCCCGCATCCAGGCTCTGCTGGATGGGAAGGTAAAGAAAAGCCTGGCCGGCCTCCCCCTGGCGTCCTACTACGGCTGCCTGCTGACCCGGCCGCCGAAAGTAGCCAGTTTTGAGGCCAATCCCGAACAACCCCAGCTGATGGACCGGCTATTAGCCTGGTGTGGAGCCACTCCGATAGCCTGGACCCATAAAAACGAGTGTTGCGGGGCCAGTCTCGCCATCCCCCAGCCCCAAATCGTAGAGCAACTGGTGGGAAAAATTGTAGCCGCCGCCCGCCATGCCGGAGCTGTAGCCATAGTGACGGCCTGTCCCCTGTGCCAGACCAACCTGGACAGCCGCCAGCCGGCCGGGAAAGATCCGCTACCCATCTTTTTCATCACGGAAGTCATCGGCCTGGCCCTGGGGCTGGATGCCGCTCCCTGGTTGAAGAAACATTTAGTCGATCCCCTGCCCCTTATACGGCAGCAGGGGTTGCTGGTAGCCTCCTAGCAGAAAGGTTGTGAGA
Source organism: Moorella sp. E308F (assembly GCF_006538365.1). NCBI lineage: Bacteria > Bacillati > Bacillota > Clostridia > Neomoorellales > Neomoorellaceae > Neomoorella > Moorella sp. E308F. The sequence continues at coordinate 577,058 of NZ_BJKN01000002.1, read as the reverse complement.
CGCCATGAAGGAAAAACAGGAAAATGTCCCGGCCGTAGGTGCGGTCCTGGTCCTCGGCGGCGGTATTGCCGGTATGCAGTCGGCCCTTGATCTGGCTAATGCAGGCTACCTGGTACACCTGGTGACAGAAAGTTCTTCCATCGGCGGTCGTATGGCCCAGCTGGACAAAACCTTCCCCACCAACGAATGTGCCATGTGCTTGCTGGGTCCCCGGATGACAGATACCTTGAACCATCCCAACATCCGCCTGTATACTTGCGCCTCCCTGGAAAAGGTAGAAGGGGAAAAGGGTAATTTTACCGTCCAGATCCGTCAAAAGCCCCGCTATGTTAATATCGAGGAATGTACTGCCTGCGGCGACTGCGAGCAGGTTTGTCCGGTATCGGTACCCAATGAGTACAATCAGAATATGGGCAGCCGGAAGGCCATCCACAAGATGTTCCCCCAGGCGGTGCCCAATAAATACCTGATTACCAAAAGGGGTATACCTCCCTGCCGCAGCACTTGCCCGGCTGGTACTAATGCCCAGGGTTATGTGGCCCTGATCTCCCAGGGTAAATTTGCTGAGGCTCTGGAAGTAATCCATCGCCGTATGCCCTTTGCCGGCATCTGCGGCCGCATCTGTCACCACCCTTGCGAAACCGAGTGTAATCGGGGGCAGTTTGACGACCCCATTGCCATCGCGACTCTGAAAAGGGCGGCCTATGACTACGGCTGGGAAGCTGAAGCCGCCCGGGAGCAGGAACAGAGGCCAGAGCTTCCCGCCAGGCAGGAAAAAATAGCCATCATCGGCGCCGGACCGGCAGGACTTACGGCCGCCCAGGACCTGGCCCTGGCAGGCTACCAGGTTACTATTTATGATGCTATGAGCCAGCCCGGCGGCATGCTGCGCGGGGGCATTCCCCGGTACCGCCTCCCCCTGGAGGTAGTCGACCGGGAAACCGGGCGCATCCTTGCTTTGGGGATTAAGTTTGAACCCAATACCGTTGTCGGCAAAGATATTACCCTGGCGGAACTGCAAAAGCGGTACAACGCCATTATCATCGCCACCGGCCTGCAGCAGAGCCGCATGCTTAAGCTTGAGGGTGCCGATTTAAAGGGTATTCTACCGGGGGTAGCTTTCTTGCGGGAAACCGCCCTGGGCGGCCGGCCCGAAGTAGGGGCAAGGGTTGTCGTCATCGGCGGCGGTAATGTAGCCATCGACGTGGCCCGGACGGCCCTGCGCCTGGGGGCTAAGGAAGTTCACCTGGCCTGCTTGGAATCCAGAAATGAGATGCCGGCCCATCCATGGGAAGTCGAAGAAGCCCTGGAAGAAGGCGTTATCATCCATCCTTCCTGGGGCCCCAAACGTTTCCTCGGCGAAGGCGGCCGGGTCACGGGTATTGAACTAATGCAGTGTACCCGGGTTTTCGATGAACAAGGCCGTTTTAATCCCCAGTATAATCCCGAAGTTAACCAAACCCTTGCTGCCGACACCGTTATTCTGGCCATCGGCCAGGTTGCCGATCTTTCTTTCTTAGGCGAACACGGTAACATAGCTACCAGCCGCGGCCTGATTGCCGCTGATCCCCTGACCCTGGCTACCAGCGTACCCGGCATCTTTGCCTGCGGCGATATCGTCCGCGGGCCTGCCTCGGTAGTAGAAGCCGTAGCCAGCGGCCACGAAGCAGCGGAATCCGTGAAACGCTACCTCGAGGGTGAAGACCTGGCTGCCGGCCGTTCCCTGGCAAAGGAACCCAAGCTGGACCCGCCGCCCAATGTTATACCCTTCCCCGGCCGGCGCAAAATCCAGGCCATGGCGCCGGTAGCAGAGCGCATCCAGGATTTCCGCGAAGTCTACCAGGGCTTTACCCCGGAAGAAGCCATCGAGGAGGCCAAACGCTGCCTGAACTGCGGCATTTGCTCGGAATGTCTCCAGTGTGAAGCTGTTTGTAAAAAGAAGGCTGTGGAGCACTGGCAGCAGGAAAAGGTGGTGGAACTCAAGGTTGGCTCCCTGGTCTTGGCCCCCGGCTATGAACTCTTTGATGCCACCCTGGCCGGCGAATACGGTTACGGTTATTATGCCAATGTGGTGACCAGCCTGGAGTTTGAGCGGCTGCTCAGCGCCACCGGCCCCACGGAAAGCCACGTGGTACGGCCTTCCGATCAGCGGCCGCCCAAAAAGGTGGCCTTCATCCAGTGCGTGGGTTCCCGGGATTGCGAGGGGGAAGGCAGTCCTTACTGCTCAGCCATCTGCTGCATGTATTCCACCAAAGAAGCCATTATTGCCCGGGAACATGACGCCAATATTGAGCCGACCATCTTCTACCTGGATATCCGCGCCTACGGTAAAAACTTCGATCGCTACGTCGAGGCGGCTAAAGCCGCCGGCGTACGTTATGTGCGGGCTATGATTTCCCGGGTGGAAGAAGATCCGCAGACCAAAAACCTTACCATCCAGTACTATGCCGACGGCAGGATAACCCGGGAAGAGTTTGATATGGTGGTGCTAGCGGTTGGTGTCAGGCCGCCGGCCGGGGCGGAAAAGCTGGCGGCTGCTGCCGGTATTGAGCTTAATCTTTATGGCTTTGCTAAGACCTTGCCCTTCCAGCCGGTAGCCACTACCCGGCCGGGCGTTTATGTGGCCGGCGTCTTCCAGGGTCCCCGGGACATCCCGGAAACGGTGGTCAATGCCAGCGCTGCCGCCTCTTTAGCCGGTGCCGCCATAGCTTCGGGCCGCAACACTCTGGTAACGCCCAAGGAATACCCGCCGGAAAGGGACGTCAGCCGGGAAGAACCGCGGGTAGGTGTCTTTATCTGCCACTGCGGCATTAATATCGCTGGTGTAGTCGATGTCAAGGCAGTAGTTGAGGCTGCCGCCAAACTCCCGGGAGTGGTCCATGCCGAGGATAACCTCTACACCTGTTCCCAGGACACCCTGAACAAGATTAAAGCCGCCATCCAGGAATATAACCTGAACCGGGTGGTAGTGGCCTCCTGCACCATTCGCACCCACCAGCCCCTTTTCCGGGAAGCCTTAAAGGAGGCCGGTTTAAACCCGTTCTACTTTGAAATGGCCAATATCCGCGACCAGTGTTCCTGGGTGCACCGCAACGAACCGGCCAATGCAACTTTAAAAGCTATTGACCTGGTGCGCATGGCCGTGGCCAAGGTCAAACGCCACGAAGCCCTGCACCTGCAACCGGTACCGGTTGTCCAGAAGGCCCTGATCATCGGCGGTGGCATCGCCGGTTTGACGGCAGCATTAAATATCGCCGAGCAGGGATTTGACGCCATTATCGTCGAGCGAGAAGCCGAGCTGGGCGGGCAGGTACGGTATTTACGGAACACCCTGGAAGGGGAAGACCTGCAGGCCCTCTTAAAAGACCTGATCGCCAGAGTCCGGGCCAACCCCCGTATCCAGGTGTTCACTGGTGCCCACCTGGAAGACTTTGGCGGCCACCAGGGACACTTTACCACCACCATATCCCTTAGTGAACCCGGAAAAGAACACGTACGCCGTACCCTGCAACTGGAACACGGCGTGGTAATCGTCGCTACCGGCAGCCAGGAATTAAAAACCGACGCCTATCTCTATGGCCAGGACGAGCGGGTCGTAACAAATACCCAGCTGGAGCAGGCCCTTGCCGACGGCCACTGGGATGCCGGCAAGAACAAACAGGTGGTCTTTATCCAATGCGTGGGCTCCCGGGATGGCGAGCACCCCTACTGCAGCCGCACCTGCTGCGCCCAGACCATTAAAAACGCCCTGGCCATTAAAGCGCGTAATCCCGAGGCTTCAATTTACATCCTTTACCGGGACATCCGCACCTATGCCTTCATGGAGGACTATTATCGCCAGGCCCGGGAGCAGGGCGTCCTCTTTATCCACTATGAGCCAGAAAGACCACCTGAGGTACGCCGGCGGGACATCGGCCTGCTGGAGGTATTAGTTAAGGACCCCGACTCCGGCAAAGACCTGGTCCTCTGGCCCGATCAACTGGTCCTGGCCACAGGTGCCGTAGCCCCGGATGGGGTGGAAAAACTGGCTACCATGCTGAAACTGCCTCTAAACGAAGATAAATTCTACGTTGAAACCCATGCCAAGCTGGCGCCCATTGACTTCCCCTCGGCCGGGATTTTCCTCTGCGGTGCCGGTCATGCGCCCAAATTTGCCAGTGAAGCCATTGCCCAGGCCGAAGGTGCCGTGGCCCGGGCCTGTACAGTCTTGAGCCGGGAAAACCTGATGGTGGGCGGCGTGGTAGCCGTGGTCGATGCAAACAAGTGCGCTGCCTGCCTGACCTGTGTGCGGGTCTGCCCCTACAGCGTCCCGCGCATTAATGAACGCAACGTAGCCGAGATCAATGCCGTCCAATGTATGGGCTGCGGCACCTGCGCCGGTGAATGCCCGGCCAAAGCCATCCAGCTCCAATTCTATAAAGACGACCAGCTGCTGGCCAAGGTGGCCGGCCTCTTCGGGGAGGTGTAACCGCTTGCAGGAGTTTGAACCGAAAATTATAGCCTTCTGTTGCTTCTACTGCGCCTATTCCGCCGCCGACCTGGCCGGTTCCTTACGCCTGCAGTACCCGGCCAATATCCGGGTGATTGAAATGCCCTGTTCTGGTAAAACCGACGTCCGGGTGTTGTTGGAAGCCTTTGAAGATGGCGCCGACGGTGTCTATGTCCTGGGCTGCATGGAAGGCGATTGTCACTTCCTGAAGGGGAATTTCCGGGCCAAACGCCGGGTCCAGCAGGCGAAAAAAATCCTGGACGAGATCGGTATCGGTGGTGAGCGCTTGGAGATGTACAACCTCTCGGCGGCCATGGGACCGCGTTTCGCGGAAATTGCCCGGGAGTTTACCGAGCGTATCCGCAAATTAGGTCCCAGCCCGTTAAACAAGAATTATGCTTCCTCCAGGCAAGGAGAGGACGGCCGGCAGGCTGCAAATTCGATGAAAGCAGGTGAGCAGGAATGATTATCGCCGAGGGTAAACCCCTGGCTGAAGTTGCCGGGTTGATTCAAGGGGCCAGAAAGGTACTGGTAGTCGGTTGCGGCGGCTGCGTGACCGTTTGCCTGGCCGGTGGGGAGAAAGAAACGGGGATCCTGGCCGCCGCTTTGCGGATGCTGAGGCAAAAGGAAGGCAATCCCCTGGAGACGGTGGAGGTTACCCTGACCCGCCAGTGTGACCCGGAATATGTAGAGATGTTGGCTAAATATGTCACTGACGATGTTGAAGCCATTGTCTCCCTGGCCTGCGGTGTCGGCGTCCAGTTCCTGGCTGAACGCTATAACAAGTGGGTAGTGCCGGCCCTGAACACCAAGTTTGCCGGTGGGACCGTGGAACACGGCGTCTGGGAAGAACGCTGCGGCCTCTGCGGTGAGTGTATCCTCTATAAAACAGGGGGTATTTGCCCTATTATCCGCTGCTCCAAGAGCATTTTAAACGGTCCCTGCGGCGGTTCCCAGAATGGTAAGTGTGAAGTTAACCCGGAAATCCCCTGTGCCTGGCAGCTCATCTACGACCGGATGCAGGCCCTGGGTAAACTTGATCTCCTTATGGAAATTCAGCCACCCAAGGACTGGTCCAAGTCCCGGGACGGTGGTCCCCGGAAAGTGGTACGAGAGGATGTGAGGCTGGCATGAAAACAGAAAGCAAACTGGAAAAAATCCTTTCCCAGGGTCATTTTGTGGTCAGCGGCGAAATAGGCCCGCCCAAACATGCCAACCCCGAGGGTATTAAAAAACATACCGCCCTGTTAAAAGACTATGTTGATGCCATGAACTTGACGGACAACCAGACGGCCATTGTCCGCCTCTCGAGTATAGCCGCCGGCGTCCATGTCCTCCAGGCGGGGGGCGAGCCCATTATCCAGATGACGGTCCGGGACCGCAACCGCATCGCCCTGCAGAGCGACCTCCTCGGGGCCTATAGCCTGGGAATGCGTAACGTCCTCTGCCTGTCGGGGGACCACCAGTCTTTCGGCAACCACCCGACGGCCAAAAACGTGCATGATGTGGATTCCATCCAGCTCATTAAAATCGTCAAGGACTTGCGGGACGAGAAAAAATTTGCCTGCGGGGAAGAACTGAAGGGCAATGAACCGCGGTTTTTCATCGGCGCCGCTGCCAATCCCTTCGCCGATCCCTTTGAGTTCCGGGTCCTGCGCCTAGAAAAGAAAATCAACGCCGGCGCCGACTTCATCCAGACCCAGTGCATATTTGATATGGAGCGTTTCGAGCGCTTCATGGCTCTGGTCAGGGAGAGAGGCCTGCACAAAAGAGCCCATATCATTGCCGGCGTCATGCCCCTGAAGTCGGCTAAAGCCGCCAAATATATGCAGCAGTCGGTGGCCGGGATGATTGTTCCCGATGAGATTGTCAACCGGATGGAAAAAGCTGCCGACCCCAGGGCCGAAGGGGTGGCCATCTGTGTCGAACAGATTAAACACCTCAAGACTATTGAAGGGGTAGCCGGTGTACACATAATGGCTGTAATGTGGGAAGAGATTATCCCCACCATCGTCAAGGAAGCCGGCCTCTACCCCCGGCCCAAGGTGGAATAAATTTTGACACCGGGTTTGCACCCCGGTTTTTTTTCACCCTGCAGTTCTTTCCGGCGACCTACCCGCATATATTGTTGGGAGGAAGAGCTGCCAGGAGGTGGGGATATTGCGCAATAACCGGCTGGAAAATGAAATCCTGCAGCGTGTCGATGAACTGGTTCAGTGTGCCATATCCATAAGCCTTAAAGACGAATCCACCCGGGCCGAACAGCTGGCCCGCGGTATAGACATGGTTCAGAAAATGGGCGACTTGCTCCTGGAAGTCCTGGAAGGACGGGAGCAACATCTCCAGGCTATACTTGAGCAGCTGGTGGCCCAGCGTCTACCCGACCGTCGTATCCTGCAGAGCTTTGGCAACTTTCCCCGCGACATCCAGTATATAATCAGCGAGGGTATAGCACGTTACTTAAAGACCAGGGAAGAAAAGGAAAAGACTTCCTCTGAGGAAAGTGTACCCCTTGCACCCGGGGAAGCAGTTGATGTTGCAAATACGGTATCATCGGCCGCCCAAGCGGGGCAGATAGATACCGACCAGTTTCCGCTTGAAGCTACAGCTGGCAATATGTCAGAAGAACCGGTAAAGGAACCGGGTCTAAAACCTGAAAGTGTCGTGGAAGATAAAACGCTGCCAGTCATCAGTGAAGGGGAAGAGGGAAAGTCCTTCCCGGAGCAAACTACGGCAGCAGATCCCTTAAGTCAGGCCATGGAGACCCTGCGTCTGGCTCTCCTCCAGGCCTACCCTGACGAAGAACTTGTCATCAACTATGAAACCCGGGGAGGAAAAATTCCCTTTTTCCTGCCCCGCCTGCAGCTGGGTTTTGCACCGGCCGGTACGCACTACGATTGGCGCCATGAATTTTACTGCCGCCAGCAGGGAATAAGCATCCGCAAAGTCGCCGCCGATGAACTGGCCAATCCGGTCTACCTGGCCCGCCGCCTGCGAAGGGAAGCCGGCTGGCACCAGCTAACTTAATTTATTATTGACACCAAAGCCGGGCCGGTGCTAAAATAGCATTAAAATTTATAGCAAGTTTAAAGGCAGTGAAGGGAAGAGTAGGCAGGCCCCCTGCTCGCCAGCGAACCGGGGAGGGTGCAAGCCCGGTAGCAGACCTGTCGAAAGCCACCCTGGAGCCGCCGCCTGAAGGGGTTCCCCATTAAGGCAGGACGCTGGCCCCGTTAACGGCCAAAGCGCACTAATAAAGGCGCTACAGAGTAGGGTCGTACGACCAATGAGGGTGGTACCGCGGGAATAAACCTCCCGTCCCTTTCCGGGGCGGGAGGTTTTCATATATCATACGGAGGTTTAACCATGCGTAAAAAAATACTTGAGCTCCTGGAAAATAACGGCAAATTAAACGCTAAAGAGATAGCTATCATGCTGGCCCTGCCGGCAGACCAGGTGGCTAAAGAAATTGCCGCCATGGAGGAAGAAAAAATCATCTTGCGCTATCACACCTTGATTAACTGGGAAAAGGCCGGCGAAGAGGAGGTAGCGGCCTTAATCGATGTCAAGGTAACACCCCAGCAGGATGTGGGCTTTGACGAGATAGCCGGCCGTATCTACCGTTACCCGGAAGTAAAATCCGTTTTCCTCATGTCCGGCAGCTATGACCTTTCCGTCCTGGTCCAGGGAAAGAGTCTCAAGGAAGTGGCCACCTTTGTCTCCCAGAAGCTGGCTACCCTGGAACACGTCCAGAGTACAGTGACCCACTTTATCCTGAAAAGGTATAAACAGGATGGGGTAATTTTTGAGGATCAAGAAGCAGACCGGAGGCAGGTGTTGCAACCATGACCATTACCTGCGGTTTTGAGGCCCAGCGCTTTATTAATCCCACGGTCAAAAGTCTACCACCATCTGGTATCCGCCGCTTCTTTGACCTGGTAGCCAGCACCCGGGGGGTGATTTCCCTGGGCGTGGGGGAACCGGATTTTGTCACCCCCTGGCATATCCGGGAAGCCTGCGTCCAATCCCTGGAGCGGGGTTATACCATGTATACCTCCAACTATGGCCTGCCCGAATTACGCCAGGCTATAGCCGGCTACCTGGCGGAACGTTTTGGCTTAAGTTACGATCCCCAGAAGCAAGTCATGGTCACCATTGGTGCCAGCGAAGCTGTTGACCTGGCCTTAAGGACGGTCATCAATCCTGGCGACGAAGTCCTGATCCCCGAGCCGTGTTATGTTTCCTACCAGCCCATCGTCCAGATGGCCGGCGGCGTACCCGTCACGGTGCCCACCACCATGGAGGATGAATTTGCTATAACGGCGGCGCGCCTGGAAAAATATATCACACCCCGTACCAAGGTCCTGATCCTGTGTTTTCCCAACAATCCCACCGGTGCCGTCCTTAACGATGCCGAAATGCAGGCCATTGCCGCTCTGGTGAAGAAGTATAACCTGCTGGTAATCAGCGATGAGATCTATGCCGAGCTGCGCTATGACGGCCCGCCCCGCTCCTTTGCCGCTCTCCCGGGCATGCAGGAACGGACCATCCTGGTCAGCGGCTTTTCCAAGGCCTTTGCCATGACCGGCTGGCGGGTGGGTTATGTGGCGGCCCACCCCGACTTCCTGGCCGCTATGGTCAAGATCCACCAGTATACCATCCTCTGTGCCCCGGTGATGGGACAGATGGCAGCCCTGGAGGCCCTGCGCCACGGGCGCCAGGATGTGGAGCGGATGGTGGCCGAGTATGACCGGCGCCGTCGCTTGGTCGTCAGTCGCCTGCGGGAAATGGGCCTGGAGTGTTTTGAACCCCGGGGCGCATTCTACGTTTTCCCATCTATTAAAGTTACGGGTTTAACTTCCACCCAATTTGCCGAAGAACTCCTGAAAGAAGAAAAGGTGGCCGTGGTCCCAGGCCCGGCCTTCGGCAGCAGCGGGGAAGGCTTTATCCGCTGTTCCTACGCCACTTCCCTGGCCGAATTGATGGAAGCCATGAACCGTATGGAACGCTTTGTCGCCCGGCGCCTGGCCTTCAAGCACCGGGCCGCTGCCCACGCCTAACAAAGATTGGCGGCAGGGTAATTAGGGACCGGCAAATAATTAAAACAGGGAGAGGAAAAATGATCAATTTACATTTCTACGGGGCTGCCGGGACGGTAACAGGCTCCTGTTACCTTATCGATAACGGACGGCACCGCCTCCTTATTGACTGCGGGCTTTTCCAGGGTTCCAAAGCCGTTAAAGAACGCAACTACGGCCCTTTTCCCTTTAATCCGGCCACTATCGATGCCCTGGTCCTGACCCACGCCCACATCGACCACTGCGGTCTGATCCCCAAACTTTACCTGCAAGGCTTCCAGGGACCGGTATTTACTACGCCGGTCAGTGCTGAGCTGGCCGGCGTCCTGTTGCCGGACAGCGGCCATATTCAGGAAATGGAAGTTGAACGCAAAAACCGGAAAAACAGCCGCGCCGGCCTGCCCCTTTTAACCCCTATCTATACCGCCGCCCAGGCCGCTGCCTGCCTGGAGCATTTTCATACCCTGGATTATCAAGAAGAAAAGGAGATTTTACCGGGCTTTCGCCTGCGCCTCCAGGACGCCGGTCATATCCTGGGTTCAGCGATAGCGGAAATCTGGGTGCGCGATGGGGACCAAGAAGTCAAGGTTACCTTTTCCGGCGATTTAGGTAACCCGGGACAACCCATTGTCAATGACCCGGCGCCCATTGAGTCCACCGATTATCTGGTCATGGAGTCTACTTACGGCAACCGCCACCATAACGTCCAGGGGGACAAAATTGAGCGTCTCAAAGAAGTAATTAACAAGGCCATGAAAAAGGGAGGCAACCTGGTTATCCCGGCCTTTGCCGTAGAGCGTACCCAGGACCTCCTCTATGCCCTTAATGTCCTCCTGCGTCAGGGAGCCATTAAAGTAGACAAAATTTTTCTCGATAGCCCCCTGGCAGTGGCGGCCACCGAGATCTTCTGCCGCCACCAGGATTATTTTGACGCGGAAACCAAGGAGTTAAGTAATAACGGCGCCACCTGTCCCTTCTATCTGCCGGGGCTGCACTTAAGCCGCACCGCCGAGGAATCCATGGCTATCAATAAGATCCAGGGAGGAGCCATCATCATTGCCGCTAGCGGCATGTGCGACGCCGGCCGCATCAAGCACCACCTGAAGCACAACCTCTGGCGGCCGGAAAGTACAGTCCTCCTGGTGGGCTACCAGGCAGCAGGTACCCTGGGGCGGCGCCTGCTCGACGGAGAAAAGCGGGTGCGCATCCACGGCGAAGAAATTGCCGTACGGGCTGAAATTGTCAGTCTTGACGGCTTTTCCGCCCATGCTGACCAGGCAGGTTTATTAAAATGGCTTAAATCCTTTGCCCGACCCCCCCGCAAAGTTTTTATAACCCACGGGGAAGAAGAAGCAGCCAGGGAGTTCGCAAGGCTGGTAAATGCCGAGCTGGGCCTGGCAACAGAAGTCCCGTCATGGCTGGCTGCCGCCCGGCTCCTGCCGCTAGCGGAAAGTCTGCCGGCAGCCTCGCCGGCTACCCTGGCGGCCCGCGCTGCAGCCGCCGAAGCCGAAGCCACCTACCAGCGCATCCTGGTGCAGCTCAAAGCCCTTATAGAAGCTGGTTTTGCCCGGCAGGAATACGCCGCCGTCAATCATAAACTGCAACAAATAGCGGCTCTTTTAAACCAGGACCTGGAGGAAGAAGCCAGCTAGAGCCGGTCGCCAGCAAATTTAATCCCGCGGACCGTAATGTTGACAGCCTCAACTTCCAGGGCCGTCATATTGGTAATCATTGCTTTTACCCGTTTTTGCGCAGTCTGTAGAAGAGGGGGCCAGTAAACACCGTAAGGGGCGGCAACCTCCAGGTTTAAAACCAAATTGCCATTCCTGCTTTCCACTTGGACGCGGGGGTTGGCCAGCCCGGCAGCGGTAACAAGATAAGCGGCAAGTTGCCCCACGGCATTATGGGCAATATAGAAGTGGCCCAGGGAGTTAAAAGTCGGCCTAACGGTGGTCTGTTCCACCCAAAGGTTTTTCTTTTTACCCGGCGGTGCCTGGCGCCGGCGCAAAAAAGTTTTTAACGGTTCGATGAAAGGCCCGTTAAAACGCGGTTTGACCTCCACCGTGGGTGCCGGGATGACGTGTTTTCCAAGTTGGTTACGAATCTGCTGTGCGCGGGCAATCTCTTTCGGCGTGGCCACTTCGGTGATATCCACCCAGACGGACGGCGGCGGCAGCTGCAGGCGGCTGGTTATGCGCTCTGCCATTTCCCGGGAGGTGCTGATCACTAGGAGGCGGCGGGGAGCAATGGCCGCCAGCCTCTCCCGGACTTCCCGGGCGTGGTCAAGGTCGCTAAATAGAGCCGTTCTAATAGCCCCTACCCGCGTCGGCTGTTCTTTGGCTGAAACTCCCGCCAGAATACGACTCCCCTGGATAAGCAAGCCGTCGTCAATTATGGCTTCGGCGGCATAATCCCGGGCAACTGCCAGGGCGCGGTGACTTTTGCCGCTGCCGCTGGGACCAATGAGGGCAACAACTTCCATGGGATTTTACCTCCACTTAACTAAGATAATTATAATCCATATTTAGCTATGAGCAATGCCTTTAACAATCCCTGATTAAATTTGGCCAGAAGTATTGGTCGATGGTATAATAGAGTACTGCTAGGAGTTACCAGGGGGAGGGTAGGTATGGCTAGTAATAATAATTTCCAGACGCTGGCAACAGCCCTGTTAGAAGCAGGCAGCCTGGTTATCCCTGACCTGCTTATCAAGTTTTATGCCCGGTTGGGCCTGACAGAAGCGGAAATGATGGTTTTAATCCATCTCCTGCACTGGCGCCAGGTGGAAGATGAACGTTTTCCCACCCCGGAAAAAATCAGCCAGTACATGAACCTGGATAGTGAAGAAGTAAAGAATTTAATCGCTTCTATTATTGAAAAAAAACTCCTAGCTGTCGAACCCTATTACCATCATTCCCTGGGCCGCTGGCAAAATATCTTTTCCTTTACACCCCTCTGGACTAAATTAATTCAAGTAGCTTTGGATGATTACAACACAGTTACAGAGGTACAAAAGGAAACGACTGCCACAGCTGCCCGGCAGGGAGAATTGTACCAAGCCTTTGAAAAGGAGTTCGGCCGCCCCCTGTCTCCCCTGGAAAGCGAGCAACTGAAAGCCTGGTGCCAGGACGACCAGATACCCATTGAATTATTACAGGAAGCCCTGCGACGGGCTGTATTGCGAGGCATCCTTAACTTTCGTTATATTGACTCCATTTTAAAGGACTGGCAACGCCATAATATCCGTACCGTTGCCGAAGCTATGGCCTACGATGAAAAACTAAAAACAAAGAAAACCCGTTCTACCCGCCCTTCCAGCTCATCCACCCGGAAGGATAAATACCGTGAGCTCTACCGGCTTAACCCGTAAAGTTAAGGGAGGGGTACAGGCCAGCCCATGGAAAGGATACATATTCCCCCTCAATTAATAACTAAAAATAAAGGCCAGGAAGGACCAGTGGAGTTACCGACTTTCCAGTGCCCCCTGTGCCAGGACCGGGGCCTTATCATCCGCGACGGCCGGGCTTATCGCTGCCGCTGCATGCAGCAAAGGGCCTGGCAAAACCGCCTGCGGGCAGCCAACCTGGCACCCCAGTTGAGCAGGTATACCTTTCAAAACTTTGACCTTAAGTATTACTCCCGTACCTTAAACGACGAACTTACGGGTACCACTTACTACGAAAGCGCCCGTCGCTGCTTGGAAGCTGCCCGGCGTTTTGTCGCCACCTACCGCCAGGAAACCCGTGGTCGCGGCCTCTTTATCTTTGGACCCGTAGGGAGCGGCAAAACCTTCCTGGCAGCTGCCATTGCCAATGCTTTAACGGCTGCTGGCCGAGAAGTTCTTTTTACCGTTGTTCCTGATTTGCTGGATGCCATCCGGGCCACCTATGACCGCCGGCCCCAGGAAGGCAACCAGACGGAGCTGGAACTCATCGATACGGCCCGGAAAGTGGCTGTCCTGATCCTAGACGACCTGGGTGCCCATAATTATACCGAGTGGACATGTAATAAAATTTATTCCTTGATAAACTATCGTTTAATCAACGAACTACCGACAGTAATAACCAGCAATCTCGACTTAAAGGCTCTGGAAGATTACCTGGGGGAACGGACAACTTCCCGCCTGGTCCAGCTCTGCCAGTCCTATCACTTACCTGTGGCTGAAGACATCCGCTGTGTTATCAGCCGCGAAGGCGTCACCAAAAAGTGAGCCTTTTTCTTTGCCACCCCATTGACATTGATTCTCATTTGTCTTAAGATATTTATAGAAGCCCATTGATAATCTTTATCATTTACTCGGACAGCATCAAGCAGGGATTCGCGCATAAAAATTGGTAGCAGGGAGGGAAAGATCATGACTCTGGATGAAGCACGGGAAGGACAACGTTGTCGCATCCTGTCCCTGCCGGGGCGGGGCATTCGCGCCCAGGCCATCCGTTTCGGCATCAGTGAAGGGGAACTCATCACCTGTACCAGTGTCATTCCTGGCGGCCCCATTATCGTGGCCAAAAACCGCCAAGAAATAGCCATCGGCAGGGGCCTGGCCCAAAAGATAACCGTTGAACCTGTCTCCGCCCCGTATCCGGTCAAATCCCCGGTAAGGAGGCGTGCCTATGGCCTGCCACGATCTTAATTGTGAGTTAAATATACCCGCAGGCGCGCGCAAGATAGTCCTGGCCGGTAATCCTAATGTCGGCAAATCGGTCTTCTTCAATGCCTTCACCGGCCTTTACGTGGATGTTTCCAACTTTCCCGGCACCACCCTGGGAATCAGTCATGCCCGGATAGGGAATGACTTTATTTTGGACACGCCCGGCGTCTACGGCGTTTCTTCCTTTAATGAAGAAGAAAAAGTGGCCCGGGACGTCATCCTGGCAGCCGACATCGTCATTAATGTCGTTGATGCCGTCCACCTGGACCGGGACCTTTTCCTCACCCAGCAGATCATTGACATGGGTATTCCCATGGTAGTCGCCCTGAACATGATCGATGAAGCCGCCCGGCAGGGAATCAAGATCGATGTTCAGAAAATGGAGGAGTTGCTGGGGGTACCCGTTATCCCTACGGTAGCGATAAAAAAGCAGGGGTTTGAGGAAATCAAACAGGCCGTTGCTCGCGCCCGCAAAGGCCACAGCCTGCCCGAGCTGGAAAAAATGTTGCCCCTGCTGGAAAAGAAGACCCGCAACCGTGCGGAAGCTTTACTTATCCTTGAAGGCGACCCCTTTGTTGCCGCCCGCCACCGGGTGAAACCCATGGACAGGCAGGAAGAGATCTACCTGGCCCGGCGGCGCCGGGTTGATGCCATAGTAGCAGCAGTAGTCCAGGAAACTAACGCCGGGGCTTCCTGGAGTACCCGCCTCAGCCGCTGGATGATGCTGCCCATTACGGGTATTCCTTTGTTAATTTTAACCCTGTGGATACTCTATGAATTTATCGGCGTCTTTGTGGCCCAGACAGTGGTGGGCATCACTGAAGAGGGCATCATGCAGGGCTATTATGAACCATTTATCCGTAATTTTATTGGTTCCAGGATACCACTATCTTCCATCCTGGGAACCCTTTTAATAGGTGAATTTGGTATCCTTACCATGACGGTAACTTATATCCTGGGCCTGCTGCTTCCCCTGGTCCTGGGATTTTACCTGAGCCTGTCGGCCCTGGAGGATTCCGGTTACCTGCCCCGGATAGCCGTCCTGGTGGACCGGGTGCTCATGCGCCTGGGATTAAATGGTCGCGGGATTATTCCCATAATCCTGGGCTTTGGCTGTGTCACCGCGGCTACCATTACCACTCGTTTGTTGGCCAGTCCAAGGGAACGCCGCATTGCCACCTTCTTGTTGGCCATGGCCATACCCTGTTCAGCCCAACTGGCGGTAATCACCAGCATGCTGGGACGCCTGGGACCCGGCTATACCTTCCTGTATGTCATCATCGTGGCCAGCATTCTGGTTCTCGCCGGGACGGTTTTAAACCGGCTGTTGCCCGGGAAACCCAGCGATCTTTTAATTGACATACCGCCCCTAAGGTTACCCCAGCCTGTTAATGTCCTGAAAAAGACGGCAACCCGGACCAGGAACTTTATCCAGGAAGCTACCCCCTTATTTGCCGGCGGTGCCCTTCTCATCGGTATTTTGCAGGTTACCGGCCTTTTAGATACTTTGCAAAATTGGCTTTCGCCCCTTACCGTAAACTGGCTGCAACTACCCAAAGAAACGGCCACCGCCTTTATCATGGGTTTTGTCCGTCGGGATTTCGGGGCTGCCGGTCTATATAGCCTTCCTCTGACACCGCCCCAGTCCCTGGTAGCCCTGGTGACCATCACTATCTTCGTCCCCTGTATTGCCTCGGCCCTGGTCATTTTTAAAGAGCGCGGCTGGCGTGAAGGAATCATTATCTGGCCGTCAATCCTCTTCCTGGCCTTCCTGATTGGTGGACTAATATCCCAGATTTTGATTTAACCAGCCAGTAAGCCAGCCGGTAAGGAGGAATGAGATATGGTAACAAGTTGCTCCCAGAAATGCCCCCGGTGCGGCTACCCGGTGCATACCCCCCGGCTGATGCGTTGCCCCCGCTGCCGGACCCTGCTCAACGGCAACTGTCAAGGTCACTGCCAGGGTTGCATCTTAAAGGGCCGGCAAGCCAAAAAGAAGGCCACATAAATTTAAGATTGCGAATATATACCATCCCCCTTGCGTCTGCCGCCGAATGGTTCTATAATAAGGTTGAACGGTAGAATTTTAGCCTCGAATGGTTATTACGGACATCCGGGATGAGTAAGGGGGAGGAGTTAAAATGCAAAAATTCCTGTTTGAAGTGCCGGTAGGCGTATCCGGACGGCATGTGCATCTCACCAGGGAACATCTCCAGACTCTCTTTGGCCCAAGCTATGAACTAACGAAAGTAAAGGATCTGGTCCAACCGGGTGAATTTGCGTCCAAAGAAACAGTTACCGTAGTAGGACCCAAGGGTGTGCTGGAAAAAGTCCGGATCATCGGTCCCCTTCGTTCGTACAGCCAGGTGGAATTATCCCGGACCGATTGTTTTAAACTGGGTGTTAACCCTCCCGTTCGCGATTCAGGAGATCATGAAGGTTCTCCCGGATGTGTCCTAGTCGGACCAGCAGGGGTAGTAACCCTTAATCACGGCGTCATCATGGCCCTACGCCACATTCATATGCCCACTAATGAAGCCAGGCGTTATGGTCTGAAGGATAAGGATAGGGTAAATGTACGGGTAGGAGGCGAACGCGGGCTGGTCTTCCAGAACGTCCTAGTACGTGTCCATCCCAATTACCGTCTTGAGTTCCACGTCGATACCGACGAAGCCAACGCCTGTCTGTTAAATAACGACGACATCGTTCAGGTGCTAGCCCCCGCAGGAGAAAAAGTACTAAGCATGGTGGGTTAATAGCAGCTTGACTGTAAACTTTAAATTAAGGTTCGTAAAGCTCCTTGAGAGGAGCTTTTTGTTTTTGCGGGGTTTGATAGCTACCGGCAGGAACTTAACAGCATTACAGCGAAATAAAAATAATGTAGAAGGAGGTGCGGTCAGTTATGAAGATACCAGTTTGTGACCGCTGTAAAGCCAGGAACGTGGAGGGTATTATCTGTCACCATTGCGATACTGCTTATTGTTACGACTGCCTGGAAACCAATCCTCCTGATATGCGTATCTGTCCAACCTGCGGCCAGTTCCTGTGCAACGAATGTTATGAGGGCATGATTCAGTGCGATCTTCTCACCCGCAAATAACCCGCTGTAAGCGGGTTTTTTATTTTTCTCTTGACATGTTAACCTCTAGCGAACTAAAATTAAAACATAGTGAAAACCTTTTTCATCATTTAAAAAATAACTATTGATAAGACTGCCATCATATTACTTTTAAAGGAGATCATTTAAATGGCCAGAGAAAAAAACAATGCTGAAGAGAGCAAGACCGTTCAGGCAGTAGAAAGGGCTTTAGCCATTATGGATGCCTTGGCCGAAGCCGGCGTACCCATGGCCATTAGCGACTTAGCTGATAAAGTCCAGTTAAATATAAGCACCGTCCACCGTCTACTGAGCACCCTTATCGTCAAGGGTTACATCGAGCAGGAACCAGAAACAAGCCGTTACAAACTGGGCTTAAAACTCTTTGCCATGGGTAAAACCGCCCTCTATGCCCAGGACCTGCAAACCATCGGCCGGCCCTTCCTGGAAGAACTGGTACGGCGCTGCAATGAAACAGCCAACCTGGCCATCCTCGACGACCGGGACGTAGTTTACATCGACCAGGTGGAATCCAACAATATTGTAATTGTCCGCATGTTTGCCAGGGTGGGCAGCCGTGGTCCAGCCCACGCCACCGGTTCCGGCAAAATGCTTCTCAGTTCATTAACTGATGAAGAGCTGGATAAGCTCTTTGCCGGCGTCCAGCTGGAGCAGTATACAAGTGAGACAATTACCGATGTAGCCATCCTAAAAAAGGAACTGCAGCGCATCCGGCGCCAGGGTTATGCCATTGACCTGGGGGAAAGGGATGAAAATGTCCGCTGTGTGGCTGCGCCCATCCGTAACCATGAGGGTAAAGTGGTAGCTGCCATCAGTGTCTCCGGGCCTGATACCCGGATTACAAACTATTATTTAAATAATGAGCTGGTAGATATCGTCCTTAGCGTAGCCCGGGAGATGTCTAAACGTTTGGGGTACGCAGGTAATGATTTAAAATGAAATTTGGTTTCATAGGTTAAATCAGTTTTAATTTAGCTATTATGTATACAATATTCTGGGTACTTTTCTTTTTTACATAGTGAAAGAATCTTTCATTGACAAGCATGATCCCCCCTACTAAAATTAAATCCGGAGGCTGCGAAAGCGGCTTTCACCGTATGATAATTGGCATCGGAGCGGTGAAAGCAAAAACCTATTGGAAGCGGGGGATAAAAAGCAATGATTCAGTGGCCAAAACAAAATGATGTCCTGGGAACCGTTAATCGCGGTAATCCGGCAGAATCAGGTTTATGTACATTGTGCCGGGCAGATTGCCAGGGGAAATGCGAGACCTGGATGGCCAGTATTGTTGGACGCAAGCTCCTCTATCCGCGGGATTTTGGTACTGTTACGGCCGGAAGCTCAAACACAACCCATGTAGGAATTTCTTATAACTCCTTGAGAATCCTTGGATACAACTACGGCGCATACGGCCTGACAAAGGGCCTCTCTAATAGTGCGGATGACTGTATTTTCCCCAATGTAAACGTGGAGACAGAATTTGGTAGTGAGGTAAAAACCAAAGTCAAAGTCCCGATCATGACGGGAGCATTAGGCTCTACCTTTATCGCCGCGAAGTACTGGGATTCCTTTTCTATCGGTGCTGCCTTAGTGGGCATCCCGATCGTTATTGGGGAAAATGTCGTCGGGATTGACAAGGAAGCCGTTATTGAAAATGGTAGGATTGTTAAAGCCCCGGAATTAGATCGGCGTATTCAGACCTATTTGAAATACTATGATGGATATGGCGCCATAATTGTCCAAATGAACGTAGAAGACACCCGCAACGGTGTTGCTGAATACGTCATTGAGAAATACGGCGATAAGGTCATTCTGGAACTGAAGTGGGGTCAGGGCGCCAAGGATATCGGCGGAGAAATTCAGGTTACCGATCTCGACTATGCTATCTTCTTAAAGAACAGGGGCTATGTAGTCGATCCGGATCCGACCGTTCCGGAAGTGCAAGAAGCCTTTAAGAGTGGAGCCCTCAAATCATTCGCCCGCCACAGCCGCCTAGGCTATACAGATCTCACCAGCTTTGACCAGGTAAGAGAAAACTTTATGGCAGCCATTGAGTACCTCCGTGGGTTGGGCTACAAGCGGATTACCTTGAAGACCGGTTCCTATGGTATGGAAGCCCTGGCTATGGCTATCAAGCTCGCTACTGATGCGAAACTTGATTTGCTTACCGTAGACGGCTCAGGCGGCGGTACCGGAATGAGCCCGTGGAACATGATGGAGACCTGGGGCGTCCCCTCCATTCTGCTTCATTCTAAAGCCTATGAATATGCCAGCCTGTTAGCTGCCAGGGGTAAGAAAGTTGTCGATATGGCCTTTGCCGGCGGATTGGCCAGGGAAGACCATATTTTCAAAGCTTTAGCTCTGGGTGCGCCCTACGTTAAGCTGGTATGTATGGGACGAGCCTTAATGATTCCTGGTTTTGTCGGGTCCAATATTGAAGGTGTACTCCATCCCGAAAGACGCGCAAAAGTCAACGGTAACTGGGAGAGTCTACCCAAAACTGTGGCTGAATTAGGTACGAAAGCTGAGGAGATTTTTGCCGGCTACTATGATGTTCAGAAGAAAGTCGGCGCTGAAGAAATGAAAAATATTCCTTACGGTGCCATTGCCTTCTGGACTCTGGCCGATAAGCTGACAGCAGGATTGCAGCAATTAATGGCCGGAGCCCGCAAATTCTCTCTGGATCAGATCACCAGGAATGACATCGCTTCTGCTAACCGGGAAACTGAGGCCGAAACCGGCATTCCTTTTATCACCGATATCCAAGATGAGTTTGCCCGAAAGATCCTGCTCAGTTAGTAGAGAATACTGCTTTGTTCGGGTTGTCCGACCGGAGTTTCTGGTTTTCTGGAAACACGGAAAGATAGTCGAAATATCTTGGATGCCGATGCGTTAATCTTCACATGGGGGGGATATACCGGTGACGAGGGTTAATAAAACAAAGGGAGTCCAGGCCGTTGACCGGGCCCTGGCCATCCTGGAAACCCTAGCCCGGGAAGGCTCCCCCATGATGCTTTCGGCCATCAGTGCCGAACTCAGGCTGAATATAAGTACTGTTCACAGGTTGTTAAATGCCCTGGCGGCCCATGGTCTGGTTGAGCAGGAACCTTACCAGGGCCGCTACCGCTTGGGAATCAGAGCCTTTGAGATTGGCAACCGCGCCCTTTACAGCCTGGACATCCGGTCCATAGCCCGGCCGGCATTACACCAGCTGGTAGACGATTTTAATGAAACGGCCAACCTGGCGATCTTAGATAAATATGAAGTCGTCTATATTGACCAGGTCGAGTCCAGTAACATCATCAAGATGCTGGCGCGGCCGGGTACCCGCGCCCCAGCTTACTGTACCGGCGCAGGAAAAGTCCTCCTCGCCTATTTAAGTGAAAACCAGTTAAATATGTTTCTCCGGGAAGTTCCCCTCTTCCCTTATACTGCCACAACAATCATCGATCCTATCCAGCTGCGGGAAGAGTTGCAAAAAATCCGCCGCCAGGGCTTTGCCCTGGATCACGGGGAGAGGGAGGAAGGGGTTCGTTGCGTTGCCGCCCCAGTATTTAACCATGAAAATAAAGTTATAGCCGCCGTAAGTGTTGCAGGTCCAGCCAACCGGATGCCGCCAGAGTTGATGGCAGGTAAACTGGCTACCGCTGTTGTTCAGGTTGCCCTGCAAATTGGCCAGCATTTAGGTTATCAACATCGATAAACTTTAATAAAGGTTTATTGCTGAGGGTATTTTACGGGCTTAATTGGGTAATACTAACATCAAACCTGAAATTATCCAGAGGAGGGTTTGATGTTAGTGGAAATTTATCGTGCCCGTCGATTTAATCGTAACGCTAGAGGTGATTTAAGCGTTTCCAGTAACGGTATCCGGCTCCGCGGTGCTGCCTTCCAGCATTTACGTGGTAGTCAATACATTATGATTGGCGTTGATGGTAAGAAGTTAATCTTAAAGAAGAGCGATGACCCGTCTAATTTAAAATTAAGGCTCGCAGCCCAAGGTAAAATCGGGGAAATAGGAGGCAAACATCTGACCCAGTGGCTGGTGGAGCGAGGATTTCACAAAGGTCAGTATCAAGTCCAGCTGGATGCAGACCAGGTTATTGTCAATCAGGAGCTGGCTTAAAGTTGCTTGGAAAAGGACCCGCAAGGGTCCTTTTCTTGTGGATGTTCAGGTAAAGAAAAACTAAATACAAAAAGGAAAATAGCCATTAATGGCGAATATGGTATACCATAAATTAAGTTAGGAAAGGAGAGCCTGGCGATGGCTGAAATTTTTGATCATAAAGCCAGCGATTATGACGATTGGTACAACCGTCCCCTGGGGGCCCTGGTGGACCGCATAGAAAAAGAGCCTGTATATGCTTATTTAGAACCCCGGGCTGGTGAACATATTCTCGATGTCGGCTGTGGTACCGGCAATTTTTCCTTAGAACTGGCCCGGTTGGGGGTAAAGGTGACCGGCATAGACATTTCCGAGCCCATGCTGGCCACGGCGCGTCGCAAGGCCGCTACAGCAGGGCTGGAAATCGAATTTCTCCATGCCGACGCCATGAAGTTACCCTTTGCCGATAACACCTTTGATAAGATAGTTTCGGTTACGGCCCTGGAATTTGCGCCGGATTTAAAGGCCGCCCTGGCGGAGGGTTACCGCGTGCTAAAGCCAGGGGGAAGGATGGTCATCGGCCTCATCGGCGGCAACAGTCTCTGGAGCCGCCATTATGAGGCCCGGGCCGCCCGGGAGCCAGACAGCCTCTTCCGGTATGCAAAATTTTATACCCTGCCCGAACTCCTGGCTGCCATGCCCGGTAAAAACGTTAAGGGTAAAGCCGTTCTCTTCTTCGGTCCCGACTTTGATGGCACAAAAGTAGAAGAGGCCCTGGCCATCGAAGCTGCCGCCGCTAAAGAAGGCCGCACCGATGGCGGGTTTATTGTAGCGGTGAGTTATAAAGCCTAAAGATGCCGGGCAGTGATCATCAAAGTATTACCCCTTCTAGAATACTTCCACGGAGGGGGTATTTTTTTGCCTTTTCGGAGTTATTTAACCTTGACACCTTTCCCGATCTGGGTTGGGAACCTTCGGCTTCACCCGGGACCTGAATGAATTTACCCCACCTACAAGCTCACCGGTCTCTCCGGACCCAACGGCGACGGTAAGTCCACCTGCCTGAAGATCATTGCCGGCCTCAGCCGATTAAAAGCCGGCTGGAACGAGAGCGGCCATTTGTAAACCAAATCATCATTTTAAGTTGACAATTATCAAAAGGTCTTATATGATCAAGAGAAAATACAGGAGGGGTTTATATGGGACAATACTATTCCGACATAATAAGGATCGGTGACAGGATACTGGCAGGTGGGGATATTACATATGAAGAAGCCGTCCTGCTGGGTAAGGCCAGGGGCAGCGATATATTTTTGCTGTGCGGATTTGCCAGTGAGATAAGGGAGAAATTTGCCGGCAATAAGGTAGACCTGTGTTCCGTGATCAACGCTAAATCGGGCAATTGCCCTGAAGACTGCGCATTTTGCTCGCAGTCGGCCCATCATAACACCGATATAAGTCGTTACCCTTTAATGAGCGAAGACGAGATTGTAGAACAGGCCATTCAAAAGGAAAAGAACGGAGCTAAACACTGTGATATAGCTACCAGCGGTTTGGGGTATAACGGCGATGAAGAAGAGTTCGAGGCAATCATAAGAGCATTTACAAAAATGAAAGAGAAGACCAATCTTAAACTGTGCGCATGCCTTGGCACCCTTACAAGGAAGGCGGCAAAAAAGTTAGCGGCAGCAGGGGTGGTGCGCTATAACCACAACTTAGAAACGGCGAGGAGTTTTTTCCATAATATAGTTACAACCCATACGTATGACGAGAGGATTGAGACCATCAGATATGCTAAAGAAGCGGGAATGGAAGTCTGTTCCGGCATGATAATCGGCATGGGCGAGAGCATGGAACAGCGGATCGAGCATACGTTTTTGTTAAAAGAATTGGATGTGGACGCAGTACCTGTAAATGTATTAAATCCAATTAAAGGTACAAGGCTAGAAGGCGCAAAACCTTTATCAGCAATGGAAATAATTAAGACCTTCGCAATAATAAGGTTCATTTTACCGGACAAGAACATAAGATATGCAGGTGGTAGGGAGGTTAACCTGAGGAGCCTGCAGCCGTTGGGGTTTATCGCCGGGTTAAACGGGATGCTTATAGGAAACTACCTGACGACGCCGGGCCAAGGTGCTAATAAGGACTTACAAATGCTGGAGGATCTGCAATTAGAATACTGATATACCGAAATATAGGTAGGAGCTATAATTGAATGCCGCGGGTATGCCCAGGATAGGCGCTGTTTGCGGCTTTTCCTATGCAGGAAATGTCAACATTGATAATGAATAGCAGTTTACAATAGTGAATAAACCTGCCAGGCGAGGGATAGATTTGGTTGATTTTCTAGCTAAAGAACTGGAGCTGTTAAAGGCGATCCACCTTTATCGCCGGTTACCCGGGCCACTGGAGAAGCCCCCTCGACCAGGAACGATCATAAACGGACATGATGTACTGCTCTTTTCCTCCAACAATTACCTGGGCCTGGCCCAACATCCCCGTGTCAAGGCTACGGCCGTAGAAGCGGTGGAAAGGTGGGGGACGGGAAGCGGAGGTTCCCGCCTGACCTCTGGTAATTTTGTTTTGCACCGCCAGTTGGAGGAGCGCATTGCCAGGTTCAAGGGTACGGAAGATGCCATTGTCTTTAGTTCCGGTTTCCTGGCCAACCTGGGGGTTATTTCGGCCCTGGTGGGTCGGGGGGACCTGGTGCTCAGCGACGAGTTAAACCATGCCAGCATAATCGACGGTTGCCGCTTGAGCCGGGCCACGGTTAAAGTTTTCCACCATAGGGACACAGCCCATTTAAGGGATATTCTCTTGGCCGAACGCAAATCACACCGCCGGTGCCTTATCGTTACCGACGGAGTTTTTAGTATGGACGGAGATATAGCTCCCCTGCCCCAATTGCTGCAGTTGGCCGAAGAGTTCCAGGCCCTGCTCATGGTAGATGACGCCCATGCCACCGGGGTTTTGGGCAAAAAGGGGGCAGGAACGGTGGAACATTTCGGCCTGGAAGGCCGGGGCATCATCCAAATGGGCACTTTAAGCAAAGCCCTCGGCAGTGAGGGCGGCTATGTAGCCGGTAATGCCATTTTAGTTGATTACCTGCGTAACCGCGCCCGTAGCTTTATCTTTTCCACCGCCCCTTCCCCGCCAGTAGTTGCTGCGGCCATGGCGGCCCTGGAAGTCCTGGAAGAAGAACCCCACCTTCTCGACCAGCTTCACGCCAACGTCCAGCGGCTTTACAGAGGCTTGAAAGAAATGGGCTTCAGGGTTTTGCCCACGGCATCAGCCATTATTCCCCTGATGGTAGGGGATGCCCACCACGCTATGGTCCTTGCGGCAGCCCTGGCGAAAAAGGGCGTGTTTGTGCCGGCCATTCGTCCGCCTACGGTGCCGGAAGGCACCAGCCGTTTAAGGATTACCGTCATGGCCACCCATAAACCGGAAGAACTGCAAAGGGCACTAGAAGCATTTCTGTCGGCGGGAAAAATGTTGGGACTCATTTAAAAATGCATGGGGATGATGGGAAAATCACAGCTAAAACTAAGACGCAAATTGAGGGAGGGATTGCTTCTGCAGGAAGAGGTATATAGCGTCCGGATGAGGGCTGCCCAGGGGGCTCCCCACGATAAGGAGGGCCGGCACATATCGGGGGCGGAAAGGATAGTCTCCTCGCAGCAGGTGGCTGCTGCCGTCCGGCAAATGCTTTGCCGGGCCAGAAACCATGCCCTCGGCAAACCTGATTTTATCAATATCAGCATCGAGCGTTTGCAGGCTTCTAAAATAAAGGGGATTACCGCCCTGCCGCTGGTCACGGTAAAAGCTGGCAATAATGAGCAGGCGCTCTCCTGCGCCCGCCAGCTTCTTTTGGCCAGCGGGGTATGGGAGCAGGCTGTGGACGAAGCCATAAGTCTCCTCGCCCGGGGTCCTGCGCCTGGCGGTGGCAACATGCGAGGGGCGGTGATCATGGATGCCCACAGCTGCAGGCGGCTGGAGCCCGACTCGTGGCGGGGAGTGCGCGTCTCCCGCATGGATTATACTCTCCGGGCGGCTAAAGAGTTATCGCGCCTCTTGGAACAGTTGGGTTTAAACCATTTCCGGATTAAGGAAGCCCTGGCCCTGGCCTCCAAGGTGATCTGGGCCGGAACCCTGGCCGAAATATGTTGTTCGGACGACCCCCATTATACCACTGGTTATGTTTCCTCCCGGTCCCTGGGCTATGTACGCATACCTTATTTGAAGCACCCTTCCTTTAAAGGAGGTCGGGTGTTCTTTGTCCGTATCCAGGATATAAATTTTGCAGAGTACCTCACCAGGCTGCAGGAGGAACCCGTTTTGATAACGCACATCAGCACTATAAATGGAGTAACAGACCTTACCTCAATACTGGAGGAGAATAGCCAATGGAGTATGCCAGAAAAGGTTACTTTATAACCGGAACGGATACCGGCGTGGGAAAAACGATAGTAACCGCCGGTCTGGCGGGCGTTCTCCGCCGGCATGGTATTGAGGCCGTGGCCATCAAACCGGTGCAAACCGGGGCGCTTGCTAGAAATGGGGAACTAGTTCCTGAAGATGCTTATTTTTACCGGGTGGCAGCCGGCCTTTCCCAGCCCCTTTACCAGTTAAACCTTTATCGCTTTACTCCGGCGTTATCACCTCACCTGGCGGCCAAGCTTTGCGGGGAAAAGATAGAGCCCCCAAAAGTAATAGATTTTTGCCGGCGGGCTCTTCTGCGCCACCAGTTGACTCTCATTGAGGGGGCCGGGGGTCTGTGTGTGCCCCTCTCTGGCCCTGACTTTACCATGGCCGACCTGGCCCGCGAACTTTCCTTGCCCCTAATTGTGGTGGCTAGAATAGGTTTAGGTACCATCAATCACACGGTGCTCACGTTGGCTTACGCCAAAAGCCTCGGACTAGAAATAGCAGGGATAGTTTTTAATGGCTTAAAGCAGCAAGAATTAGGTCCCGCTGAAAGGGACAATCCCGAAGTTGTAGCCCGGATGACCGGCGTGCCGGTGCTGGGTATTTTGCCCCACCTCACTGGGATAAGCGTGGAAGGCGGGGTTGCGGAGGGACTTTTGGCAGCTGTGGAGGAGTCCCTTTCCTGGCGTCAACTGGTTCCCTGGCTTAAACCTTAAACATAAAAGATTTGGAGGTGCTCCTGTTGAGCAGCTACGATCCCTCACTCCTCGAACAATGGGATAAGCAGTATGTCTGGCATCCTTTTACCCCAATGCAGCAATACCTTGAGGAAAAGCCCCTGATCATCATGCGGGGGGAAGGTAGCTACCTGATCGATGTTGAGGGAAACCGCTATTTGGACGGTATATCCTCCCTTTGGGTTACCGTCCACGGCCACTGCCACCCGGTGTTAAACCAGGCCATCAAGGAGCAACTGGATCGTATTGCCCATTCCACCCTTCTGGGACTTGCCAATGTACCTTCCATATTGCTGGCCAGGAAATTGGTGGAAATTACTCCACCGGGGTTAAACAAAGTCTTTTACTCTGACAGCGGGGCCACAGCAGTGGAAATTGCCCTCAAAATGGCCTTTCAATACTGGCAACAAAAAGAGGGTGGGCGCTATCATAAAAAAACCAGGTTCATCTCGCTAGTTAACGCCTACCACGGCGACACTGTCGGCTCAGTAAGTGTAGGGGGCATACCTCTTTTCCACAGTATTTTCAAGCCCTTACTTTTTGAATGCTTGCACGCCCCGGCACCATATTGTTACCGATGCCCGCTGGGCCTGGAAGAAGAAAGCTGTAAAATGGCCTGCCTCAACCAGCTAGAGGGGTTGCTGGAAAAGCACTGTGAGGAGGTTGCTGCCCTCATCATCGAGCCCCTTGTCCAGGGGGCGGCGGGCATGATCACCGCTCCAAACGGTTTCCTTCGCCGGGTACGGGACTTATGTTCAAAATACAACGTCCTGCTTATTGCCGACGAGGTAGCAGTGGGGTTTGGCCGCACGGGCCGTCTCTTCGCCTGCGAACACGAAGACGTCACCCCCGACTTAATGTGTCTGGCCAAGGGAATAACTGGGGGATACCTTCCTCTGGCCGCCACCCTGGCCAGCGACGAGATCTACGAGGCCTTTTTGGGGGCGCCGGAGGAATGCAAGACCTTTTACCACGGGCACACCTACACAGGCAATCCCCTAGCCTGTGCAGCGGCCCTGGCCAGTATTGAACTCTTTGAAAAAACAGGCCTGCTGGCCTCGCTGCAGTCCAAAATAGAGCTATTGCGCCGGGGCCTGCAGAACTTTTTGGATTTACCCCACGTGGGAGATATCCGCCAGCGCGGGATGATGGTAGGCATTGAACTGGTGGTGGATAAAGAGACCAGGGAGCCTTATGCTATGAAGGAGCAGATAGGTCACCGGGTTATTATGGAGGCCCGGCGAAGAGGGCTCGTTATACGCCCACTGGATAATGTAATTGTCCTCATGCCCGTGCTGTCGATGTCTGACGCGGAGCTTAACCGGGTTTTAGAAATCACCTATGAATCTATCGCCACAGTAACGGGCAGGTAAATAGAGGGGTTAGGCCCTTCACGATCTGAGCCTACGGCTGTTTTGTTTTTCCCGCCTTCGGATAAAAAGCTCCCAGCCGGTAATTTAAGTCGCTGCCTATATTCCGCACCCTTGAATAGTTTTGCAGCTTAAGGCGGGCAGGTTAAAGTTTTCTCAGCCCATCCAATGTGAGATGGAGGGATAGTTCCCCCGAAGGTATCTTGACACTGCAACCAGGTAATGGTATTAATTCATTAGCAAAACCGCAAATCGTCCCACGGCTTATCGCGAGAGGTGGAGGGAGGGCCACAAAGAAACCCGGCAACCTCGGCATTTAACCGGAAGGTGCCAGGTGCCTCAGGAAACCTCCTGGAAGATAAATTGACCCTTGTCCAACCTCTTCTTAAATCCGGGAAGGGGTTTTTATTTTACCCCGGAGTGGAAGATCTCCTGAACTGTATTTATAATTGGTGGGGGAGAACTTTTGCCCGGGACGAAGCGGTCCCCAGGGAAGGGAGTATATATGGGGGAAGCAAAATTTGAGCTAAGTGAGGTAACCCTGAAGCGTCCCGGCCGTAATACCGCCGGGGACGTAACGACTATCATTATCCTGAACAGAATAACTACATCCTTGTCTTAAAGGGAAAATCACCGCCGTTCTCGGGCCCTCCGGTTCCGGTAAATCCAGCCTGCTCAAGCTTCTAAACCGGTTGGAGGATCCGGCTGCCGGCCGTATTACCCTTGATGGCCAGGACTTAAAGAGCCTCAATATATTTACCCTGCGCCGGCGGGTGGGAATGGTCTGGCAGCTACCCACCCTCTTTCCCGGCACGGTGCTGGAGAACATCAGCTACGGTCCTCGCCTGCGGGGCATCTCGCTGTCCCGGACCAGGAGCGAGGAATTAATCCAGATGGTAGGCCTGGGAACAGAATTCCTGAACCGCCGGGCCGACAGCCTTTCCATCGGCCAGCAGCAGCGGGTTTCCCTGGCCCGGACCCTGGCCAACGAACCGGAGGTTTTGCTCCTTGATGAGCCGACGTCGGCCCTCGACCCCACAGCGGCGGCCAACATCTTGCACCTGATGGTCGACCTAAAAACTCGCCTGGGACTGACCATCATCTTCGTTACCCACCTCCTGGACCAGGCTCGCCAGGTTGCCGATGAAGTCCTTTTTTTGCATCACGGCGAAGTAGTCGAGGCAGCTCCGGCCCAGCAGTTTTTTACTGCCCCGCAAAACCCCCGCAGCAGGCTTTTCCTGTCCGGGCAGTTGGAGGGATAAGGATGCAGTATATCAATATCGGCTACGGCGATCTCCTCCTAGCCCTGATCCTCGTAGGAATTACCCTGGCCGTTTCCTTGTGGCAGCGCCTGGACCTCCACGGGGATCTATTTATCGGTACCCTCAGGACTTTTGTCCAGCTCACGGCCGTCGGTTACCTTTTGCAGGTGATCTTTAACCTTAACCGCTGGTATCTGGTGATACTGGCCTTAGGCATCATGTTACTGGTGGCTGCCGCCAACGCCTACCGCCGGCAACAGGAGCGCTGGCCCGGCTTATTTTTCATTATGCTCCTGGCCATAGCTCTGGGCGGGATTATAACCCTGGCCATTGTCATCGGTATTGTTTTAAAGGTAAAACCATGGTATCAGCCCCAGTATATTATCCCTATCGCCGGGATGATTGTGGGCAACGCTATGATCGGTGCCGCCCTGGCCATCAACCGTTTAACAAGGGAGATCAATGCCCACCGGGAGGAGATCGAGGCGGCCCTATCCCTGGGGGCGACTGCCTACCTGGCAGTCCTGCCTTACCTGCGTTCGGCCCTGCGAGCGGCCATGTTACCGACCATCAGCACTATGATGACGGTGGGTATTGTCCAGTTGCCAGGAATGATGAGCGGTCAGATCATTGCCGGTGCCAGCCCGGCGGCAGCTGTCAGGTACCAGGTCGTCGTCACTTATATGGTTGCCGCCGCTACGGCCCTGACTACCATTACCGCCACCCTGCTGGCCTACCGCTATTACTTTACGCCCAACCACCAGCTGAAACCGCCGTCCCAGCGCTGACGATTTCCAGTTTGATACCTCATTCGTCAGCAGGGGAGAGGGTACCATCGCCGTCCTTGATATGGACTGCTACCTCACATTTCCCATTTCGGGGAGGTGAGACATGGGGTACAAATTAACGCCTGCGGGGTTGGCGGCCTTGCTGGACGAACTGGTTACCACCCGCATGCACTGACCCTTTGCACCTCCTCGGGTTGGAGTTCTACCGACAACTTCTC
The DNA here is from genome assembly GCF_006538365.1 of Moorella sp. E308F. Lineage (NCBI taxonomy): Bacteria > Bacillati > Bacillota > Clostridia > Neomoorellales > Neomoorellaceae > Neomoorella > Moorella sp. E308F. The sequence goes on along the minus strand of NZ_BJKN01000002.1, from coordinate 546,814 downwards.
TTGCAAGGATCGGAAAAAGTGTGGTCAGCAGTTCCTTGAACAGGCGGTCGTGATCAACGGGCATTGGCGGTTTCTCCTGTTTTTCTTTTCATGATTTTACTTAAGGAGTTCCGGCCGGGCAAGGATTATTTTTACGATTTGTGATATACATCATTTTTATATGGGTACCTTCTGGATTACAATGGGAACAGAACAAAATCAGCTCAAACAGCACCATATTTTCGGGGGAGTGAGACATGGGGTACAAATTAACGCCGGCGGGGTTAGCGGCCCTGCTGGACGAACTGGTTACCAGCAGACGGGTTTTCGGGCCGGTACGTTACGCCGGTAAAGGCCGCCTGGCCGGTACGGATCTAATTACTTATGGCCCGGTAAAGGGCCTGGCCGATGTGGTCTGGGATGCCAGGACAACTTTCTCGCCCAAGGAAGTATTCTTTCCGGTTAAAGAGAGCCTCTTTTATTTCTCCCATGGGGAAATAACCGAATCCGCCCTGAAAGCCTCAGAAATATTGGAAACTGTGGTTTTTCTCCGCGCCTGCGACCTCAACGCCGTTACCCGTCTGGATAAAATCTTCCTGGAAAACGGCCCCGCAGCGGACAATTATTATGCCCGGCGGCGCCAGCACACCCATTTTGTACTGATGGAATGCCAGGAGAGCTTCCCAGGTTGTTTCTGTGTCTCTATGGGCACGAACAGGGCTACCGGCCACCAGGCGGCCCTGCGCCCGGAAGGCGGTTATTACCTACTCCAGGCCCTGGCCGAGCCGTGGCTTTCCCTGGGGGAGCGCTACGGCCAGCCGGCTGATGTAGAACCGGTTTGGGTGCAGAAGAATTCCCTGACTGTTAAAGTGCCGGACCGAGTCGATACCAGCCTTTTTCAACACGAACTTTGGCGGGAATATAGCTCCCGCTGTATCGCCTGCGGCCGTTGCACCCTCTCCTGCCCAACCTGTAGCTGCTTTTCCGTCCAGGATATATTTTATCGGGATAACCCGGAACGGGGGGAACGCCGGCGGGTCTGGGCGAGTTGTCAGATCGACGGCTTTACCGATATGGCTGGCGGCCACAAAGTACGGGAGGACCGGGGCGAACGCATGCGCTTCAAAGTCTTGCATAAAATCGATGACTTCCGCCGCCGGTTTGGGATCAATATGTGCGTCGGCTGCGGCCGCTGTGAAGAAGTCTGCCCGGAATACATCTCTTTCGCTCGCTGTGTCAATACTTTAAGCCAGTTAATGAACGGAGGTGCCGGGGCGTGATTGCCAACCAGATTGCCAATCCTTATCTTCCCGCACCTGCGCAGGTGTTAGCCATCCAGCCCCAGACCGGCGTGGACTATACCTTCCGGCTGGCCACGGATATAGAACCGGCCTGGGGGCAGTTCGTGGAGATTTCCTTGCCGGGGGTTGGGGAGGCACCTATATCCGTCAGCGACGCCGGTCCGGGCTATATTGAGCTAACTATCCGCCGGGTGGGCAAGGTAACCACTGCTTTACACCAACTAAAACCGGGAGATACCGTCTACCTCCGCGGGCCCTATGGCAGCGGCTTCCCTAGGGATGAATTTGCCGGGCACCAGTTGGTGGTTGCCGCCGGTGGTACCGGGGTAGCCCCGGTGAAGGGCTTAATCAACTACTATGCGGGCCACCCGGGAGAGCTGGCTGGCCTTAACCTTCTCCTGGGCTTCAAAACGCCGGCTGATATCCTGTTCCGCACGGATATTGAACGCTGGCAAGGCCTTTTTCCCACCATCCTCACGGTTGATCAGGGCCAGGCCGGCTGGTTGGGTAAGGTGGGCCTGGTAACGGAATTCGTTAAGGAAATCCCCCTGAAAAATGATGCCAGGATTATTGTCGTTGGGCCGCCTCTGATGATTAAATTTACCGTGGCCGAATTTATTAAATGCCAGATCAAACCGGAGCAAATCTGGGTCTCCCTGGAGCGGCGGATGCACTGCGGCCTGGGCAAGTGCGGTCACTGCAAGATCAACGACGTATACGTTTGCCTGGAAGGGCCGGTGTTTAACTATAGCCGGGCCCGGGACCTGGTCGACTGAAGGAGGAGGGAGCCATGTATAATACGAAAGAATTGATCAAGAACGCCTACCGCATTACCAGCCGCAGGGGTTATACGGCCCTGCGTCTCCGGGTGCCCGGCGGGCACCTGGCGGCCGAATATTTAGGCTTAATCCAGGATATAGCCCGGCGCTACGGCAACGGTACCGTTCATCTGACTACCCGCCAGGGTTTTGAAATCCCCGGCATACCCCTTGACAAAGTACCGGAGGTAAACCAACTGCTGGCACCTATGTTGCAACAAGAGGCCGCCCTGGGAGTGGCCATCGAGAATATCCATGCCGGTTACCCGGCGGCGGGCACCCGGAACGTCACGGCCTGCATTGGCAGCAGAGTCTGCCCCTTTGCCAACTTTGACACCACGGCCCTGGCGCAAAAAATCGAAGGTCTCATCTATCCCAACCACTACCACGTCAAGATTGCCATTACCGGTTGCCCCAACGACTGCATCAAGGCCCACCTCCAGGACATCGGCATCATCGGCCAGGTGGAGCCGGAGTATGATCCCGGCCGCTGTATCGCCTGCCAGGCTTGTGTCAAGAACTGCCGCCAGTTTATCGTCGGCGCCCTGGAGCTGGTCAATTACCAGGTGGAACGCGACGGCAAGCGCTGCCTGGGCTGCGGCGAGTGTATCCTGCAATGTCCCATGGCGGCCTGGACCAGGGGGCGCCAGTACTACCGGATCGTGGCCCTGGGTCGCACCGGGAAAAAGAGCCCGCGCCTAGCGGCCAACTTCCTGGAATGGATTGATGAAAAGGCCGTCCTGCAGGTAATCGCCAACCTGTACCGTTACATTGAGCGGCACATTGATCGCTCCCTGCCCAAGGAGCACGTTGGCTATATCGTCGACCGCACGGGCTACCAGGTCTTTAGGGATGAACTCCTGGATGGTGTTGATCTGGGTCCGAAAGGCCGGGTGGCCCGGGAATTGCCCTTTTACGGCTACAGCTACGACCGCGACTTGCTGTGGAGCAAATAGTTGGGGTGCCAGTTGTACCATGATATGACTTCAAGACCTACTGGCAACCGTAGAGAGGTGAGGTAATTATTAAATAACGGCATACAGAGCGGCGGCGACGGTGGGCAGTTCGTCAGTTTCGTGGAAAATTGCAGGACGAGGCCCTGGCGGCTCCTGAAGTACCCCTGACACCCCCGGCTTCGGATGGAAAACCATCCGGGGCTCCGCAGGTACAGGGGTGATATCCCTGCCGATACCACGTTTTAAAAAGGCGCTGCGGCACCTATCAACAGGATTTGCTATGCTTGATTATCTCTTTTAGCAGCTGCCGATAGGCAGCCGGGTGGCGGCAAGCATGATCAAAAGCGCTCTTAGCCTGGGGCCAGTACCTGGAAATGAGTTCTCTTATACCAGATACGGCTGCAGGGTAAAAATTTAACGGGTCAAAGTCTACTTCCTGCGCGCCGGCCCTGGTGGCCGCTTTTGTTATGGCGGCCAGGTCTTCAGGAGCATCCGTCAGGCCGGGTATCACCGGGGCGACAAAAACCCAGGTCCTGATGCCGGCCCTGGCCAGCTTTTCCAGGGCCGCCAGGCGCCGGGAGGGAAGCGGCGCGCCGGGCTCCAACAGCCGGGCCAGTTTGTCATCCAGGGTAGTAATAGTAAAGCCGACCTCGGCGGGCATTGCTTTTAAAAGCTCTGCATCTCTGAGGACCAGGTCGGACTTGGTAAGGATAGATACTTCCAATCCACTCGCGGTTAATAATTCCAAACACCTTTGCGTCAGGCCATATTTTCTTTCGATAGCCTGGTAGGCATCGGTAACGCTGGCCAGCATAACCTTTCCCTTTTTAGGCCGCCGTAACTGGGCGGCCAGTACTTCGATAAAATTCGTCTTGACCTGGACGAAGGAACCCCATTTTTCCTGATGGCCACTGAAGCGTGCCATGCAACTGGCGTAACAATAGATGCACCTATGGCTGCACCCGGTGTAAGGGTTCAAACAGTAATCAATGCCTGGAATGCGGGAACGGTTGAGGGCGCTGCGACAGGCGGTCTCATATATTTTAAACACGACGGTCTGCCTTTCTCCATTCCGAGTGGGCATCTTAGAATTGTTTGCATCGTTTTCAAGGCCTCATTATACCAGATACTAGGCCTGACCCCAAGTCCTTGCTATTCAGACCCAGGATAAAACCTACCGCTGCCACCACGCCCCTTTATCCCTTGCCTGTTTGCTAACCCCCGTAGTAAAATAAAGAAAAAGCTACCAGGAATAAAATCAACTACCAGATGAGGAGGTGCAGGAGATGAGCCTTACCCTGGCGGAACTGGCGGCAGGCCGGAAACGGTATACCTATGAGGATTATTGCCGCTTACCGGAAGGGTCACCCTATCAGTTAATCGGGGGGGAACTGGTAATGACGCCTTCACCGACACCCTATCACCAGATGGTATCCATAAAACTGGAATTACAAATGGCAGGATTTGTCCTGGATAAAGGACTGGGTATTGTTCTAGATGCCCCGGTTGATGTCTACCTGGATGAAGAAGAAACCTACCAACCGGACATTATTTTCATTGCCAACTCGAGGCTGGACATTATAGAAGAGAAGCGCATTAAAGGCGCCCCGGATCTGGTGGTGGAGATTCTTTCCCCCGGTACCGGCTATTACGACCTGCGCAGTAAATATAAGGTTTATGAAAAGAGTGGTGTCAGGGAATACTGGATTGTCGATCCCCAGCAAAAATCGGTGCAAGTCTTTTGTTTGCGGGACGGGAAGTTCGTCCTGGACCAGGAAGCGGAGCAGCAGGGGACGGTAAGGTCGCGGGTGATAGCCGGGTTGGAAGTGCAAGTAGAAAGTATCTTTTAGGTTTCTAGTTATCCGTTCCCCCCTTGACAGGGCTATTTTTTTAGCTATAATGTATATATATAATATACACGGTGCTATACAGATAACAGGGTTAGAATAAAGCGGGCAGGTAAAAAAGATGCTATTTTCCATTTCACCACGGAACCCGGTTCCCCTCTATCAGCAAATAGTGGAACAGATACGAGCCAAAATTTTGGCCGGTGAACTCCCCCCTGGCAGCCAGCTGCCCTCCATCCGCGAGCTGGCTAAAGAGCTGACCACCAGCATGATCACCACCAAACGCGCCTACCTGGAGCTGGAAAAGGAAGGCCTGCTTATTACCCGCCCGGGCCTGGGGACCTTTGTAGCCGGGGTCCGGCCGGAGATGGTAGCCTCCCTGAAGCAGGCCCGGGTAAAGGAACACCTCCAGGCCGCCATCCAGGAAGCCAGGCGGGTAGGTATGCAGGATCAAGAGCTCCGGGCACTCTTGGAGGAACTTCTTGAATGGGGAGGGGAACCACCAGGGTAAAGGCAGCAAAGTCAAATGCTCCTATTACCACGTACCACCCTGCGGCCCTCCGGCAATCCCGGTGGGAGGACAGGGTGAGTGGCAAAAATGACTATTCGATTAAGGGAAGGTGCCTGATTTGAGTGCAACGCAACCGCTTATCCGCCTGTCGGGAGTAAGCAAGGGGTATCCCGGTTTCCAGCTCCAGGACATTAACCTGGAATTACCACCGGGATGTATCCTGGGCTTCGCCGGTCCCAACGGCGCCGGGAAGACTACCACCATCCGTATTATCACCAACCTGATCCGGCCGGACGGCGGCAGGGTAGAGGTGCTGGGGCGGACCTGGGACCGGGACGAGGTGGCCATCAAGTCCCGCCTGGGTTATGTCCCGGAGGATAACCAGCTGTACGAAGAAGCCACCGGTTACTGGCTGGGCAATTTCCTGGGCCGCTATTATCCCACCTGGGACGACGCCTTTTTCCGCATCCTGCTGGAAAAATTCCATGTTCCCGGCAATAAAACAGTCAAGCAGCTCTCCAAGGGCAACCGTACCAAGCTGGCGGTAGCCCTGGCCCTGGCCCACCGGCCCGAGGTTTTAATCCTGGATGAACCCACCTCCGGGGTGGATCCGGTGGTGCGTCATACCCTGGTGCAAGAACTGCTGGAAGTAATTCAGGACGAGACCCGGGGGGTGTTCTTTTCCTCCCATATTATCGAGGATATCGAGAAGGTGGCCGACCGGGTGACCTATATCGCAGGTGGCCGGATAGCCCTAGCCGGCGACAAGGAAACCATCTTGGAGCAGTGGCAGGAGCTTACTTTCCGGTTAAAAGACGCCGACCTGCTCCGGCAGGTGCAGCGCCTGGTGCCCTACGTTAAAGAAAGCGGCCTGGAGGTAGCGGCCGTTACCGGCGCTTACAACCCGCGCTTGCTGCAGGAACTGCGGCTTTTAGCGGTAGGCGAGGTTACCCGCCGGCCTTTGGGCCTGGAAGAGATTATGCTTATCCTGGCTGGTAACGAGCGGCCGAAGGCAGAGGAGGCTTAGATGATAATTATGTGGGGATTAGTAACGAAGGATTATTATCTCTTACGGCGGCAGGCCTGGTGGGTTTTAGTTCTGCTATTTTTTAGCTACTTTTTCGGCTTCCGTGGCGGAGCGGCGGCGGTCCTGACCATTAGCAGCGGGATCACCGCCTATCTCCTGGTCCTCAGTTCCCTGTCAATCGAGGATAAAAACAATAGTCTCAGCTTCTTACGGCTCTTACCCATGCCGGCCAGGGCGATAGTGGATGCCAAATTTATGCAACTGGTGCTGGGGGGTCTCCTGGGTGAAGTCTGTGGATTAGTTATAGTAGCCTTTATTAGTGTCACTGGCTTAAAAACAATTACCGGTCCGGAGGTCATTTGGGGCATTATCTCTTCCCTGGCTATTATTACTATTGTTTACAGTCCAACCCTGTGGCTATTCTTCCGTTTCGGTATGCAGGCTGCCAGGATCGCTTCCTTTATCACCTGGTTTGCCTTTTGGTTTGGCATCGTCACCCTCTGGCAAAGGTTTACCATCGTCACCCTCTGGCAAAAGCTCTACATGGGTTCTATGGGGCCGTTTCCTTTATCCCTGGTAGCAGCCGGGGTACTCCTGGCCTTGCTGACAGTGGCCTGCTTTGTCTTTTTCCTGGTCCTGGCCCGGCGGGCCTTTGTCCGCCGGGAGATGCGTTAGCCGAACAGATGGTGGCCATCACCGGCCGCGCCTTCTGGGGCACGACCTACACGGGAAAAGTAGCTCGGGTGGCCCCGGCGGCGGCGGTGACTCGGCAGTCCCAGCAGAGTTCGGAGACGACGGTGGAGGTCGTTATCGCCCTGGCCGGGCCGGCGCCCCTGCTCAAACCCGGTCATAGTGTCGACCTAAAAGTTACTACCGCCAGCAAACCCCGGGCCCTGACCATCCCCTTCGAAGCCGTCCAGGAAGAAAAGGGCCAGCGTTATGTTTACCGCATTGTTGACGGCTGGGGGTTGTCATATATCTCCTGTTTGCCGGCATTTCCCTCTGGATAGCCGCCGTGGACGACCCCCGCCGGATTATAAGTGCGCCGGAGAAGGAAAGAAAAAAGATCCAGCCGGCAACGGCCGAGGCAGTGCGTATGGTAACGTTGTGTAGCCTGCTGATCCTGAAGATCTTTATTCTAAGCCTGAGCGCCTACATGACCTACAAGAATATCCAGGTGGCCCTGGGACTGGCCACCGGTATTGGCTAGGTGGGATTAGTTTTTGGTATTATGGCTGCAGCTATAGCTTTTTACCTGGGTATCCGGTGCCTGCTCCTGATAGGCAGCAAATAAGACCCTGTCCTTCCATCTCTACCCATCCTATCCCATACTTTTTTATTATAGAGCCCACAAATTGTTGACTTCCATTGCGTTCTGTACTATAATAACAATTGCAATTGGTGAGCGCCCGTAGCTCAGGTGGATAGAGTAACGGAATCCGAGTCCGGAGGCCGCAGGTTCGAATCCTGCCGGGCGCGCCATCTATGCGCCAGTAGCTCAGTTGGTAGAGCAGCTGACTCTTAATCAGCGGGTCGTGGGTTCGAAGCCTACCTGGCGCACCAAGAAAATCAAGGGTTCGCGGGTTTAGGAGGGTACCACGAAAAAGCGATTTACTACTACCCTACTACTACCGGCCCTAAAAATAAATTTGCCGGGGATAATTACCCCGGCATTTGTTTAAGTCAAGCGCCCTTTTTCTATTCCTCCGTTTCGTCGGAGGAATTTTTCTTTACCTCTAGGATCTTATCAAGTTTTTCGGCCGCCCGACGTTTCAGATCCATGCTCGCGTGGGAATAAGTATCCAACGTCAGGCTGATTTGGGAATGGCCCAGTAGGTCCTGTACTACTTTAGGATGTTCGTCAGCTTCCAACAACCTGGTGGCAAAGGTATGCCTCAAAGCGTGGGGATTTATAGGCGGTAGTCCGGCCTTCTTTACCAATCGGTAGAAACTACGATTAAAGTTTCGAGGATTAATCGGCTTCCCTTCAGCCGTGGCAAAAACTAAATCGTTATCTTGGTACTTCGGGCCTGCCTGCGATTTCTCATGATCCTGCCGGATCTTATGGGCTTTTAGTTCTGTCAAGATACTTTTAGGAATTGGTATCGTCCGCTTGCTTTGTTTGGTCTTTGGCTCCTGGAACATAAGCATAGTCTTTTTACCTTCTGCGTTACCGGTCCTGACTTCAACCAAGGACTGGTTTATAGTGATGGTCCCTTCTTCGAGATTTACGTCCCGCCAGCGCAACCCTAAAAGTTCGCCACGCCGCAAGCCGGTGGCCAGATCCAAAAGGAAAGCCGCCCCTAACCGATCATCCTTTAAAATGCTTATAAACCTGGCCTGTTCTTCGGGGGAAAGCACCCGAATTTCTTTTTTCTTTAAACTTGGCGGTTTAGTAGCGTCGGCCACATTGCGAATCACTAATTGATTCTTCATAGCCTGTTTGAGGGCTGCATGTATAACTACATGCATAAGCCGCACCGTTCGGTTAGAAAGCTGCCCCTGGCCGTCAACACGCCCGCCCGCCAGCTTTTCATTATACAGCTTTTGTAAATGGTCCGGCCGTAAATCTTTCAAACGTATTTTTCCTAAAGCCGGTTTAAGATGCTGGCGAACAATATATTCATACCCTCCCCAGGTCGTGGGTCGAACATGAGGCTTTACGTATTCATTAAGCCAAGTATCCAGCCATTCCCCTACAGTTAACTTATCCGGTTCTACGAAGGTTCCCTGCTTAATATCATTTAAGGCTTTTGCCAACTTATCAGCGACTTCTTGCCTGGTTTTACCATAGAAAAAAATCCTTTTTTGCTTACCTTCCTCTGTTCTTCCCACAGTAATTGCCGCGCACCACCTCCCGTCCTTGCGCTTGCTTATAGTGCCTTCGTTGTTGCCGCGTTTTCTTGCCAATTCAGGTTCTCCCCTCTGCACACCAATTAATTCAATTTACCTTCAAGCTCACCACAACCGTTTGCCTTGGGCACAATGCTCTACCAGCATGTGAGCCGCATAGGGTTGAAACCCCAGCAGTTTGGCGAAATCGTACAAATTGCTGGCGAAACCTTCTAACCCGTATTCATACCAGCGAATGGCATAGATAAGCCCGTAAATGTCAGCTTCTAGTTCGTAACGGCCGTTGGTAAAATATGTATAGTTATGGTAAAACATTTGATTAATCCCGGCATGGAGTTCGTGATGGCCGATTTCATGGATTATTGAGCCGTTCAAGTACCATGAAGGTTGATTCTGATTTAAAATTAGAAGATTATTGTAAATCACCCCGCGAATTTTGCCGTTGGGCATGGAAACCTTTAAAACAGCTTCGAACAATTTATCTGCAAGATTCTCCGGACTCAATAACCCGTGTTTATCAACAGTTTCGTTAACTTTTTGGATTATTTTCTCCACTACAGCCATCCGATCACCTTCTTTGCCGCAAGCTTATGTATTTCTTTAACATTTATTAGGACACGGCCGCGGACAGAAGAATGGTACCGCCGTCAACCATCGCGTTTTTTCTGGCCGCGGCCGCGGCTTTTTTTGGCTGCTGCTGGGATTTTCCGTGTTTAGCTTTATATTCCATGATGGCGAGGACGGCGGTTTTGAGGTCTTCTTTGGTTTCTTCGTCGAGTTCGCCGACGGGGAGGCCGTTAAACATGACGTGGTCGGAGTTTAAGAGCTCTTGGAGAGCTTCTTCGAGGGAGATAGTTTCAGGAATAGGAGTATAAGGTGTTCTATCGTCAGTATGGCCTAAAAGATAATCTACCGATACCCCAAAACATTCAGCTAGTCTTTTTAAAATATCTGGAGAGGGAATATAACCTTTACTAGGGGATTCATAACCGGCAATAGCCGATCTAGTTAAGCCAAGCTTTTCGGCTAAAACGTCTTGTGTCCAACCATTCTCCTTTCTTAGCAGTTTTAATCTTTGTCCAAAAGTTGGCATTACCAAATCCCTCCATGTTCTTAATGTGAACATCTAAGGAGATTATATCATATATGTTCTGATTTAGCACGTTCTATTTAAGCCACAACTATTGACTTTGTTCTGTATCCCCACGTATAATAAGGTTGAAGGGAGGGGAACCCATGCGATACGCTCTACGAAATAAAAGGAAAGAAGCTCACCTTACTCAAGAAGAGGTAGCTAATGCTTTAAATATTAGTAGACCAGCTTATTGCAAAATTGAATGCGGCACTACCGATCCATCTCTAGCATTAGCTTTGCGTATAGCCGCATTCTTTAATTCTTCTGTAGAAGATCTTTTCTCAAACATTAATTCTCCTTCAAACGAAATACACAAGGAAAATATTGCTTAAGTTTTTAGGGAGGCATCTATTGATGGAAACCCTCGCTGAAAACTCCTACAATATCGATACTCTTAATGCTAAAGAAACAAATGGCATCTGGATAGAAGACGAAGACGGCAACCGACAATGCGTCTGCCCGGTCTCGGTAGAAATTACCGCGCTCGAAGTAGATCGCGAACGCGACCGATATTGGTATGTTGCCCAAATTGGGGAGCCAATAAACCGCGAAGTCCGCAGCCCCGTGCATGAAGGAGGGCTGGGGATTGCTCGCGCAGTGGCGATGGCGGGGGTATGGACCAACGCTAAAAAACTGGGAGCGTATTTTGATGAGATTCTAGCCACCCGATGGAGGGAATTAATCCAAAATATCCGTTCGTATGAAGAGGGAGAGACCGGGATTGACCCAGAAGCGATCTCTATTTATGAGAAATTTTGCGAATGGGTATTTGTTAACAAGAAAGAATTTGATGAAGGATTCTGGGGTCAGTTAGATGAAAGCTCAAACGAAGAAATAAAAGTTATAGTTTACGTGGCAGCTTTCGCGAAGTTTTTTGCGGATATAAGGATTAAGAACGAAGCTGAACGTCGGGCGGTATTAAAATTTTGGAAAACGAAAGGCTGGCTTAAGCCAGGTGAGCGACATCGATATAGTTCTACATACTGGGACGCATTGATGCAAAAATCACGTCGGGTTTATGTCATTTCTATTCCTAAAGATAACCTAACAACATAACTAGTTTTATCATGTTTTCCGTAAAAAAACCTAGCAAAATCAAGGGTCTTACACATCTTACACATTCCTCACTCATTCCTCACACATTGAAAACCTAGCAAAATCAAGGGTCTCACACATCTTACACATTTTTTAAAAAAATTTACTGTCGCAGAGGGGAAAAAGATGGGCTGGCATGCGAAACGACATGCTTCTTCAAAGGCTAAAATTATAAACCCTTTCGTTTCGAACGTACATACGAACGTGCTCGGCAGATTTACCTCCAGCCTATCGTCCAAACTATCATTCGCCGAAAAAGTCGATCCAACCCTTCGACTATTGAGGAATAAATTAAAAGAATTCAATAATCAAAAATCCATTAAACAAACCTACCCTGCGTCAGCATCGCAAATATGCAAATACGACCTCCGTGCCGGCCGCACAACCAGCTATTACGACGCCGAAGCGGAAGCCTTAACCACCGATCTCGAATACGTCGTCCGAACAGAAAACCGGCGGCTCCTGGAAGCCGAGCTGGACAAAGCCCGCCGCGAGGTGGCGCGGAGAACCTGCCGCTCCTTCGTTCCGCTGATGACTTTGCCGGAAGAGCAGCAGAACGCCGTCCTCCTCGCCCTGGGCCTCGGGCCGGGCATCCTTGAAGAGGCGGAATACCGCCCCGTCGAGCTCCCGACCCGCCCGGCCGGGAGGTGGAAAGTCGTCGTCCACGAACCGAAAAGAGAGGACGACGATTGGGAGCCCGACCGCGAGGTGGCCGGCATTCTCGAAGAGGAGGTCAGCCGCGGCATGGAAGACTCCGGGAACCGGCTTAGGGCCGCGGAGATGGGGCAGAAAGGGCAAAAACTGCTTATTACTTACGGTTCCAGCGGAGGAGGTGACTAAGATCATGACCGACGCCGAACTGCAGCAGCTCAAAGAAGAATTACGGGCAGAAATCCTGGCAGAACTGAAGCAGCAAGTCCGCTTCGTGCCGAGCCCGCCGCCCAGGCCGGGTGTGTGGGGGAGCGTCCGGGCGGAAGCCGAAAAACGATTAGCCGGAAAATTCAATACACAGACGCAATACCAGATCATCATGGCGATTTCCACCGTCATTCGCGCTGCGCTCCGGGTCCACGCGGCGAAAGACCTGACTGAGGAACACGCGGAAGCGGCCCATAAAATCGCCGGGACAATCCTTGATCTAATTGACGAATATACGCCGGGCCGGACCGAAGCCTCTTCCGGCACGGCCTAACCTTTCTCTGGGGGAAGAAAATAATGCGAAATCCTACCTTCGGCAAATGGCTGACAGACGATTACCCCGAACCGTCCGGCCCGCTGGTTGAAGCGGTAGACTGGGACGCCCAGGCGGAATTCGACCGTGTCGTAGACCGCCTGGGCGCCCCGCCCCGGAGCCGCCCCGTCCAGCCAGGGCGGGAGGCGGGGGAAACCATACCTGCCAGGGATAAAGTGGTAATCCGCATCAGGACCAGGGGGCCGGTACCCGTGTCCGGGAATCCTTACTACGCCCGCCCTTTCACCAAAAGTGAAGCCGAATTCCTGCTCGCGGCGGCCGGCGTCCGCCACGAAGGCGTCGTCCGGACGTACCTGGCACACTGGGCGGCAGTTTGCGACCCGGACACCCTGCGCGGCCCGGACGGCGCCCAGGGCGTGGTGGCGAGAATACGTGCTGAGGAGGGGAGGGTCGTGCGGGACGTGCATTTGTTTTTTGCCTACGACGAGGGGAAAAAGGGATGGAAGCTGGTTAAAGCGTCTGTAGAATTGGCGATTTAAATTTTATTAAATTTAAGGGGGAATAATTCAATGGGCATTTATGAAGCCGTCAAAAAGGTGAACGAGGGCGGCGGGCTGGAGTTTACCAAAAACCGCGAAAAGGGCGAGTTCGACACTTTGCTGAACCGCCCGGTGACCATTGAAAACATCGCCATTTTGGACTCGCGCTTCTACGAGGGGAAGGAAAACGCCGTCTTCACCGTCGAAGGCGACGCCGCCCATTTCTACCGCACGGGCGGCGAGACGGTAGTGGCCCAGCTCAAGGACCTCCAGGAAGGGCTGGACGAAGACGGCCTCGATTGGGACGTATTGACGCTGACGTTCCAACAGGTACGGTCCAAGCAGGGCCGGCGGTATTATGTGGTGAAGGCCCAGCTGAAGCCGGAAGTCGAAGCCCAGCTGGCCGAACGGGCGAGCCAGGAAGCGGAAGCGGAAAATATCCCGCTTTGACGTAAGGCGGCCCGCGCCTTTTTCGGGGCGCGGGCTACGATTAGGGGTTGCAGTGGTTTAAGAAGTGTGGTATAAATACTCAAGAATACTTCTTAAATCAAAAATAAAGGACTTTACCAGTTTTACCAGATCTAAACCAGAGCAAAGAACTTAAAAAATCCAATAAAATCAAGGGTTTTACCAGTTTTACCAGTTTTACCAGTTATTTTTAAGAACAGTTTAAGAACAGATAGCAAGCCCCTCCGCCCGCGTCACAGGCGGGGCTTTTATTTTTTGCGGCCGCACGGGCGTGGATGCCTCAACTCACCCGTCCCGCCCGTGCGGCCAGGCACCCCACGTTTTCCTCTCCTTCCCTGGAACCCGGCTGGAAACCTCCGGCCGGGATTTTTTTTGGGCAACTCACCAACTCACCTCATCACAATTTAACCCGGCTGGCGTCGTTCCAGCCGGGCACATTTTTTTCAAGACGGCCCAAGCAGCACTCCTTCCTCAACTGTCCGGGTGTTTGCTTTTTTCCAATTCTCGCAGAAATTCAGCGGGCGTAACAATTTTAGTATTGCCTATTGTTCCCAATGGGTATATGTGCTTCATATCTCCAGTCACGAGGTAATCGACGTTGGCCGCTTGAGCACAGGCCAAAATATGATTGTCGTCATCTTTAGAAGCGACCAATTTCGGAATTGTCTTCGGCTCTATAATTAACGAAGCCGCATCTCGCACCAATACTGTTACGCTCATCGCTTCGTCTTCCGAATACTTAAATTTTTGCTGGAGTATACGGGCAAATTCTTGTAATATGAAAGGGCTCATCACAAGCTCATACTTTCCTTCTAAGGCGGCCCTAAAAATTTGATCAGGAATGCCACCCGGAAAAATAAGTGCGGATATCAATACGTTAGTGTCCAACGTCGCTCTCATAGGTTATTTCCTTATTTCGTCAATTACATTTTCAACGTCAGCATCGTTTAAAATACCTATTTCCCTGGCCCTGAGCGAAACTTTGGCCTGCGCCCGTTCCCATTCCGTTGCCGCCATATACCGGCGCAAAGCTTCCCTCACAAGCTCGCTGCGAGTACGGTTTTCTCTCTTGGCGGTTTCCATCGCCTTTTGAGCTATCTGGGGAGGGAGGGAGATCGTCCAAATAACAGTTTCACGCATTTTTGGTCACCTCTGTCGGAGTATTACTTAGTATTACTATTAAAAGATAACACGCCGCCAAAGAAAAATCAATATCGTCATAAGGCTGGATGCTTTTTTAGGGGAAAGGGCGGCGTAGTTTAGTTTCTACTTTTTGAAAGGGTTGTAAACTTTAGCCTCCCTTTCCGGGACCCGGCTGTACGACTTGCGGCCGGGTCAAATTTTTTAGGCTAAAGACGGATCAGGCACCGTTTTTAGCTTCCCTTTCCGGTACGGCCCGGCGGCTCGGCGAGCGGCCGGGCCAAATTTTTTAGGCGGCCCCGGGCAACCGGAGGGCCGCTTTTTCGCCATTACCTTTGCCATTACCCCGGAAAGGGACGGTAGTATGCCTGATTACCCGAACAACAGCAATCCAAATACTGGTGGTATCGAAACGCCTTCCAATCCAAATACTGTCATCCGTGACAGCGGCGACACCCCGGTCGGTGCCCCTCGCCGGACGCTGCCTGATGCCATAAAGCACAAGCTCATGACTGAATCCGACATACCTCCGGCCCTGGCCGACGCCGCCGGGCTTTACTGGGTGACGGCCGAAGAGGCGAGCCGCATGACCGGCGTGCACGTCGAGAGCGGAGGTATCGCCATACCGTACCCCGGAGAGCCGGACGGCTTCGTGCGGGTGCGGCTCGACCGGCCGAAGGGCGACATGAAATACGTCTCGCCGCGCAGGGCCGGATGCCGCCTCTACGTGCCGCCGGGGGCCGACATGACCGCCCCGGAAGTGGTCATAACCGAGGGCGAAAAGAAAGCCCTCTGTGCCGTTAACAACGGCATAAACTGCTTCGGCGTGTCCGGCATCGATTCCTGGCGCGAACGCAGTGCTGTAGGGGAGCAATTGCCGCCGGACGAGGCGCTGCTTGGCCGGTTGAAGCGCGACTGGGGCGGCCAGAGGGTCGTCCTGGTCTACGATTCGGACATCGACCAGCGGCACAAGCGTTGGGCGGCTTTCCCGGAGCTGGCCGAGCAGCTGTACCGCTTAGGGGCAAAAGAGGTCAAAATAATCACCCTCCCGAAGCTGGAAGCCGTAGACGGAAAAGTCGGGCTGGACGACTACCTCGTGGCCTACAAACGGGCCGGGGAAGACGGCGCGGCCAGGTTCCGTTCCCTCGTCGAGCACGCCCCGGCGTGGCTGCCGGTCGGCGCCGGTGCCGAGGCGTTCGCGGCACGGGAGCTCGCCAGCGGCGACATAGAGCGGCAGATCCTGGGTGCGGCGGCCCTGCTGGGGCTGCTGAAGAGTGAGCCGGTGGTGAAGGCCAGGCTCAAGAGAGCGGGGATCAGACGGTACCACAAGGACATACTCGACGGGGCCAGAAGGGTCCTGTCGCAGGCGCGGGAGCGGCAGGAGCCGCGGAGGCCGCCGGAACCCGAAGAGCCGGAGCCCGAACCGCAGGTCAAAACCATCGCCGAGCTCTTCCCGCCCGCCGCCGGGACGCCCTTTGCCGATTTCCCCGTGCCGGAAGGGTGGACGATCGACAGCCTGGGGCAGATATGCACCCAGACTTTCGACGAAGAAACGGGGGAAAGCGAGGCCGATCCGGTCATCGCGTGCGTCGTGGCCCTGGCCGGGATAATGGTCCCCGCCGACCAGGGGGAAGACACGATATACGACCTCTGGTGGTACAAAGACGGCGGTTGGAACAAAATCCAGGCCGCCGGCGGCATGCTTTTCAACGTGTCGAAAGCTGTCGATTTCCTGGCAAATTTAGGGATGCCAGTAGATTCCACCAACATCATGAAAGTCATCACCTGGCTGGGGGCGCTGCGTGACTACACCTTCACCCACCCCGACCACCCGCTCCCCGTCAAAATCCTGGTGGCGCGCTCCGGCTGGCACAAGCCCCAGGGCGAGCGGATAAAGGGCGAAATGTTTGCCGTGGGGCGGGACATCTTCACGACCGCCGGGCGGGTGGACGGCGAAGCGGGGGAAACCGCCGACGCGCCCGAATCGGACCACCCTTTGAGCGAGTGGTCGTCCGGCATAGGTGCCGGCGAAAAGCAGATGCTCGCGGCCATAACGGCCCGCGGCACCCTGGATGGCCAGAAGCGGACGTACCTCAAATACTTCGAGAAATACCCCCTGGCGGCTTTCTTCACGGGCGCCGGAGCGGCCGGGCCTTTGATACGCTACCTGGTGGAAGAAGGGGAATCGGACGTCTGCGGCTTCGTGGTGGAATCGACCGACCCGGAGAGCGGCCGCGGCAAGACCACCCTCAACATGTTCCCCGCCGGCCTCTGGGGGAGGCCGACCCTGGGCGACATGATCAGGACGGCCAACCGGACCACGGTGCATTCGGAGATACTGTTTTCCGTACACTGCGACATTTCCGCCCACATCGACGAGAGCCAGCTGGTGCGGTACGCCGACGCCGTCGCGGAAATAGTGTATTCGCTCGCCCTCGGCATGGGCAAGGAGCGTGGGGCGAAGAGCGGCGGCTCCCGCAAGACGCGGCGGTGGTATTCGGTGCTGGTCGTGAGCGCCGAGCGGTCGATCCTGGACGTCGTGCGGGGGCGGCAGGGCGTGTTCGACCGGGTGCTGTCGTTCCCGCCGCTGTTCCCGGCGAAGCGGGAACAGTTCCGCGTCGAGGCGGAGCAGATCGCCAAAGATTTGGCCGCCGACTACGGCCACCTCGGGCGGCGGTACGTGCAGTGGCTGCTCTCGTTCCCCGAAGACGCGCGGCGGAAAATTATTGTGGCGACTTACCGGCGGTGGAAAGACGCCCTCGACCGGGTGACCGACAGGGTTTCCCCGGCCACGGGGAACGCCCTGGACGGTTCGTCGGAAAAAAACCAGACCCTGAAACGCCTGGCCAAGCGGGCGGCCGCGTGCGGCGCCGGGCTGGAACTGCTGCTGCGCTCCCTGGGCGAAGACGGGGAAAAGGCCACGGAGATCACGGCCGCCGCCCTGGACGCGGCGTGGGAAAACGTCGTGACAAACACCAGCGGGCGGGCGCTGCTGGCCACGGTGCTGGACGTCTTGCGCTCGTTCGTGGCCGAGAACCGCGAGCTCATCGACGGCTTACGGGAAGCGGAAGGCAAGCCGCCCCGGTGGGTGGGGAAAATAGTACGCCGGGACGGCAAAAAGTATGTAGCCTTATACGCCAATGCCGTTCGGGACGCTTTGAAGAAGAACGCGGACGTCGAGTACGAGACGGCAGCCAAGGCGTTGAAGAACGCGGGGCTGGTATGGGTCCCGGAAAAGATGAAGGAGAAACACAAAAATGTCACTTCGTTGAGGTTCGGCGGAGGAAAAAGGGAATGGTGCCTTTTAGTCGATGCGGAAGCCTTATTGGAAGACGACGCGGATATGTGGGCGGAAGAAATAGATTTGATGTCTGAAAACGACACCGGGATAGAAGACGGGGTGGAACTTTAGGACGGGAAGGAGGAGGGTTAAGTGGGAACGGATTTTGCTTGATTCTTCGTCGGGGCTAAAAAATTAACAAATTCTCCCTGGGAACGGGTTTTCCTTGATTTTACGTTGGAATGTTTTTCCTGGGAACGGATTTTTGAATAATAATGATAAAGTAGATTTTAATTTAACCTGATTTTCCTTTTGATTTTCTTGGGTTTTTTGATGGTGAGAACGGCTCCCGAATAAAATGTTCTTAGGTGTCATACGTAGATGAATTAAGGTTTTACAGGGGATAGTATGTTCTCAAGTTCATTTTGGTATGACACCGTATGACATCCGTATGACACCCCCCAGCCTTGATACTCTAAGGATGAGGCGATCTGTCATACCGTCATACCTAAATTTTTTTTTCCCTAAAAGGGGATTTTTTTTTGCACGAGTTTTTGGTCAAAGAAAGTCAAAAATATCCGAGTTAATAAGTAGGGATTTTAATGCCTTTTTAAAAAACGTGCATTTTTTTCTTTCCTCCCTTTAGGGAAAATTTTTTTTAGGTATGACGGTATGACAGATCGCGTTTTTATAGGTATATCAACATTTAAGGGTGTCATACGGATGTCATACGATGTCATACGTAAATAAAAATGAGAACGAATTAATCTTTGTAAAATCTTAATTCATCTAGGTATGACACCCTAGAGCTATTTTTTAAAAATCCGTTCTCATATTTAAAAACCGTTGAAAAATCTTGTTTAACCCTTTATGATTTTTCCTCGTTTATCTATCTTAAATCAAAAATCTGTTCCCAGTAAAATTTTGTCAACGTAAAATCAAGGAAAAACCGTTCTCAGGGAGAATTTGTAATTTTTTTGGCCCGAACGAAGAATCAAGGAAAATCCGTTCTCACTAAAAAAACCACATTTTCCCAGACCTCTGTCAAGAGAGAAGAAAATCGTCAAAAACAGCGGTTTTAAATGTTGACGATTTTTGTCGGGTATATATCTACACGGAAAGACCGCTTTCAAAAAGGCAGAGAAATCCATTTGACTAAAGGGGATGTAAATAGATGGGAATTCTATTAGACCTTATCCACGGTAATCTCGATGACAAAAAGGTGGAACGATACAAGAAAAAATTCAACAGCCGCGCCTACATTTACGGCGATTTAAAATATAATCCCCCAGAAGAAAAAGATAAGAAAGCCAAAAAACGCCGCCTCATAAAACCTGATTCCTACGACGCCGTAAACGTGTTCCGCTCCGTGGTCGTGGATAATATCAAATATATCGGGGGGCTGGTAGGCAATGAAAACCTTTCTTGGGTGAAAGGCAAACTTATCGTGGAGGACGGCGTGCGGTACGTCGCCATTCCCACCTCTATCGTGCGGAAGGCTTTTAAGGATAAAGGTTTTGATTACGCTGGCGGCGTTGAACGTCTCAAGGAAAAAGGTGCACTATTGACAACCGGGAGAGGGAGCCGCAACGCTGTCCGGCTGAGGCTTAACGGTACACTGGAGTGGTGCTTGGCGGTAAAGGCTGAAACCGTAAATATCCCTATCCCGCAGAAAGATTGAAAGAAGGTTCTGAAAATGACGCGCGAATCAAAAATTCTGTCCGGCCTCAACGACGCCCAAAAAGAAGCCGTCTCTCACGGCCCCGGCCCCCTTTTAGTATTGGCGGGGCCAGGGAGCGGCAAAACGCGCGTGCTGACCCACCGCGTGGCGTGGCTGGTGACGTCGGGGTTGGCCCGCCCGGAAGAAATCCTGGCCGTCACTTTCACGAACAAGGCGGCCGGCGAGATGAAGCAGCGTATTAGGAATTTGCTGGGGGAAACCGGCGGCGTGCGCGCCCAGACGTTCCACTCGGCGTGCCTTTACGTCTTACGCCGGGACGGCACGAAAATCGGAATAGACCCTAAATTCGCCGTCGTCGACGAAGAGGCACGCCGCGAATTGCTGGTGAAAGCCGCCAAAGAGTTCCGCCTGGACCCGCCGGACGCGGCCGCCGCCGGAAAGGCGATATCCTTCGCGAAAAACTGTCTGGTCGGGCCGGACGAATTTTCAAAATGGATGGCGGAAAAGATCGGCGAAGGGAGCCTGCTGTCTCAGAAAATGGCAGAAGCCGTTTCCGGCTGCGAGGACGCCGTGCCGGAAGTCTACGCCGCGTACCAGGAGATGTTAAAAAAAGTAAACGGCCTGGACTTCGACGACCTGTTGTTTGAGGCCGTCCGCCTCTTCCGGGAAAGGCCCGACGTGGCCCGGAAATGGGCGGAAATCTGGAAATGGGTCCTGGTCGACGAGTACCAGGACACCAACCGGGCGCAATACGAATGGCTGCAGTTATTGGTAAAAAAGCGCCGCAACGTCACCGCTGTCGGCGACCCCGACCAGAGCATTTACGGCTGGCGGGCCGCCGACGTCGAAAACATCCTGCGTTTTAAAGAAGACTTCCCGGAAGCGAAAGTAGTCGCCCTGGAGAAAAACTACCGCTCCGTGCCGGCGGTGACGTCCCTGGCGGACAGGCTTATCCGGCACAACACCCGGCGCGAAGAAAAAACCTTGTTGCCTGTCCGCCCGGACGGCGGCGAGGCTCAATGCCTGTCTTTCCCGGACGAACGCGCGGAAGCTGAATTCCTGGCGGAAAAAATTTCCGCCCTGCACAGCGGCCAGGGCCTTTCCTGGTCGGACTTCGCGGTGCTCTACCGCGTCAACGCTTTGAGCTGGACATACGAGGAAGCGCTGGCGAAACGCGGCGTCCCCTACGTGGTGGTCGGTTCCGTGGGTTTCTGGGGCCGCAGGGAAATAAAAGACGTCCTGGCCCATCTGCGGGTAGCCGTGAATCCGAAAGACGTCGTTTCCCTGCGTCGGATATGCTTCCTCCAGCCGGGCGTGGGCGAAGCCACCGCCGCCCAGGTCGCGGCTCTCGTTCTCGCCGGCCGCCCGCCGGCAGAAGCCCTATCGGGCGCGGCCGCAAAACCTGGTATCGGTAAAAAGGCGCGTTCGTCTCTCGCCCGGTTGGCAAAAACCCTGGAGGTTTTGGAAACAGGCATCAGGGAAAAGAAACCTGCGGCCGAACTCTGCATGTATGCTGCCGAATCGACCGGCTATATGGCGAAGCTGGCCAAAGATCGGTCCGAAGAGGGCCAGGAGCGGGTCGCCAACGTCGGCGCCCTCATTTCCGCGGCGGCGGAGATAGACGCTTCCGGCGGCGGCGTGGCGGAGCTTTTGGAAAGGGCCGCCCTGGCGTCCGGCGACAGCGACGACGGCGGCGGGAAAGACGCGGTGCGGCTGATGACTTTGCACAAGGCGAAAGGCCTGGAATTCCACACGGTCTTTCTGGTCGCCGCGGAGGAAGGTTATCTGCCGCATTATCAGAGCGGCTACGGCCCGGCGCTGGAAGAGGAGAGACGCCTTTGTTTCGTAGGCGCGACCCGCGCGAAGGATTGCCTATACGTCACCTGGTGCCGCGAAAGGACTAACTGGGGCCGGACGGCGTGGAACAGGCCGTCGCGTTTTTTGAAAGAGATGGGATTTGAGGTCAATTCTTCTTTCGAAAAGCGGAGGCTCCCCGGCACGAGGTGGACAGATCGCATTGCGGCGGAACTTTAAATTTTAACGAAGGAAAGCGGTAGAAATGTTTGAGAAAGGATTCCATTTCAGCGATTTCGTTGGACCTAACCCGGCAGAATCCATTCTGTCCGGGGTTGTAGAAAAACCCGCCGCCGTGTCGCCAGGCGGCGAAACGCCCGGCCCGGCTGACACGGCAAAACGCGGCACGGCTTCAGTAGAAGCCGTATTCGCCTGCGCGGCTGCCCGCAGGAAGGAAGAACCCTTCGACTTCGACGCCGCCATGTCGAAGACCGCCGCCCGCCTCAACGCCGCCGCCCCTCCCGGCGCCGTGGAGTGGGCCGCGGCGAACCGGCCCGATTTAATGGCCAATGTAGACAAGGCCGCCGCTCTTTTGGACGAGGCCGCGGCCGACAACGACGCGCTGGTCTTCGAATTGGCTTTGGGCGACTACGAGGCGGCCTGGAGGGCCGTATTCGAGGCTTACAAAAAAGCGGCGGAAGCCGGCCGGCCCCACCAGGACGGCCGGACTCTAGGTGCGGACACGGCGGGAGCTGGGGAGGGTTTTCCGTGCCCCGGAGATACCGGGGATGGGTATAAAAACGGCGGCGTTGCTCATACGGTAAATACAAGCCAGACAGTGGCAAAAGCGGCGGCCATAGCCGACGGAAAGACGGCAGCAGACGGCGAAATGCCTTCAGAATCAAGCGGCGAAAAGATCGGAGGGTATACACCGCGTGACGGTGGTGGTAGGAAACTACCTACCGCGGGAGATCGGCCCCTTATAGGCCAAAATAAAGGCCGCAGCGGCGGTTCTGTGAGGGGTGATGGGCAAACTTCACTAAACGATATGTCTGTAAAAGCAGAACGCCAGGACGAGGCCTCCTCGGATCCCGTCCAAACCGTCCTTTTTCCTGAAATGGGCACGGTCGGGGAAAAGGACAGAAGCCCGGCCCCGCCCCGGCTCCCCTTTGCCGCAGAGCCCGCCCCGACATTGTGGCAGGAATGGCTCGATCGGGTGAAAATCGTAGTCGTGGAAGACGTGGAGACGTGGCGTTCCGCCCTGGCCGCCGCCAGGGACGCCGGGGTGTGCGGCTTCGACACCGAGACGACCGGGCTGGACCCCTTCGTGAATGAAATACGCCTCTTGCAATTGGCCGTGCCCGTCTACCCGGCCGGAAAGAAAAACCTGGTCGCCGAGGACGGCAAAGGGCCGGAGTCGGGAGGCAACGCGGTGGCCTACGTGGCCGACCTGTGGCGGTTCGGTAAGGAAGACCGCCGTGAGATGCTCGACGGGGTGGTCGGTTTGATGGCCGACCCGGAAGTGAGCTTCGCCGGGCACAACTTGAAATTCGATTTGAAATTCTTGCGGTCGGCCCTGGCGGCGGCCGAAGGCAAGCCCTGCTGGCCGGGGAAGCGGCTCCCGTGCGAACGGCTTTTCGACACCATGCTCGCCAGCCAACTGGTTACGGCGGGCGACTTTATCCCCGAGGCCCAATTCTCCAAATGGCGTGAGGAGCACGGCGTGCATATAGTCAAGGAAGGCAACGGGCCGACACGGTACTACGATCGCCACGGGCACGAAATAAAGTTTGAGCGCGACACACAGAAGAAGATAAGGCCGGTCTACCCGACCCACAGTTTGAAAGAAATCGCCCACCGGCATTTAGAGGTGGTCCTGGACAAAGAGGAGCAGGCCAGCGATTGGTCGGCCCCCGAGCTTACCGAAAGGCAACTCCGGTACGCCGGGCTGGACGCGGCGGTGCTGCTACCGCTGAGGGAGATTTTGGCGAATCTGATTTATAAAAACCGCCTCGCGCGGGCGGCGAAGATCGAGTTTGACTGCCTCCCGGCGGCGGTGGAAATCGAATGCAACGGGATGCCTTTCGACACGAAGCGGGCGTGGGAAATGGAGACGGCCGTAAAAGCCGCAGCCGAGTCTGCCCGGATCGAATTGGTCGAATTGGCGCGGGGTGCCGGCTTCCGGGCACGGCCGAAAAAGAACGAGGGTAAGCGGTACTCGCCCGATATAAACCCCGGCAGCGCGGTGGATGTGGTCGATTGTTTGGAGCTTTTGGCCAGCCGGGAAGGGATCCTCGTGAATATGGAAGGATCTGGCAAAGGCTTCCGCCTTCCCGGTGGCGAGGTCTTGCCCCTGGAAAGCCGCGACGACACCCTCACCCGGGTGGCCGCCGCGTTACCAGAAGAAAGCGATTTAAAACGGTTTATCGGTTTGCTCCAGGAATACCGCGGGCAGAAAAAGAAAAGCGATTTTTTGAAGAAGTGGATCGAGCTGACCCACCCCGCGACCGGGCGGCTGCACCCGGACCTGCGGCAGCTAAACCCCCAGGGGGTGGGGCGGTTTTCCGCCAGCAACCCGAACGTGCAGCAGGCCGGGCGCGACAAGGAGATCCGGGCGCTTTTCCGGGTACCGGAGGGGCGGAGGCTGGTTCTGGCGGATTACAGCGCGATTGAAATGAGGGTGGCTTGCGAAGTTTCGCGAGACGAAAATCTGTTAAAGGCTTTTACGGAAGGGATAGACGTCCACAGATTTACGGCCGCGAGCGTGGCCGGGAAGCCCGTAGGCGAGGTGACGAAAAGCGAACGACAGTTCGCCAAATCTTTGAATTTCGGATTAATATTTGGAATGTCTGGAAAAACGTTACAGGAATATGCAGAACTCGGTTACGGCGTCAAGATGACATTGGAAGAAGCGGAGGAAGCCCGTGAAAAATTTTTCCAGCTTTATTACGGCATCGCCGGGTGGCACGAAAAGCAGCGGCACTCAATATACGAAGACCGCTTCGGCGTAGTGTTCCGGCACGACGGCGTGCGGGGGTATTACGTTGAAAAGCGCCCTTTCGTGCGGATGCCCGGCGGCCACATGCGGGTTTGGCCGGTGGTCGAGGAAAAGCGGAGAAACGGAAGCGGGACGTACCTACGCAAAGCCGGGCCTTTGACAGAAATATACAATTCTCCTGTCCAGGGAGGGGCCGCTGAACTTCTAAAGGTAGCGATGGGAAACTTGTACCGCGAACTTTTGGCCCGCGGGTGGGAAGACGTTTATATGATCATGACGCTTCACGACGAGCTTCACCTGGAAGCCCCGGAGGATAAGGCGGAGGAAGCGCTGGAGGTTTTGCGGACGGTAATGGTCGGCGCTGGGAAAGACCTTGGTTTCGTGACGCCGATTGAGGCTGAGGCCAACGTGGGCGATTCGTGGGCTGATAAAGCCTGACAAAAAAGATCTTGACAGCGAATGAAATAATGATAAAATGAGAGTATGAAAGAATGATTAAACCTCAATTTCGGAGTTGACCCCAATGGATCTGCCTTCTTACCGCATAATGGCGTTTTTGCTTTCAGACCCGGGGGCGGAGATCCCCTGGGAATGGCGCGACTACATGCAGCCTTTGATTTACAGCTTTATCGACGACGGCGGAAAGATCCATTCGGCCAGATACAGCCTGTTCTCGTTTGCCCTCACGCCTCTCGACCCCGTATCCGGGCGAGACGGTGCGGCTTCAGGCAACGGCGCGTGGGCTTTCCGGTTCTCTTCCGCCCTCACGTCCGTCTTAGAACAGGTCGCGGCTTCCTTGCGGAAGAGCCGTGAGCTTAAGATAGCCGGCACGGCGTTCCGCGTCTCTGCGGTCGTGGAAGAAGCCCTGTCGGACCGGGCGGCGTACCAGACGGCGTCGCCCGTGCTGGCGGCTAAACTGGCTTTCCGGGACGGTGGGAAACCCTTCTGGAACCCGGCCGAGTCGTGGTTCGCCGCCGCGGTGGCGAAGTCTCTGACGAACCGCTGGAGGTTTTTGACGGGAGAAAAACCGCCGTCCCGCGTCCTTTCCGGGTTTTATCACCGGGCACGGAAAGAGATATGGGACATGCTGCCCGTCTACGTCCCGCCAACTAAAGGCGTCGGCGTGTGGATGCCGGAAGGGTTCACTTTCTGAATAAAAGGCGGTGTCTTCCATGCCCGACTGGTCTAAAATCACCACACCTACCCAGCTTTTCTACCACCTCGACCGCGGCGAGGTGGCGGTGTTCCCTCTGGACGACGGGGTAGCCTTCCTGCAGCGCGTGCCAGAAGGGTGGTATAAGATAATCCTCCAGCCCCGTTTTTCATCCGGCCTGGAATTTCGCCAGGACAAAAAGGAAGCGGTCCAGGCTTTGTTCGAAGAATTGCGCGGCAAAGGCATTTCTTTCTGGGTGTTCCCCGGGAGCGAGTTGGAACGGGTAGACGCCCCTTGGTGGAAGCGGGCGGTCGGGAAAGCCCTTTGCCGTGCCTGGGGCCTGGTAGAGGTAAAAAAGAAAGAGCGGAAAGGAGAGAGCGACCTCGGTGTCCCTTCTTGATTTTGTCGCCGACCCTGCCTGGCTGGAAAAACAACGCGAAGAGACCTGCGGCGCCCTGTCTGAAGCGAAAGAAAGAGTCTGTACGTTGGAACGGCGTCTGGACGACCTCGATTTCCTCGGCAGGGTTTTGCGTTTGCTCCGCACCGGCGAGGTGGTGACGTACAGCGGCGGGTTCGGCTGGAAGCCGCCGTACCGGGATTTCCACCGGGACAAAGACGGGACTCTTCATTTCTTGTCGCCGGACGTGGAGGACTATTCCAAAGACCTGCCGTTTATCCGCCGCCGTGATAAAGACGGCTTTCGTTCCGATTGGGCCTACGTGGTCCCCGCGGAATTTCACCGGGAGACCGTCCTGCTGGAAGGCGCCCACCTCTGCGTGCCCGTCGTGCCGCTGGCCAGAGTCAAGCACGACCGCTGCCCCGCCTGCGGCACGCCGCAGCCCGTGATGGAATGGTTTCACGAAACTTACGGCAGCCCGGAAATCGACCTGTGCGAGCGGGTGGTCTTCCTGGTCTGCTGCGGCGGCACTCAGGTTTTGGCGCGGTTTGAATTTTTATGTTGAAAGGATGTTGGAATTATGGCTTCCGAAATAATCCACCTCAAATGCCTCCCATGTGCCCGCAGGGGAGGGGAGAAGAGGTGCCCGGTCATCCAGTATCCTTCTAAAATTTGGGAAGAAGGGGGCTGCTGGGCGTTCACCACGGACAAGGAAGAAGTCAGGAGAGCGGAAGAGGCGGTCAAGGCGTATGCTGAACGAAAAGCGGCTGAAAAAGTGGCGGCGGGATCTTGACAGCGAATGAAAGAATGATATAATGAATATATGATAGAATGAAATAATAAAAGGAGAGGGTGCCGATGAAAGTGGTTTTAACTGATGGCACGGAGAACTTTGAAAGTCGTGAAATCAACGATATCGCCGAATTAGAAGATCTTAACCGGAAGGCTAGAGAAGCTACAGACGGAAATCTCTGTTGGGTTCTCGAAATCGAAAAGGCATAAGCTGGTTATTGGAATAAATTTGCTTTTTGCTACCCCGTTTGCGACTTTGTGGGTGGTTAAACCGGGTATGAGTCCTGGCAGGGGCCGCGTTAGGGGAAGGCGCGGCTAGGCGGCGGGGCGGCAAAAGCAAAAAAAAATGTGGGAAGTGGTTTGTCATGTTAAAATGTCTGTATTGCGGCAAGGAAATACCCGAAGATAAGGCCCGGGAAATAGAAGAGATTGGAATTGAGCCTTTTTGCAGCGAGTATTGTTGTTATATGTATAGCGGGGTACCTATGCCTTGGAATAGTTAAAATAGGATAAAGGAGAGGGGAAATTAATGCTTCCGTTCGTTAAAGCTGAACTTAGTTAATCTACCGTTTGTCGGGCGGTGCCTGCAGATATTTTGGAATTGATGATTTGGACGATTTGCCTTTGGAGAAATTCGTCGAATTTCTGGAAGATATGCCGGATGCGAGGGTGCGTCTAATTGCAAGATAACTTTGGGTTGTCCATTTGTGGGGCGGCGGCGTGGCTGGTCACGCTTGCGGGCGTCCTCGAGGGTCCGCGAGACCCGGGTCATTCCGCGAAGATGCATGCTCGTCGCGGAAGGTAACGGCACGGGGAAACCTGATAAGGTTTACGCAGGTTCGATTCCTGCCCGCCCCGCTACATATTTAGAAATGGGAGAGAGACGAAATGACAATTATCGATCAAGCCATTAACCTGCTCAAAGACGGGGCTAAGAAAGTGGAATTTGAGTGGCAGGGCACAGAAGTTACGGCGTATTGGGTTAACAATGTATTGCGGATTGACGTAAAAGGGTTGAAAGGGGTTGAACGATGTGGAAGTTCAGGTTGATTTTTATAAGCTCACCGGTAAATGGTACGCAGGCGGCCGTGTTGAAATTGGCGACGCTAGATTGTGGAAAGGGGATTTGTATGCGGCCATTATTAAAAACCAACGAATTTTGAAGCCTGGATGGGAAGATCATTTTATCGTCGTCGTTAATGATCTGCCCGAATTAGATGCTGATCCTAACTATCATGAATTCTTTAAGGTAATATTTTTCCCCAAATGGGTTAAAAAAATTTTTAGAAATGTTTATTACGAGAGCGAGAATCAAAACTTGGTCAAAATGATCGACGATCTGGTAACGGCTGTTAACGAAAATGCTCGGCGTGAGCAGGCTTAGAATAGACGGGGACTTTAAATAAGGCGGTATTTTTTTCCTGTCTGGGTTGAAAAAAATTTTAGCGAAAATAATGATTCAAATAATAAAGGAAAGGGGATGCCCCATGGGCGCGTATGATACCCCAACTCGCCCGTGCCCTTATTGCGGTACAGAATGCGAAGCGGACTGGGTCGACGTAGGGGTTGGATACCAGCAATGCGGGCCATATTATTGTCCCAATTGCGGCGCGAGCGAAATAGGCCCGTTTGACGACGAGGCCAGAATTCTTACCGATGAGGAGAAAAAGACAGGCTGGTACAAGCCGGGTTCTCCGGTAAGCGATAAAGCAAATACTTTTAAAGATTGCCTGGTAGATCATAAAACTGCGAAAAGGTTATACGAGATGGGATTGCTGAATAAAAAGTGATAAATATTCAAACTTCTATTCTAGAAAGGAATTTACAGCGTCATGTTAAAACTTCTCTACCTCACCGACACCCACCTCCGGGGAACCGCCCCTGCGTCCCGGACGGACGATTTCGCCGCCGCCGTCAAGGCCAAGCTGGCGGAAGTGGTGGGTCTCGCCGAATTCTTAAACGCCGCCGCGGTCGTACACGGCGGCGACCTCTTCGACCTCCCGGAGCCGGGCGTCGGTCAGGTCGGCGAATACCTGGAAATTTTAAGCAAGCTGCACGTGCCCGTGTTCGTCGTGCCCGGCAACCACGACATCTACGGCCACAACCCCTCGACGCTACCCCGGACGCTTCTGGGGCTGCTGGCGCGGGTGGGCGTAGTGCAGATACTCGGCCGGGAGCCCGTAATTATCGAGGGCGGTGGCGTCCGCGTCCGCCTCACCGGCCAGGGGTTCCACCCCGAGATGGACCGCCGCGGCCCGGCCGAGGACTACGCCGTGCCCCCGGCCGCCGCGGACGGCTGCGACTACGCTGTCCACGTAGTCCACGGGATGCTTTTGCCGCGGGCGGAGATTTCGTCCGCCCCATTTCTCCCGGCGGCAACGGCGGCGGAAGACGTCCTCGCCGTCACGGGCGCCGACTACATCCTGGCCGGGCACTACCATTCGCCGTGGGAGGTTTGTGCGGGCGGCAGGGTGGCCGTCAACCCCGGCGCGCTGGTGCGGGTCACGTCTGAGGCACGGGAACTCGCCCGGCGGCCTCAAGTAATGGTCATCGAGGCCTGCCGGGACGGGATACGGCACAGGTACATACTGCTTTCCTCAGCCCGGCCCGGCGAGGAAGTGTTAGACACGGCCAGGCTGGACGCCGACCGCGCCAGGGAAGAGGCGCGGGCGGAATTCCTGGCGAGCCTGGAAGCGTTCGGCGGTGGGTCCCACGGCGTCGATCCGGAAGAGGTCCTGCGGGAGACGATGGCCCGCATGGGCGTAGGGCCGGAAGTCGAGGCGGAGGTCTGGTGGAGATTCCAGGAGGCGATGGCGGGGTTATGACGGCGAGTAAACATTTCTTTGTAACTCTTAACCTATTGGGGGTGTAGCTCAATCGGACAGAGCGTCCGGCTTCTACCCGGCAGGTTGCAGGTTCGAGTCCTGCCACCCCTGCCATTCGTGGGGCGGTAGTTCAGTGGCCAGAATTCCGGACTCCAAATCCGGCGACGCGGGTTCGAGTCCCGCCCGCTCTGCCAGAGTATCGATGACAGAAGAATTGTTTTTCATAATCTAAATATAGTAAAATAGGAATACATGACGAAAGTTATTTTTCGTGGGGCGCTTGGCGGGGTTGCTTCGCCTAACGGTAAGGCATCTGACTTAGGATCAGACTATTGGGGGTTCGAGTCCCTCAGCGTATAATCCTCGCCGCTTTTTCCCCACGAAGTAAGAATTTATCACGGCGGGGCGCCGGGCAGGGGTACTCCGATACGGAATCTGACTTGAAATCAGACGAAACCTTGCCCTCATTTTCTCCGCCGTGATCATTTTGAAGATAAAGCGAGGCGCAGATACGGGTTGCTCCGACCTGGTAAGTCGTTTGGCAAAACCTGTATCGGTTTCCCTCGCTTTATTTTTTTTGGTTATGACTTGACATGGAATGAAAGAATGATATAATGAAAGATGTAAAGTATGAAAAAATGATATAAACAGGAGAGTAGCTCTAACGGTAGAGCGACCGGCTGTTAACCGGGAGGTTGCAGGTTCGAATCCTGCTACCCCTGCCATAGAGGGCCCGTAGCTCAACGGCTGGAGCGGCCGGCTCATAACCGGACGGTTCCCGGTTCAAATCCGGGCGGGCCCACCAATAAAAGTTAATAATGCGAGGCGCCGACGGCGGGATGCTTCGCATACAGGTTGAGGTTTGCTGTACATGGTTCCTGCCGCGACTATTCCTCGCAAATACATAGTTTAACAGGAGGTGTTTATCATGTCCCGTGCTACCTCCATTTTCAACCCTTCCGTCCCCTGTCCGACTACGGTCAACCGCGAAGGCTACATAGCCTACGAACGGCCGCTCGAAGAGCAGTATTTGCAAGTGCTCCTCACCAACACCCTGGGCAATACATATTACGCCACCAGCGACCAGCTCCTCCAGGAAGCGGAGCAGGTCCACGCCGCCATGCTCGAAAAAGACCCAGAGTTTGCGGCAAAGGCATTGGTCTTCGCCCGCAACGAAGGCTTCATGCGGCTCCAGCCGGTGTTCGGCCTGGCCAAGCTGGCGGGCGTGCGGCCTGACCTGTTCGCCCGCGTGTTCGACCGGGTAATCCTGATCCCGTCCGACCTCCAGGATTTCTTCACCGTCCTTAAGTCTATAGGCCGCGGCCAGGGCGGCCGGGCTATCAAGCGGGCCACGGCCCGGTGGCTCAATAACAAGCTCTCCGAATACTGGGCCGTGAAATACAACGGCCGCGGGCGGGGCTATTCCCTGGGCGACGTCGTGCGGACCGTCCACCCGGCGCCCGCCGGGGCGAAGCAATCCGCCCTGTTCGCCTACCTGGCCGGGCGGGACTGCGACGCCTCCCTGCTCCCCCAGGTCGCGGCGTTCGAGGCGTTGAAGCGGGCACAGACGCCCGAAGAGCGGGCGCGGCTGATCGGGGAAGGCCGCTTGCCGCACGAGGCCGTCACCGGGGTCGGCGGCCTGGACAAAGAATGCTGGCGTGCCCTCGTGCCGCAATTGCCCGCCTTTGCGCTTCTGCGGAATTTGAACACGCTGGAGTGCCACGGCGTGCTGGACGAGTATAGGGAATATATTTCTGCACGGCTGACCGACAGGGAAGCCCTGCGCAGGGCCAAAATTTTGCCTTTCCGCTTCCTCAAGGCGTTCCGAGAAGTCAAGCAACCCTGGCTGAAAGACGTTTTGCGGGAAGCGGTCGAAGCGACGTTCGGCAACCTCCCGGAGATCCCCGGAAAGACGGCGGTCTTCCTGGACAAGTCCGGGTCGATGGCCGGGGAATACCTGCTTATCGGGAGCGTTTTCGCCCTTGCTCTCTATAAGAAGACCGGGGGTAATTCCATTTTCTGGACATTCAATACCAGGGTGGAGGAAGAAGATATCTCGATACACGATTCTATCCTCTCCCAGGCGAGCAAGTTCCGGGCCTCCGGCGGCACGGACGTGGCCGCGCCGGTGCGGCGGTTGGTCGAGAGAAGGGTGTTCGTCGACAATATAATCGTCATCACTGATGAGCAGCAGAACGTTGGCGGTCCCATTTATAAAGCGCTTGTTAAATACCGACAGAAGGTGAACGATCGGGTCAAGGTTTTCGTTATAGACGTGGCGCCCTACAGGTCCGCTCTGGTACCGCCGGTCGACCCGTTGACGTTTTACGTTTACGGTTGGTCCGACACGGTTTTGCAATATATTTCTTTCGCGGTCCAGGGGTACGGGGGCATGTTGGACATGGTTAATAAAACGGCTATTTAGAAAAAAAAATTTTAAGAAAGGCGGAAACATTTAATGCCTGAAAAGACGTATGTATACGCCAACTTGATGCAGATCCGTAGCGGAGCATTGGATTTTGCGATTAACTTTCAGATGTTCGACGTTGAAGGAAAGGTTGTAAACGAATATGAGGTACACCTTTCCCCCCAGGCGGCAAAACTATTCGCGACAGCTTTAAGCCACCAGGTCAAAGAGTACGAAGCCAGGTTTGGTGAGCTTCCGGAATTGTATACAGAAAATGGGAAACAGCAAGACGAAATAAACTCGAAACAACTTCAATAATTACGGCAAGTGGGGTTCTGCCCATGATCCGCAAACTCACAATCGAAAACTTCCAATCCCATTCCCATACCGAACTAAACCTTTCCCCCGGCGTGAACGTTATCCTCGGCGAGACCGATTCCGGCAAGTCGGCCGTTGTCCGCGCCCTCCGCTGGCTCTGGTTCAACGAGCCGCGGGGCGACGGCTTCGTCCGCCGCGGCACCCGCAATTGCCGGGTGCGGGCCGAGCTCGGTGACGGAACCGCGTCTACCGATGAAGGGGTTGTAACGGTGGAGCGTGCCCGCGAGGGAAGCCGCAACCTGTACCGCGTCGTCACCCCCGGTGGTCGGGAAGAGGTCTACGAGGGCTTCGGAAGCGCGGTCCCTGAAGAGGCGGCGCGGGCCGCCGGGGCGGTCCGGGTCGAGGCGAACGGCGTGACCCTCACGCCGTCTCTGGCCAACCAGATGGACCCGCCGTTCGTCATCGGGGAATCCCCGGCCACCGCCGCGGCGGTCGTCGGGCTGGTCTCGCGGGCGGAAACGTTCGACGCCGCACTGCGGGACGCCAACGCCGACGCCGCGAGGCTTAAACGAGAGGCACGGTCGCTGGAAGAAGAGATCGCCGCTTTCGGTCGCCAGCTGGAAGAATTCGCCGACCTTCCGGCGTGGGAGGAAGCCTTAGCCGGGGCCGGGGCCGCTCTGGACGCGGCCCGGCGGGCGGAGGCACGCAAAGAAAGGCTCCTCGCCCTGGCCGCCGCCCGGCGGGACGCCCTGACGGAAATCGTCGCTGCGGAAGCCGTCCTGGACGCCGCCGCGGGGGTGGGCGTGGCCGCCGTGATAGTAGTGGCTATGGGGGGCAAGACCGCGCATCTTAAGGCATTGAAGGCTTTACGGGCGGCATACATGGAGAACGAGGCCGCGTTAGGAGAATCTGAAGCGGTCCTCGAGCGGACGCTCCGCGTGGGAGAAGCCGCCCGGACGTGCGGGGACGCCGCGGAAGCCCTTGCCCGGATGAAGCGGCTGGAAGAATTGCGGCGCGGGCGGCGGGACGCGGCGGCCGAACTCGCGGCGGCCGAAGCGCGGCTGCGGGCTACGTCCGGGGCCGGTGAGGCCGGGCGGGCGCTTGCGGCGGCGGCTGAAACTCTGTCCCGGCTGGGCGTATTGCGCTCCCTGGCGGCCTCCGTCAAGGAGGCGTCCCGCGAATTGTCGTCCGCGGAACGGGCGGCAGAAGCAACCAAAGGGCTACGGGAGGCCGGCGAGCTCCTGGACGGCACGTTGAAGACTCTTCGCCGCCTGGATTCCCTCTACGCTTTAGTCAAGGGGTCCGCCGCGGCGGTATGGGAAGCGTCGGAAGCCCAAAGCGAGGTGGAAAAAGCCGCGTCCCTGGCGGGGCGGGCCACGGAAGACCTGGCGGCGGCCCTGGCCGAACTGGGCCGGTGCCCGGTGTGCTTCAGAACGATTGAAAGGGGCGAAATCGATGGCATCATTAAAAACTTTGTCGACCGCTAAAACATCCGTCAATCCGGCTTCTCCTGTACCCCCAAAGGCCGGGCCGGGCAACGTCGAGGCCAGGGTGGCCCGGCTCCGGGAACGGCTCGAAGAAGCAAAGCGCGCCCGCGCCGCGGCCGAAGCCCGGCGGGAGATGGCGCTGAAGCGTAAAGCCGAGATCGAGGCCCAGATCCGGGAGATGGGCGTCGAGCCTGAAAACGTCGACGCCGAGATCGAAAGGCTGGAGGCCGAGATCGACGAAAACCTGGCCAGGGCGGAAGAACTGCTCCGGCCCTTTGAGGAGCTGTTAAATAATGCCAGTTAACGACGTGGTCACCCTCCTCGAAGCCGTCCGCGCCGAGTACGAGCGGCGGCGGGGGCGGCGCGACCAATTGCTGGAACTAAAGGCGGAACGGGAAGCGAGGCTTCAGGAGACGCGGCGCAAGGCCGAGACCGTGGAAGCGGCGGCCCGCGTCTTCTACGCCGCTTCGGCGGCGGCCCGGGAGAACGCCCGGGCGCGGCTGGAGCGGGCCGTCACGTCCGCCCTCCGTGCGGTCTTCGGCCCCGGCGTTTCTTTCGCCGTCGAGGTGGGCGACCGGCGCGGCCGCCCGGAAGCCGAGTTTTACATTGTGTCCGAGTACGGCGGAGACACGCTAAAGACGCCCGTCCTGGACGCCCGCGGCGGGGGCGTGGTCGACGTGGCGTCCCTGGCGCTGCGGGCGGCCGTGGCCGCCGCCGTTACGCCGCCCGGCGCGCCGGTCGTGCTGGA
Organism: Moorella sp. E308F; assembly: GCF_006538365.1. Taxonomy (NCBI): domain Bacteria; kingdom Bacillati; phylum Bacillota; class Clostridia; order Neomoorellales; family Neomoorellaceae; genus Neomoorella; species Moorella sp. E308F. The sequence continues at coordinate 512,073 of NZ_BJKN01000002.1, read as the reverse complement.
CGAGCCGGGCAAGCACCTGTCCGAAGGCTACAGCCGGGCGCTGGGGCAATTGCTGAAAGCCATCGCGGACGAGACTGGACGCCAGTTTATCGTCGTGACCCACGACCCGCGGGTGGCCGAGGCGGCGGACCGGACTTTCCGGGTGGAGATCGAGGGCGGCGAGAGCAGGGTAAGGGCGGTTTGAAGGATAGCAAAATCAAAGATCTTACCCGTCTTACCCGTTCCTTACCCGTTCCTTACCCGTTAAAAAACCCAATAAAATCAAGGACCTTACCCGTCTTACCCGTTTTTTAAGGAGTGAGGAAATGCTGGACAGCCACCCAACCCCGGCCCGAAGAAGCGGGCCGGGGACCAGCGGCTATTCCAAACGCCGGAAGATCGCAGGCATCGCCGTCCTAGCCGTTTCGGCGGCACTTTTATTTTCGGCTGGCGGCGGAAAACAATACGATGCTTCGTTTTTCGTCGGCAGCCCCAGTGCTGGGGCATGCTCGCCCGTCGTCAGCGTCGAAAGTTTTCCCTGCGGCCAGCGTGGGGCGGGAGAAACGGCACAAGGGGGATACCGCCCGGAGAGCACGGGCGGCACGGAAAAGGCCGGGAAGCCGGAAGCGTCTCCGGCGGGCGGCCGCAATTACGCCGACGCCTACGGCCAGCATGTCGCCATAGCCGCCGCTTCCCGCGGCGTGCCGTCGGGCCGCGGATTGGGGGACGGCCCGGTGGAAATGGAAATAGTGGCCACGGGCTATTCGGCCAGCCGCGAGGAAGGCACCGAAGACGGCGTCACGGCGACGGGAACGAGAGTCCGCAGGGGCGTGGCCGCCGTCGACCCGAGGGTGATACCGCTCGGCTCCGAGATGTACGTCCCGGGCTACGGCTGGGCCAGGGCGGAAGACACCGGCGGGGCCATCAAAGGCCGCCGCGTCGACCTGTTTTTCCCGTCGCGGGAAGAGGCGCTGCGGTGGGGTGTAAAGAAAGTTAAAGTAGTGATCGAGCGATTTGGAAAAAACTGATTTAGGAGTTGGTTGACTTATGCCTAAATATATCGATATTTCAAATGCCATACCTCGCGACCGCGAATTTTTCTCCAGCTTCCGCCCCGGCGATTGGGTCCGCGTCGATTAGCCGAAAAAACTCACGGACAACGAAGCGAAACCGTGTTACGGCGCCGCCGGCGAGGTGGTTTACGTCGGGCACAGCTACCTTACCCTGCAGGGCATTCACGGTTTTACCTTCTGCGTCTCGCGGGCCGACGTGCTCGAGGGGGCGGTGGTGCGGATCCCGGCGTCTCAGGCGGCGCAGCGGCGCGGTGGGGGAGCGGATGACCGTCTGGCGAAGGTGGTGTTCGGCTAATGAGTAACGAAGAACTAAAAGAGAAAATCGAAGCGTGGCTCCGTTCTAAAGAAAAGACGGCTGTCGCAGGTTTCCGCCCCTCGGCCGTGCGCAAAGCCGTGCCGGGCGCTACAAAAAAAGAGGTAGAAGAAATTCTGTTGTCTCTGGCTGCCGAAGGCAGGTTGAACGTAGAGTGGGAAATCACGTGTCCCGAATGTTTCAGTTTGATCAAAACAACGGCTAAACGTCCCGAGCGGGAAATAGAAGAATACTGCTGGCATTGCGGCAGAGAAGTTTGGTTGGACACTTTTCAACCTGTTTTCTATTTTCCGGGAAAGGAGGCGCGGCGTGATGCGATATAAATCAGATAATATCTGGGAAATAGCTCGCGAGCTTTTCCCGGACGTGTCGGATTTTACCATCGAATTTCTTGTTTGGGAAAAGACCTGTTTTCCGTTCGACAACCGCGAAGCCGTCAGGCAATTAGAGCGGCTGGCTGTCGAGTGGTACAGCGGATGAAACAAGGGGGTATTAGGGTGGAATTTGTAAAAATTAAGTTGTTAAGCGATTTTGTAGATTACTATGATCACTGGTTTGATCTGGAAGGTATAACATTTAATCGGTTTTCGTACAGCGGTATGAAACGGGGCGAAGCACTTAAATACCTGAGTTCTTTGGGACTGAGGGTCCCAATTTTCGGTAGAGTTAAGGATTTGCCAAGGCTTATCGATAACTATCCCCAAGTAGCAGACGTCGTAATTTATTTAGACGAAACGGCTCACAGAGGAGAAGGAAAGATCAAGATGCCTCTCATGGACGCTCTGGAAAAATATCCTGATCATTTAGCTATTGAATATATACAAGTTTTACCAGCATTTGCCGGTTATAGTTGGCGGTATTTGCAAGTAGGGGATAAACGTTTTTGGCTTCAATACTTTAGTAGTAACGATTGGCGTTCCAATTGCGGTCAGGTTGAGATTAAAATTTTAAGTAAAGAAAAAGACGGTTATCACCCCACAATAAAATACCCCCTTTTTGCCATCGATTTTCTTCCTGCGGGTCATTTGTATGCTGTAGATTTCAACATAGCACCACAATTAAATGGTATAGGTATAGAGGATATTTTGTCTTCGCGGGAGGCGGCCGAAGCCATTAAAAAGGCTGTTGTTCATTTTTCATGCTAAAATTTTGTAAAACGGTTGGTAGGGAAGCCTTTTGGAAAGGAGAGTTATCAAAATGTTAGAGCAGATAACCTTTTCCGACCTCGACCCCTCCCCCGAATGGCAAACGTTGGAGCGGCGGCGGACGCCGGACGTCCTGGCCGCTTTCAACCTCATCCGGGAATGCGAGCGGGTGCTGCCGCTGGTCTGCGACCCGGGCGTTGAGGCGGAAGACCGGGCGATGCTTCTCAGGGCGGCGGAAAAGCTGTACGCGACGCTGGGGATGGTGTTGGATGGAAAAAATTAAGGTTGGTGATGAAATGTCTGTAGTTCCTAAAGGAAGGATTATCTTTGTAAAAGGACATTTATGGCATTTAACATTGAATACGTTGGCACGTTGGAAAAAGATGAGACAGCCTCCGGATCCTGCGCCATTTTTCTATATTGGGAGACGTCCTAGTGAGAAGGTATAAAATGAGTTTGTCTAAAGTCGAGCTTTCTATAATTGATAGAGAAGTTCGCTTTTGAACAAATGTATGCTACCTACTGTTAATTAAATCCAATACCACACTACCTTTCATCTCTTTTAAGTTAGCACCATATCCATACCACGGTAGATTGTACAAAGCTGGTTCTGCCTTTATTTTAACTGCTCCCGCTATCTTGGTTCTTGGTTTAAGTTTTTCGATACTGAAATTCACGGAGTTTGCTTCCAAAACCATATTTGGCATCATCAATAATCCTCCATGACTTTGGGGTATGATTCTCAATGGATTTAACCCTTCCATGTTAATAACCACCATTGCATCGTTCAAGACAGTGTTGTCGTCTAGATTACCAACGCTGAACTCTATTTCCCATTCAAAGTTGTGCGGCAACTTCTTTACCGATTCAATTCCTACAGCTACACCTTTTACCTTCCGTGGACGTGAGACAAAAGCAAAATATGCTGCGACAATCGCTGCAATAGCAGAAATGATTGAAGAAACCGTTCCAATGATTGTCCAAATCACCACTATTTCCCCCATATTTCACATACATCAATATCAATGGATAATTTCTTTATTAGTTATATTTTTCCTGCTTTTATAACCAAGGGGGGAGCCTCAAAAGAATTTTTTGCGAAACATAACAAAGAAAAAGTGAATCTTGATAACAGGTGATAACGTGATGCATCCAAACGCCATCACCCTCCCGCCGGAAGGCTTTAAACCCGAAATCAAAAAAGGCTACGCCTGGTGTCCCTATTGCGGCCAGGCGTTTCATTTCGTATGGGACGCGAAGCTGGCCTACTCGCGTTGCCCCGGCTGCGGCATCGGGGCGGGCGAATGGCACACGCGGACGTGCAATAATCTCTGGGACCCGGCGGTCAAAGACAAGTTCGACGCGGCCGTCAAAGACTCAGGACGGCGTTGGGAACGAGGTGGCGGCGATAACGGCGTGCCGGAGGCGGCCAAAAACCGCCGCGGCGGCAAAACTCCGCCGGCGAGCGTGGCCCCTGTGGGCGGCGAAGACGGTGCGGTCGCCCCGCCGGTTGACGGCGGCAGCAACGGTCCCCCGCCGGAAGCCGGCGGGGGCGTTTCCTCTATGCTGCCCAAAACGACGCTGGGAAAGGTCCGGGCCCTCGCGGCGCGGGAATGTGTCAATTTCACGGCCGCCTGGGAAGACGGCCGCCGGAATTTCTGCCTCGTCCGCGACGGGACCTGCGTGTTTTTCGGCGGCCGCGGTAGCGGTTGCCGGTGGTTCGAGGAAGGCGTCTTGCCGCTGGACCGCAAGTTAGAAAGCGAATATTGGGACGCCTGGAAACTCCTGGCCTCCGGGCGTGAGGGTGGCGGTTCCTGAGAAATGCTATCTTCTACGGAAGTGGAGTATATTGTCCGGGTTGCGATGACAAAATATGGGTAGATATTTTTTTGATTGAAGCTCCTGGACCTGTGAGGTGACCACGGATCTGGGAGCTTTATTGTTGTTAGTAATGGTATTTCGGTTGACAAAAACGTATATAATATATTAAAATGTAAACCGAGGGAGGTTATTTATTATGGCAATTGGAGACCGCATTAAAAGTGCCCGGCTGGCTGCGGGTTTTAGCATGCGGCAGTTGGCCGAACGTGCGGGGATAAGTCATAATGCAATTTCTAAGTATGAGAAAGGCCTTGATATACCTAGCTCTGGTGTATTATTAAGGTTAGCTAATGCACTCTCGATAAAAATTGAGTATTTTTTCCGTGAAAACACCGTTGAACTATCAGTACCATCTTATCGAAAAAAAGCCTCTCTCACAAAAAAGGGCGAAGAATCTATCCTTGCACAAGTAAAAGACTGGCTCGAAAGATACTTAGAAGTGGAAAGCTTGTTTCCTGACGAAGAAGTCTTTACACAGTTTTCTCTTTCCGAGGGAGCAATTGATAGGTATATAACCTCTGTTGAAGAAGCCGAACGAGTAGCACAGCAATTAAGGGAATTTTGGCAACTTGGTAATGACCCAATTGATAATTTGACTGAGTTACTGGAAGAAAAAGGTATTAAAATTGGTTTAATCGATGGTGCAATGGAGTTTGATGCATGTATTCTTGAAGAAAAAAAACTAGGTCCAGTTATTGTAATTAAGAAGGAATTACCTGGAGATCGTCATCGTTTTAACTTAGCTCATGAACTAGGACACGCAATAATTAAAATAAAAGAGGGTATAAACATAGATAAGGAACGTGCCTGTCATAGGTTCGCGGGTGCTTTTTTGGTTCCTGCGGAAGCAGTAAGACGTGAGTTAGGAAATAAACGAAACACAATTGACTTATTGGAGCTTCACTTGTTGAAACACAAATATGGTCTTAGTATGCAGGGATGGATATTTAGGGCTAAAGATCTAGGCATTATCCCGGAAAGCGAAGCAGACAGGTTATTTAAGCTTTTTCGCGTTAAAAAGTGGTATAACAATGAACCGGGAGACCAACTACCTCCTGAAAAACCGGAACGTCTAAAAAGGTTAGTATTAAGGGCATTGTCAGAAGGTATTATTTCTGAACCTCGCGCAGCTGAACTTCTTGGTAAGTCGCTACAAGAATTTTGGCAGGAGGTAGAGGAACAGCATAAATGGGAAAAAGACAAACTCTAGTTACTGATACCAATTTATGGATAGATTTAGATAAGGGTGATCTAATATTACAGATGTTTCGCCTTCCTTACAAATTGGTCGCACCAGATGCAATAATCGCAGAGTTAGATGAACCAGATGGCTTTAAACTTGTAGCTCTGGGTTTAGAAAAAGAAGAGTTATCGGGAGCGGAAGTACTTAAAGTTTTGGAGTATGCAAGAAAATACAAAAAACCATCTAGACCCGATTTATTTGCATTAGTTTTAGCCCAAAGACTTAAAAGTCCTTTAATAACAGGAGATTGGGATTTAAGGGTTGCGGCAAGACAAGAAGGGATCGAAGTCCATGGGACTTTGTGGGTTATAGACAAATTTGTCGAAATGAAGATGGTTGCGCCTAAAACAGCTTCGGATTCTTTGAAAAAAATGCTAGGTGTTGGAAGAAGACTACCTGAAGATGAATGCAAAAAAAAGAATTGAGATGTGGACTAAAAAATAAAACCAAGTCGACCTGTTGCTTAAACTTTGCCTCCGGTGTCCAACGGTGAACCGATGAACGACCTGTTATTCGGGTCAGCTTATCGTGGTTACATAACTATACTTTCCTTCTCCTCGGTCAAGGGTGGCCGAGGGTTTATTTTTTCGCTGGACCGCAAGTTAGAAAGCGAATATTGGGACGCCCGGAAACTCCTGGACTCCGGGCGTGAGGATGGCGGTTCCTAAGAACTGCCATCCTTATTTTTTTGGTCAAGTTTTGTCGATAAATGTCGGCAATTTCCAGGAAGAAAGGAGTGATCGTGTCATGCCCAAACGCAGAAGCGCTGCCGCCGTTTCCGGCCGCGGTGGTAGCGGCGGGTTCGTCGGTGGCGGAGGGAGCGGCGGCTCTGCGGCCGCCAGTTCCGGCGGCGGCGTGGCCGGGGCGATCCTGGACGAGCCGGCCGGCGAAGCCCGACCCTTAACGGGCGGAGACGCGGCCGCCCAGGGCGCGGCGGCCGGTAGTCCGGCCGGGGAGACGGCAGCGGGCGGTGTGCCAGCTGGCGGAACGGCCGCGGGCGGTGAAACGGGCGGCGCGGCCATACAGCTGCCGGAAAGGATGCCCCGGCACGACCGGGAGGTCGTCTTCCGGGACGGGTACGCTGACAGGCTAAATCGTCTCTTGCAATATGATGCCGGCGAAGTCCGGCGGTTCAACGACCTCTGGGGCCGTTACGACCGCGGCGACGAGCTGACCCCGGAAGAGCGGGGCGAGCTGTACGAGTACCTGCGCCGGAGGATGGTCAACCCGGAAAGGCAATTGCGCTGGGCGCTGGAGAACGGGGATGACAGCAGGGCGAGAGAAGCCGCCCGCGATTTCGCATTCCGCTACGGCCAGCTGGAAAGGTTCGTGGACAGCGAGCTGCCCGTCAGCGGGCAGGAAGCCCTGGCGCCCTACCGGGACAGGCTGCCGCTGGCTATGAGCCTGTCGGCCGAAGACGATTTTCAGCCTTCGTACCTCGCGTCCGCTTCCGCGGGTACGCTCGGCGAAGCGGTAGCTTTTCAGGTAAGGGACCTAGGGCGGACGCGGGCAGATTTGATGGGCCTCGCGGCTTCGGCCGAAGATTTCCGGGCCGTCACGCCCAAATACGCCGAGCTTGAGCGGCGGCTGGCCGCGGCGCGGGAGACGGCGGCGGAATACGAGCGGCGCGGCGAGCGTGTGCCGCCGGAGCTGGAGCGGGAGATAAGGCTGGCCGAGCGGTGGTCCCAATCGGCCCGGGAGACGTCCGACGTCTTGCGGGCGCGGGCCGGCCGATTAAACTTTGCCAGCGAGGAGCGGCGGAACGGCTTCACGGTGAGCCGCCGCGCCGTCACTCTCCCCGAGCCGCCGCCGCGTGAGGCATTGGCTTCACCCGAGATGCGAGGGGCAGCTTCGCGTATTTTCTTTAGTGTTCCACGCCGGGGGCGGACAGCGGACCTCACCAGGCATCTGCGGAGGCTGGGGATACCCTACGCCGCTTCCCCCGACGCTCCCCCTGGGACGGTCGTCCACATCAATTGGGGCAGCGGCGGGACGTTCGGCGGGGGCGTGGCGAACCGCGACACCTCCGGCGCGGCCGACAAGGTCGAAATGCTCCGCCGCCTCGGCGACCTCGCCCCGCGGTCGACTTTCGACGTCCGGGAAGCGGAGCGGCTGTTCGGCAGCCGCGTGGTGGCCAAGCGGGCGTCCGGCTCCCGGGGAGAAGGTAAAGAGGTCGTTGACCTGGGCACGGACGAAGGCCGCCGCAGGGCCTACGCCTACGATTTCTTCCAGGAATTCATACCGGAAAGGGACGAATACCGCGTGACCCTTTTCGGCGAAGAGGTTTTGACGGCCCACCGCAAGAACGCCGTGCCCGGCTCCAGCCCGGAAGACCTCGCCCCGGAGCGGGTGTACGAGAGGGTACGGCGGCTGCCCCGCGAGGCCGTCGAGGCCGCCAAGGAGGCGCGGCGGCGGTGCGGCCTGGACCTGGCCGGGGTTGACCTCATACGGGACCGGCGGGACGGGCGGTGGTACGTCTTGGAAGTCAACGCCGCGCCGGGTATGGGCGAAGAGACGCTGGCCCGGCTGGTCCAGGTAGTCGCCGGAAGGCTGGCGGACCAAAATCAGGGAGAGGTGATCGAAAGTGCCTAAGCGCAGGAGCGGAGCGGCCGCTTATGCGGGCGGCGGTGGCGGCGGCGGAGGGATGACCGCATCTGGCGCAGGGGCTGGCGGCGGGACGGCCGCCGCGTCCGGCGGCGCCCCGTTAGAGGTCGCGCCGGAGCCCGTCGTCGTCAACAACGTCTATTCCCGGACGCGGAGACGTTCCGAGAACGTGACGGTCAGTTTCACCGGCCCCATGGCGGCCGTCGTCCACAGCGGCAGCGGCCACGTTTACAATGTGGTCTGCGAACCCGGGCGTTATTCGTGCGAGTGCCCGGATTTCACGATCAGGCACCACCGCGACCCCAACTACGCATGCCGGCACGTGCTGGCGGCGTTGAGAGCTGCGGGCCAGGCGGCGCCCGGAAATGTGGCGGCGGCGTCGGCGGCCGCGGAGGCCGCGGCGGCACACGTGCCCAGGCGGGCGGAAGACGCGGCCGCGACCGGACGGCAAGACAGCGTGGCCGGGGTCTGGGCGGAAGGCACGGCGTCTTACGCCGCCGCCGGCCAGGTCGAGCCGGAAATCGTGGCGGCGGACGACGCGGCGTTCGCGGAGCTCTGGCAGCAGGCCCAGAACCCGCCGGAATACCTGTATTCGGACGTCTTGCCCAACCCGAACATGACGTTCGGGGTGGAGATCGAGTTCGACGGCGGCGACCGGCAGGCCATCGCCCGCGACCTGTACGAGGAAGGGCTCATCGCTTCGCCGTGGCAGAGCGGGTACCACGGCGGCCGGAGCAACCCAAACCTCTGGGCGTTCGAGACGGACGCTTCCGTGACCGGCGGCGAGCTCGTCTCCCCGGTTTTCCGCGACACGCCCACGGCGTGGCAGCAAATCGAGAAAGTCTGCGAGATCGTCCGGCGGCACGGCGGGCAGGCGACGGCCCGCTGCGGCGGCCACGTCCACATCGGCACGGCCGCACCCCTCGATTCCCGGAACCGCCGCTGGGACAGGCTGTTACGGCTCGTCAAGGCCAACGAAGACCTTTTGTTCCGGATGGCTGCGGGCGGCGAGTCCGGCGGCACGCACCGCGGCACCAGCTACGTGGTTCCTGTGGCCAACAGGGAGACCCTGGACAACACCGGCCACTACCACGCCGTCAACAAGCGCCGCGAGACGGTCGAATTCCGCTATTTCAACGGCACCCTCGACCCGCGGCAGATCCAGACGAACGTCCGCATCGCAGCCGGACTGGTGGACACGGCCGCAAAAGACGACCCGGCGGTTGACAGCCGCATACCGGACCGCGTCCTCGCCCGGGGCACCCAGGCGCGGCGGCAGACAATTGGCGGCGAGCCTGAAAACCACAGCGTGGTGAGGGAATTCCTGGACACGGTGTTCACCCGCGCCCGCGACAAAGCGGCCGCCCTCTGGCTATATGCCACGAGCCGGTGGCAGCCAGCGTCGTAAAAAGTCAAGTATTCATCTTTTTTGTCGATATGCTATAATGTAATAAAAAGGAAAAATTGGTAATAAGGAGATGTTTGATTTGAGCGGTCTGATAGGAAAGAAACTGCGCTATTTCCACCCGCTGGACCGGGAATACAAGCCGGTCTTCCCCTTCGTGGCCGACGTCGAGAACGGGGAGACGAAAATTGAGGCCGACGGCCCCTACGCCCTGGTCTGCGGGGTCGTGGGCGTCGAATACTACGATTGCGAGACGGAAGACGCATGCTGGTACATGCGGGCGGACTACGCCGCCAAGACGGCGGCTTTCGTCACGGCGATGGGCACGCCCGTGCTGGTGACGGACAGCACGCTGCCGCCGGACAAGCCGGTGTGGGCGCCGGAAGGCAAAGATCCTGCCCACACCATCTACATCGATTCCGACTGGACCTTCATCGCGTCTCTCCACAACATAGGCGACATCACCCTGTACGAGCGGGCGGGCGTGAAGGCCTTCAGCGAGGAGCGTCCTCTGCCGAAATGCGAGGGGTGCGTCTATTTCGACGCGGCGGGGGACTATTGCCGCCTCTTCGACACGGAGAGCATCACCGAGCTCCGGCCGGCGTGCATAGACGGGATCGACAGGGAAAGCGTGCCGTCGATCGAGGCTGAACCGGGGATGGAATACCGCCGGGTGGGGAAGATCGTGATACCTGAGTTTCGGTTTAAGAAATTTTACCAGCGGAAGAGTTGATGTTTTATGCTCTGCGGCGAATGCGGCGGCTGCCCGGCATACCTGGACGGCTTCTGCTCGGGCTGTCCGGGCTGCGGCAGGCTGTCTCTGAAATGCGAGCCGGGCAGGCAGTGCCGGGCGTGCGGCTACATCTGCCCGGACCGGCCCGGCGTCTGGGACGCCGTCTACGGGAAATATAAGGGGCTGGCCCTCCCAGCGGGGGAGGTAGTTTCGCCGGACCTTCCGCCCTACCTCCCCGTCGTGACGGCGCCTCTGCACGAAAGGCCGGGGCCAAATGATCTGCCGTGGGCGGCGGTCCACGGCGGCAAGTTCCGTGTCCGGGCGTGGGAAAAAGGGATCCGGGAGACGGCCGGGCTGCCGGAAGGGACGGAGGTTATCCTGGACCTCTACGTCCCCGACGAGGCCATCAAAAGTTTCTTAAAGCGGAAGGACCGTTGGCCGGCGGCCCTCAAGGCCAACCGGGCGGCGGCTTTCGCGCCCAACGTGTCGGTCTACGAGGATTCCCCCAGGATGGAGCACCTTCTGGCCATGAAGGCTTCGGCCCTGGCCGCCCTGGAGTTTTCCAAGGCGGGCATCCCGGTCGTCGTCGACGTTTCGTGGTACGAAAAGGCCGACCTGGACAGGTGGGCGGCGTTCATAAGGGAAAGCGGCGCGGGGTGCGCCGCTTTTTCCTTCCAGACGGTGGGCCGGCAGAACAAGGGCGGCTCCGCGTGGAAAGGGTACCTGGCCGGTTTCCGGTATTTCTGCTCCCTGGTCCCGCCGTCCGTGCGGGTGGCGGTGGTGGGGGCGGTCTCGCCCCAAAGGCTCCCGGCCGTCGCCGCCGCGGCCGGAAAACGGCCTTTGACCCTGGTGGACACAGTGAGCTTCGTCTCGGCGCGGCGGGGCATGCTCGTCTTTTCGTCCCGCGCCAGAGACGCCCGGAAAGAGGGCAGGGATATGCCGCTGGACCGGCTTTTCTTTGAGAACGCCCGGCGGGTAAAGGGGTTTTGGGAAGGATTGCTCGGGGGCAAAAGCGAGGGAAGGTCGGAAAATTGAACCAGGTGGTGATTTTGCATTGCCCCGAATGCGGCTCCCGCGGGCTTTTGCACGGCCCTTTTCGCGGTTTGATGTATTGCTCTGATTGCGGATGGGCCGGGGGTTGGAATGAATGTACGCCGGATTTCCGGCTGCTCTGCGATAAGGCCTGTGCCCGGGCGGAAAGAAAGCTCAAGGAGTCTGTGCCGTGGGGGGAAGCCAAGTGAAACGGTATTGTTACTGGTGCGACAAAGATGTGGATTACCGTACAGTGGAAAAGGTTGCGACGGTGGAAATCCGGGGCGTTCGCGTAGCCTACCCGGCTAAAATCGCTCTCTGTTGCGAGTGCGGGAAGGAAATCTACGTGCCGGGGTTTGACGACGCGAACATAGAAAACGCCCAGCGGGCGTACCGGGAAAAGGTGGAAAAAGGTTATGCCTGATTTCGAGGTTCGTTGCGGCGACTGCCGCGAATTGCTTAAAAGTTTACCCGACGAGTCGGTCGACCTCATCCTCACCTCGCCCCCATATTGGTCGCTCCGCGACTACGGCCCGGCGGCCGAAACGGTGTGGGGCGGGGAACCGGGGTGCGCCCACGAGTGGGAGCGGCACCCGGAAGGGTGGCCGAACCGCGGCGGGGAACCGCGCGGTGGCGAGGCGAAGAGGCCTGAATTGAATTGGGAGAAAACGCCCCCCAGTGGCGCTTTCTGCCGCAAATGCGGCGCGTGGCGTGGGCAATTGGGCCTGGAGCCGGATTGGCGGATGTACGTCGACCACTTGCGGGAAATCTTCAGCGAGTGCCGCCGCGTACTCAAAAAGAGCGGCAACCTGGCGGTCGTCCTCGGCGACACTTTCGCCCGCAACCCCGCCAAAGGCGGCAGCGGGCCGGGGTCGAAAGAGCAGGCTTACCCAAGTGCCCGCCCGCGGACAGCCCGAACCGATCCGGATAAAATGAAACTCGGCATACCATGGCGGGTACGCTTTGTTCTTAATGACGACGGGTGGATAAGCAGGGATGACATTATCTGGAGAAAGAGCAACTGCATACCCTCTTCTGTCCGCACCAGGTTCAGCACGGTCTATGAGGCCGTGTTTCGTTTTATCAAGGATACCACTCCCGGCCCCTACGCCCAGATCCGCTCTTCGGCCCCGCCGGAAATCGAGCGGGAATTCAGGCGGCGCTGTTCGGCGTGGGGTTCGGTCGGCGTCTTACCCTTGGAGAGGTGCGAGACGGATTGGCGACAGCACCTCGTCCGTCTGGACACTTATTTCGACTTGGACGCCGTGCGCGAGCCGCACGCTTCTTCGACGAATGCCCGCTATTTGTAAAGAACGTTTTCCGTTCAGACCGGCGGGCCGAAAGCGGAAGCCTTTCTGGAAGCGGCGACGAGAAAAGAGCGCCATAGCCGCTTGATACACTTATCCGGCAGGGAAAGGGTGATGCGGGAATTGGGCTTAGGCGGTGGCCCGCCCCCGGGTCAGGAATTGCTGTTCCTGGATTGGGAATTGGACCGCCCGGAACAAGAACGTGAAAAAGGGAAATACGCCGCCGCTTCTCTGCGGCCGGACGTCGACGGGCTGCACGACAACCGCTGGCCGGAATATTTTCACCCCTACGGCAAAAACCCTGGCGACGTATGGACTCTGCCCACGGCCGCTTTTAAAGGAGCCCATTTCGCCGTGTTCCCCCCTGGCCCTGACTGAACGGCTGGTCGCGGCCCTTTGCCCGCCCGGCGGCCTCGTGCTCGACCCGTTCTGCGGCAGCGGCACGGCGCTTTTGGCCGCCGCACGGCTGGGCCGCAGAGGTTTGGGATTCGAGGTGAACCCGGAATACGCGGAGATGGCCCTCAGACGTGTTGCGGCTGAGGCGGTGCAGGGAAGGTTTAGCTTTAATGAAAATTGTTAGGCGAAGGCGGGGTTGTTTATGCGGGAATTAGTTGAAGATATTTTGGTGCATATTGGATCTATCTTAATGTGGATCTTTATCGTGATTCTTTTTTTGTCGGTCTTAGGCGGATTGCACTGGGTGGATGCCAAAGATAAGCGCGCTTTTGAGGCCGTCCCGGTCGTCCTTGAAACGAAGCTGGGGGTGGAGGTTGAATACAGTGGGCATAAAATCGTCTACACAGGTTTGAGCCACAGCTACCCGCAGTATGACGACATTAACCTGCTGGTCGACGGCAAGCCTTTGACCCTTTCGCCGCGGGCGTCTTTGGACGAGGTGGGGGCGGGTTGGAATCCGCGTTACGCTTTTTTTCTGCCGGACGGCCGGAGGCTGATCTTGAAGGAAGTTTCGAAGGACCGATCTGTTTTGAAATGGACGGACGTCGATTGGAGCCAGAACAAATAGCGGAAAGGAGCGGGTTCAGATGCAGAACGATTTGCTGAAAGAATTTGAAGATATGATAGCTAAATACGGCCATATCGGGTCGACGTCGACATATTTTGGGAATCTCACCCCGGAATTCCCTGCCGAAAGTCCTCTCGTTTGTCCCGTACCTACCGCGATCGAGCGGCCGAAGCTGGTCTACGTCGCCCACCCTTTCGCCGATGACCCGGAAGGGAACAAGGCGAAAGCGGCGGAGATATGCCGCCGGATCGCCGCCACGTATCCGGGCGTCGTGCCGATATGCCCCATCCTGGTGTTTGGTTTTCTCCGCGAACCGGCGGAAAGGAGGTTGGCTTTAATGTTTTGTCTCGCTTTGGTTGAACGGTGCGACGAGCTGTGGCTGGCCGGGGAATGGGAAAAGTCGGGAGGCTGCTGGCTGGAGCGGCAGAAGGCGCAGATGTTGGGGATGCCGATAATCGACTATCGCGAAGGATGATTCTAATGACCGCCAGAACCCACGCCCTGGGCGGCTTCACGGCCGCCCTTTTGCTCGCCAAAACCGGTTGCCTCGGCCCATACTGGTTGTCGCTGGCGGCCGTCGGAGCGCTGGGCGGCCTTCTGCCGGACGTCGACCACCCCGGCAGCTACGTGGGCCGCAGGGTACCCATCGTGTCAGACGCGGTCGAGATGGCTTTCGGCCACAGAGGCGCGACTCACAGCCTGCTGGCCGTTTTTTTGTTTTACGCCGCGGCCCGGCTGACGGCCCTGCGGTTTTTAGGCGGGAGCGTGGCTGGGCCCTTGGCCCTCGCCCTGGCCGCCGGGTACTTGAGCCACCTGCTCCTCGACATGCTCAACCCCCAGGCCGTGCCGTTGTTCTGGCCTTGGAAAGCCCGGGCGCGGTTCCCGCTGCCGCCTATTATCCCCACCGGTGGCCTCCTGGAGACGGTGGCCGTCCGGGGCGGTCTTTACGCGGCCGCGGCGTACCTCGGCTACGCCCAGGTAGCGGGCGGCGCGTTTAATTTCGCCCTGCCCGGCGGCGTGCATTTGGGCGGGCCGCTGGGGGAGGCATTGGTGCGGGGGTGGCGGAGGTTTGTGGCTGACCTTTTAGACGTGGTGAGGTGTTTTTTAGGCCAATTGTGAAGTAAAGCACAAGGTTGGTGGGGTTGTTGGACATGCTCAAGGAGTTTCCCTGGCTGAACGGTTGTTTGGGGCCGGACGGCAGACGCCGGAAGGCATGTCCGGCGTGTGGCCGGGAAACCGTTGATTGGCGGGGCGTCTGCGCCGCCTGCGGGTGGCGGGGCCGCCCGGTGTGGATGCGGTCGCTGCGGCGGCACCACCGGCAGCGTGTCATTAAACGGCGGTTCGAAATTCGGAAAAACTCTTGGCGTTTGCGGCGGGCGGAGGATCCGCTGGTTGACAAGCCCGGCAAACTGGCAAAATGGAACTTGTCGTGCAGTTGCTGGTTGTGCAAGTGGGAGAAAAAGGCAGGAAAGGAAAAACCGAAATATGCCGTTCTGAAACAATTATTCCTGGAAGCACAATAGAATGCTGACCGGCAGTTTTTGGCATCAAAAGTCAAAAAATGTCAAAGGGCAGTACATACCAAGAAAGGGGTCTTTCTCCGTGCCGTTATTCAACTTCTCCATATTCAACCGCAGCCGCGAGGACCCGCGCGAGTATTTCAAACTTTTGCCGGCCAACGACTACGAGTACGACGCCCGCGCGGCCCTCAACCTTTTTTACCTGATGGCCGGGGTGAACAAAAAGGCGTCTCTCTTGGGGCCGCCGCCGTTCCGCTTTCTCGCCCACGTCGCCCGCGGACGGGTGGCCCTTTATTTCGGGTGCCCGCCGGAATACGTTGGGGTCGTGCGGGGGGCGTTCGCCGGGGCGTACCCCCGCGTGTCCCTCGCCCCCGCCTCCAGTCCCGCTGCGGGCTGGACGGGCGGGGCGCTGACCGAGTTTTACGCAGCGGGCGGCAAATTCCTGCCCTTCCGCAGGCTCCAGGGACCGCCGTCCGTCCTGGTCGCCGTGCTGACGGCCCTGGGCGCCGGGCGGGACGCGCCCGTGGAAGCGCTCCTCGACGTCTGCTTCGCCCCGTTGCCGGAAGGCAAGATGCGCGAGCAGGCCGAGGCCGAGGCCCGGCGCTACGTGGGCGTCCAGTCCAGCGACGTCTGGGGCGAGATAAAAGACGCGCTCCTGTCCCCGGCCGCCGGGCCGGCGAACCGCGGCAGGGCGGCGGACGCCCGCCGCATCCAGAACGAAGTGAGGGCGTTGAACCCCTCCCGGGCGATGGCGGCGGACGAGATGCGGTCGCGGTTTTTGCCCCCGGAGCGGGTGTACGAGGCGACGGTCCGCATGGCGGCGCGGGGCGGGCCGAAAGGCGCGGCCGAAAAGTTCGTCGCGGACGCGGCGTCGGCCGTGGCCGCGATGTCGTATTTGAACAGGATGGAGCGTTCCGGCCGGCACGGCCACGGCGACCGGGTGGCACTGGGCGGCTTCGGGGAGAAAGCGGTCATGACCGGCAGCGAATTGGCCAACCTGGTCGTGGTGCCGGGACCCGATTCCCCGCTGTGGGCGGCATTAGAGCGCGACGTGGCCCGGACGGCCGCACCGCCGGGGATGTTACTGGGTGATGATCAGGATTTTTGAATCTAGCATATCCGCAAAACAAACCGCATCACAAAAACAAGGTGGTGTTTTAATGCAAGGAATTTTGGACAAATACTATAGGTTTCTCAGCAAATTAGATACGCCGATGGTGGAAATAGGGGTCGGCCATTTTAAACGGCCGGATGGCAACGTGGATTATGTGGCCAAGTGTTCTTTTAACTTGGGATTTTTGGTGTTGTTAGTGTTGTTAATTTCATTAGTTTGTTGGGGTATCGATGTGACAATTTGATTGAAAGTTACTTCTAACCTAATTGAAAGGGTGACAACGTGTGAAAGTGACGCCGGAAGAATTGGAAAAATACCTGAACGGCAAAGACGGGCAAAAGCCGGCCGGAAAGTCCGCCGACGGCGACAGCAAATACGCTGAAGACGCCGGCGTTAAGGGGCTTTCCGCCGGGCAAGAGGTCCGAGGGGGGAGCGGCACGGCCTCACCCACTAAAGCCGGGACCGGCAACGGGCGAGCGGCCGCGGGCGGGCCACCCGTTTCGGCCGGAAAGCAGGAAAAATCGCCGGAAACCACGGGCCTGCCGGACGACCTCGCCGGCGACGAATTGTTTGCGGCGGAGCTGGAAGCCGAAGCGGCGGCTCTGCCGGAGGTGCACGTCTTCCGGGTGGCCATTAACCACGAGAACGGAGCTTTTGATTACCCGGACGGGCGTTCGAGCGACGTTCTGGAGGGTTTTCTGGTCCGCTGGGACAACCGCAGGGTGCGTTGGGGCGACGGGGGGATAGCATGTTTGAGCCGGGACGGCAAGAGGGGGCGTCTCGCAGACGGAACGGTCGTGGAATGCGCCCGGTGCGTTCATTCCGGCCAATGCGTATTTTCGCCGCGCCTCTATTTCGTGCCTGCGGTCGACGTGCGGGAGCTTTTGTATTTTGACGTTCCATCCGGCCAATCCAGCGGTTTTTACCGCTTCGTCAATTCCGTCGTCCGCGGCGCGGGCGGCGGCCCGGCCCGGCCGCTGTCGTCCGTCGTGACTAGGGCGCGGCTCGAAAAACGCGAGGGGCGGCGGGCGGCCAGGCTGGCTTTCGAGGTTGTTCGCCCGGCGGCTGGCCGGGAGGAATGGCGGGAAATCCTGGCCCTGCGTGACGAGCTTCTGCCCTACGCTCTGGAAGAGGGCGGCGGGAACGCGGGAGAAGCCGCGGCCGGGCCGTCGCTGGAAGACGTGGTGTTTTAAATTAAGGACGGTGTTTACCGCATGCGCATCCGTCTCGGCCTTTCCGACCACGCGGAAAAGCTCGACCAACCAATTTACTTCCCCATGGAACACCTTATGAAGCACGCCTTCATCTGCGGGAAGACCGGCTCCGGCAAGACGGTGACCCTCTTAAACTGGTGCCTGTCCATGGCGGAAAACCTCGCCCGCGACCCGGACCGCGCGGCCGGGTTCACCTTCATCGACCCCCACGGCGACGCGGTGAACGACCTCCTCGAACGGCTCCCGGACGGGGTGGCCGACCGGGTGCACGTATTGCATTTCCGCGACACCGACCGGCCGCGGGGGTTTAACCTCTTAGAAGCCCCGCCCGGTCTAGAGGAAGTGACGGTGGGGGCGTTTGTGGACATGCTCCGCGACCTTTTCCCGATGGGGACGGGCTACCGCATGGAGCACATCCTGAAGAACGCCCTCTTGACCCTCGCGCGGGTCGGCGGCCAGACGATACTCTCTCTGGAGCCGCTCCTGTCGAGCGAGAGCCTGCGGGCCGCGACGCTGCCGAAGATAGCCGACGACCCGGTGCTCCGCAGCTTCTGGGAGAACCAGTTCCCGGCGTTCGCCAAGAAGGCGGGGGAGACCCTGGGACCGATATGGAACAAGCTGGGAGCGTTCGCCACCTACCCCCGCGTCCGGCGGGTGGTGGGCCAGCCGAAGAGCACTATCGACCCTTTGAGGGTCATGGACGAGGGGCACATCCTGCTGGTCGACCTGTCGGGCGCCGGGGAAGACGTGACGCCGCTCATGGGCGGCGCCCTGGTCAACAGGTTCCACTTCTCGGCCCTGTCCCGCGCCGGGCGGCCCAGGGAGGGGCGGCGGCCGCACGTGCTGATCGCCGACGAGGTCCACAACTACGCCACCCGGGTCATGGCCAACATCCTGTCGGAAGACCGGAAATTCGGCCTGGGGTTCGTCATAGCGACCCAGTATTTGGAGCGCATCCCCGAAGACGTGCTCGAAGGCATCCTGGGCAACGTGGGGACGATGGTAGTCCTCTACGTGGAAGAAGAGAACGCCCGCCGGCTGGTGAAATACTTCCCCGGCTTCACCACGGCCGACCTGGTGCAGAGGAAAGCCCTCCACGCCGCCATCCACACGACGGCCGTGGGTTCGCCGGTCGTGTTCACCATGCGCAACCCCATCCCGCCACCCGGCGACAAAGAGAAAGCGCGGCGGCTGCTCGCCCTTTCGGACCAGCGGGACGGCGTTCCGGCGGGGCGTGTCGACGCTTACGTCGCGCGTCTGTTCGCCCTCGCCCACGGCGGGGAGGGCGGCGGTGCGGCGGCGGGCACGCCCGTGCCGGCGGCTGCCGGGGACGCCGTAGCGGGCAAAGGAAACGGCGGGGCCGTTCCGGGGGCCGGCAGCGGCGGCCGCCGCACCGAAAGCAAGGTCGACGCCGCGGCGGAAGCGAACGGCAGCGGCGGGGCGACAGGCCGGGGCGCGGCCGGAAAACGCCGCCCCGGTGCGGGGGACGACAGCGGCGGCAACGGCCAGGGCCGCGCTCCCGCGGTCGACCCTGTGGCGAAATTGTTTCGGAAAATAGGGTAAACAAAAAAAATAGAAGGGAGTTTTATCCATGATCAAACCTGAAGGCTTTTCTGCGGCGAAGCGCGACGTCCAAAAAATGCTGTGGGCCGCCAAAGAGCGCGGCACGACGTTGGAAGCGGTGGTAACCAAAGTCACCACTTTAAACGACCAGCCCGTCTGGGAGATCGAATTTGCAGACTTTCCCGACGTCAAAGGGTTCGTGCCCTTTTCGGAGATGGGCGTCGAAACGCAGCGCCTCGCTTTCCGCTTCGCCGGGCAGACGGTGAACGTGAAAGTCAAAGAGGTCAAAAGCGACGACGAGGGCGGCGCGGTGGCCGTATGCTCCCGCTCGGCCGCCGTGGCCGAAGCGCGGAAGGAATTAACAGGCTCCCTCAAAGAAGGCCAGACCATAGACTGCGTGGTCAAAGCCATCCTGCCCCGCGAGGGGGAAACCCCGGCCCGGCTCCTTGTCGACATCGGCGGCGGCGTGCTCGTCGAGGTGCCGCGCGTGCGGGCCACGTGGAGTCGGACGATGCCCCTCGGGGCGTTGTTCAAAATCGGGGAAGCCGTTAAGGCTAAAGTGCTCCGGGTCGACGCCGAAAAAGGCACGGTCGAAGTGTCTATCAAGGACGCCCGGCCCGACCCGTGGGAGACGGCCTCGTTCAAGCGGGGCGATTTCGTGACCGGCGTGGTGGCTTCCACGGACGGCTCCCGCGTGTGGGTCGAGGTGTCGCCCGGCATCGTGGGCCTGGCTTCGTACCCGCTGCGCGGCGAGGTCGGCCGCGGCGACCGGGTGGCGTGCGCCGTGGCAAAGTTCGACCGGGAAAACCGGAAGTTGAGGTTGCGGCTCCGGGGTGTGTTAGCTTAAAGGTCAGCCGTATGAAGAGGCGGTTGAAAGACAATGGGTTCGATAATACGTTATTACCTTCCCAAAGATTGGCAAATTTTGTATGAAGGCATAATAATGCGCGGACCATACAAAGGGCAAGAAGGGGTTCATGCAGAAATAGGGTTTCTCGAAGATTGGGCGAGCAGCGGCACGATAGAAGCAGATATTCCAAAGGTAATATATGAAAAACTCCTGTCGGGAGAATACGTCTTTAAAAGAACCAGTCACTGGGATTGGGGCATTTTCGACGCAAACGGGAACCAAGTTTGGGGCGGGTAGGAAAGCGAAAAATTGCGTAATTCGACATTTTTCGGGGCTAAAAGGTGACAATTTGTTCAGTTGAGGTATAGCGACATATTATCATTTAATAATGATAATAACATAATTTGTAATTACAGAAAGGAGATGGTAATATAAAGTCAAAGAAGGTCAAAGTCGTCAGCAAAAGGATTTCCGGCATTTGGTGTCCAATAGTTTCCTGGCATACTGCAGCGGCCATCCCCGCACGCACGGGCCGGCACGGGGGTGGCCCCACAAATAAAAAAATTTTTTGGAGGGATTCTCGTGAACGTCAGAAAAATTGCCGTATCGTTGTCGCTTTTCCTGGTTTTGACGCTGTCCGTAGCCTTGCCCGCCGCCCGCGCCGAGATGGAATACCGTTTCAGCGATAAAGGTTCCATTGACACTGATTTCGCATGGGGCAAAGACGACATAGTAGAGGCCATTGATTTTGAACTATATGGGGGCTATCCGGACGGGACTTTGAGGCTGGGCGACAACATGACCCGCGCCGAGTTCGCGGCCGTGCTGAACCGCATCGTTGACGCCGGGGGCACGCCGGGGCCGAACTGGTACGACGGGGCCGTGGACGGCCTGGTAAAGGCGGGGGTAATCCCCGACAAAGGCGGGAATTGGGATGCCGCCATTACCCGGCTGGAGGCGGCGAAGTGGCTGGGCAGGCTTGCTAAGGTCTACCAAGTGGCGGTGAAGGACCAGGGCGCGACCTTCACGGACACCTCCGACCCGAACGCCATCTACGCCAGCAAGACTGGCCTGATGAAAGGCGTCAGCCCCGGCGTCCTGGGGGCCGACCAGAACCTGCTGCGGGGTGAGGCGGCGGTGCTGCTGCTCAGGGTGGCGAAGGGCGTAGATAATAATTTGCCTTTGGATGATGAGTTGATACAAGCGGCTAAAGAAGCGTTGGAAGATATTAATGCCAATGCCGCCGATTTCGAGGCACGTCGTAATGTGGATTTGAGCTTTTACGACAAGCTGCCCTACAAACGGGTCACAAGGAATTACTTTGAGGGTGAGCGGAAATTCATGTACGCCTGGCGGGATGACGGGCGGAAAAATTACCAGATAACAAAAAGCGAAATAAAGGTAGCTGTAAAACACAATGCTGTCGCTATTGTGATAGCAAAAATCGAAACTGAGAGTGGATATAAAGGGATCGTGATTTCCCGCTTCAAGAAAATTGACGGCCGCTGGATGATGACGCAAGGCGGACCGCCTGAGAATAGAGATTTAAAATACCTGCAATTGGTAGGCATAATAAAATAAATTCAGAGGAGTGAATTATCCATGCTGCGCAAAGCCTTTTTTAGGGCTTTTTTCTTTTTGCTGCTCATGGTGACGTTGACTAGTCCAGCCTTCGCTTTTGTTGGGGGCGAGAACATTAAAGGTGTACCTTCTGATTCCCAAGCCCCCCTTTCCAACGGCATGACTTGGTTCGTCCGCCGCGTGCCGGTGCTGCTGTATAACCCCAATTCTGTTACCGCCAGTCTGGAGGGAAATAAGGGTGAAATCAGCCTGAGCGACGTGGATCTGGTTTGGGGTGAGCTCTGGACCAAGCCGGGATGGGCGCAGGAGGGGAGCCGGTACGGCCTGAACGAGCTTTACATCCCTATTAACTCCAACATGACCCCGGCCCCGGCGTCCGGGACGAAAAAGGTCATTCTGCCGGACGCTGATTTAGACGACCCCGACGTTGTGAATTTCCTGGCGGATTATTTTGATGTGTTACCGCAAGTACGTTATATAGACAAAGGCAACGCCTGGGCCGGAGACGCTTCTTCGGGCATATTCGTGAACGTCCCCATGCCGTCACGGGAAGAATTCTTGGCACAAGAGGCGGGAATGAACGATTCTTTAGCGGCGAAGTGGAAGCCCTATTTGGCAAACAAGGCATATTCTGACGGGTTGATACCTTCCGCCGACGGGAGTACGCAATACCTGCGGGCCTTAGACGCTTTCGACCACGGCGCTACTTTTTACTACCACCTGCTGTTGAACCCCGGCCCGCAGACGGGCAACTGGCAGGTGGCGGCGGAGACCACCCCTTATTATGACGAGAACGCCCCGGACGGGACGGGGTTCTACCGCGGCAAAGACTGGAGCGACCAGCTGAAAAGTAGTCCCGCGTCGGTGCCGGGTTTCATCGGGGCGATAACGCCGTGGGCGAATTTAAAGCTGGAAGGCCCGGTTGAAATAACCGGCGCCCCGGGGGAAGAAAAGGAAGCCCATTACACAATTACGAATGAAAGCTCCGCTGATCTGGCGCCTGACGTGGCGGTGAAGCGCGAAGGCGGGGCCTACGTCACGGCGGCGGCCGAAGTCCCGGTGAAAGCGTGGGACAAAGCGCCGGTGACGCTGAAATTCAAGGTGGAAGACCGCCCTTATAGGGTGCGGGTGGCGGTCAACCCTTTTAAGGGGATATGGGAATCCACGTATAAAGACAACTACGTTGACGTCACGGTTAAACCTATCGCCCCTGATATGTACGTCAAAACTCTGGACCCCGGCGCTTCGGAAGCCGAGCCCGGCAAAGCCTACACCGGGACCGTAGTCTACGGGTTGGCCGCGGATTACCCCGTGCCGGTGAAGGCTACCCTATCCCTTACCAACAACGGCTATAGCGTGACGGCTGCGGACGGCACGCCCCTCAACGACCAGGTGCCGGTAGAGTTCCAGCCGGGCGAAGAGAAGACCTTTACCTTCACCTGGCACGGCGACGCGGCCGGCGACACCCTGGTTGCGAAGATCCACCCGGTCAACCCGCCGGACGACCGCGATTGGAGCAACAATTCCAAAGAGGTGTGGGTTAACCCAGCCGGGTGCGATTTGGCGGTGAAGGCCTGGCCCTTCATCGATCCGATATATATAGGCATGGATACCGGCTACGCCGAGGGCGGCGTTAACATTAAAGTCACCCGCAAGGACGACAACCCCAACCCGGTGACGGCTAAGGTCACCGTCGACGGCCCGGCGGGCAGGCAGGCGTACACCGTCACTGTCCCACCCGGAGGCTCCAAGCCTGCAGGGCCGTATCGCTTCAGGGTCTATAGCCCCGGCACCTATACAGTGCATATAGAGGCCTGGCCTGAAGGCTTGCAAGACGCCTACCCGCCGGACAACGTGGCCGAAGTGATGATCCACGCCAAGCAGCAGACGATGAACTACTACACCGGGCCGCGTGAGCCAGGGCTGCACGTCGAGTTGGGCGGTTAAACCTTCAGGCAAGAGAGGGGATATTCCATGCCCCAAGAAGTCCGCATAGAGCCGATCCCCCGCCGCCCCGGCCTGGTCACGTCCCCGGCGGTTTTGCGGCTGTTGGAATTCCTCGAAGCGAGCGGCGGGGCGATGTCGGGGGCGTGCGAGCTCCTGTTCAGGCGGAAAGGCGAAGCCGCCCGCCGCTTCGCCTCGTTGCGCGCCGCCGGCTACGCCGTCAGGGCGTACCTCGGCGGAGAGACGCTGTGGCTCCCCCGCGCCCATTCCGTCTGGGACGCGGCGTCGTTCGCCCGGCAGCGGGCCGCCGGGTGGTTCGCGGCGCGGCTTTTTGGGAGCGGCGGCCGCTACGGGGCGGGGAAAGCCTTCTTCCCGGACGGGAGCGAAATGGCCGTGGCGGTCGTGCCTTACGACCGTTTGCCGCCCCCACCGTGCGTGGTTGTCCTGGTCTTGGGCGCCAAGGAGGGCAGGGGCCTAGTGCCGCCGGGGGCGTATTGGTGCAGGGAGGAAGATTTGGCGGTGAGCGACTTGCCGGCTTGCTTGAATTTTAAAAACGATGTAGAATAAAGACGGAAGATTTTATCTTCATTTTTAACTTTCCCTGCCGGGAAGTCCCCGCCCGTAAGGGCGGGGATGAAAGGCAGGGAGATAATCTCGCCATATTTCGATTCTTATAGTAAAATAAAGTCATGAAGTATCAATTGGACAAAGGATGCCATGCCGTTTACAGCCTTCGGTTCCACTATGTGGCGTGTACCAAATACAGGCGTAAGGTATTGACACCTGAAATTTCTGGTTTTCTCAAGCAGGTCAACCTAAGCGTAGCGGAAAAATTCGGCGTTCAGATAATCGAACAGGAGACAGACAGGGATCATATCCATATCCTCTTTGCCTCCCAACCTCAAATACAGCTTTCAAAATTCATCAACTCCCTGAAATCTGTTTCGGCGCGGCTGATATTCCGGAAGTTTCCGGAAGTGAAAAAGCAGCTTTGGGGCGGCCATTTCTGGTCGCCCAGCTATTTCCTGGCTACCGTAGGAGAGGTGAAGCTGGAGGATGTCAAACGCTACGTCCAGTCTCAAGGAAACCAGGAACTATAAATTCCGGCTTTATCCTAACAAGGAGCAGGAATCCCTATTGTTGCGCTGGCTGGAAACCTGCCGGTGGATATACAACACCGCCTTGGCCCAGCGAAAAGAAGCCTGGGAACGGGAAAAGAGATCTGTTACCCGGATCGAGCAGCAGGTATGGCTCAAAGAGGCCAAGAAGACGGATGAGCGTCTCCGGGAGATACACTCTCAAGTAGCCCAGGAAGTGTTGTTCAGGGTCGAGAAGGCCTTTGCCGCTTTCTTTCGCCGGGTCAAGAACGGGAAAACGCCGGGCTATCCCCGGTTCAAAGGGAGAGGACGTTATAAATCTATCACCTTCACCCAGTTTGGAGAAGGGAAAGGCGCTTCTTTCCAGGACGGCAAGCTGAGATTATCAAAAATCGGCCTGGTGAAGATAAGGTTACACCGGGAAATACCTGGCACTATCAAGACTGTTACCGTCAAACGAGATGCCGCCGGCAAATGGTGGGCCATTTTTGCCGCAGAAATAGAGCTTGCCCAATCGCAGGCTCATACCGGACCTGCCGCAGGTCTGGATGCTGGTCTGGAAAAGTTCGCGGCCCTTTCAGATGGGAGTATCATTGAAAATCCCAAGTACCTGAGAAAAATGGAAAAACGCCTCAAACATACCCAACGCAACCTTTCCCGCAAGAAGAAAGATTCCCGCAACCGGAAAAAGGCCAGACAAAAGCTGGCCAAGCTGCACGCCAAAGTTTGTAACCAACGAAGGGACTTTTTGCACAAGCAATCCCGCAGGCTGGTGGAAACTTACGGCCTGATTGCTGTTGAGAAGCTAAACATTAAAGGAATGGTCAAAAATCATCACCTAGCCAAGAGCATTTCTGATGCAGGCTGGGGAGAGTTCATGGCTATGCTTGAGTACAAAGCGGCAGAGGCTGGTACTAAGCTGGTCAAAGTGAACCCCTCCGGCACTTCTCAGGTATGCAGCGGGTGTGGAATGGATGTGCCTAAAGAATTATCCGAGCGGACTCATTGCTGCCCTTATTGCGGCCTAATACTCGACCGAGATGTGAACGCCGCCCGGAATATCCTGAAAAAGGCGTTGGCTCTGGAAGCGGCATGATGCTTCCCTACCGTGGGAACCACGGGACGTTACGCCTGTGGAGCTGACCCGTTGGGGTTACGATGAAGCAGGAAACCCTACCGAAGCCCCTCCCTAACCCGGAGGGGTTAGGGAGGGGTAGTTCACTGGTACTCGCCTTTTTATAGGCGACAAGTCTAGTCAACCCCCGCGCAGGCGGGGCAAGTCATACGGTTTCCCCCGTTTTGACGGGGCAAGTCTGTTAAAGTAAGCGTTAATTAAAAACGTCGGGTTTTTAAAAAAGACGTCTTTCGGAAGGAAAGTTTTGGCACGAGACTTCCGGAGGCGTCTTTTTGCATTTTTGAAAGGAGGATGCTTTATGCACATTGTTTCACTTGATATTGTTTTTGTTGTCCATAATGTTTAAAAAACGAAGGAGCGAGCATTATGAGCAAATATAAAAACACTATCGCTATTAATAATGAGGACGGCAAGATATATGCCGTTAGGACAAAAAAGAGCGCAAATGCTTATGAGTTTATTGACATTGTTACTAGTTGCGATGAGATAACCGAGCAAGCTCTTAACGTGGTGGCAAAGTATATACGAGATAACGACTTAGGCAAAGTCAAAACAGATTTTGGGCATCTAAGTTTATCGGAATAACTGCGTATTCCAAAGAAAAAGCGAAAGGGAGATGTGGCATGATGGTTTGTGAGTGTTGCGGTCGGCAGATAGTGCCTGGTCACGGTACTCCAGATAATTATATAACCTATGGCCCGGTAACAAGACTAGTGGGAAACCAATATATATGTGCCGTTTGTGCCGCCGATCTCGATGAGGACGGGCTTTTTCCAGAGGAAGGCAGAAGCTATTGCGTAGGCACGGCAACAATTATGCCGTGTAGCTCAACAAGACCCAAAAATTGATAGTTAAGGGGGCATTCGGATGGGTATTCTTGAAAGCCTTTTTTTCGGGATACTGGGAGGTTTAACTGGTTGCGTTATTTATCACTTATTGAAACGAGATTAAGGTTATGCGTGCCGTACATTCCGTCGACGTTCCGATTATGGTTTCAACAAGGATGAGACGGTTGTTTGCTCGGGTGGTTTGGTCCTTGGGCAATAATTATCGGGTAAGAGAGAGGACGCGACGTTATTGTTTGATTGACTTTTAAACGACGGAAGCGGCCGCCCGGACACGGCCTGCCAAAACCAATACCTTACTTAAAGGAAGTGTTTGGCGCGGTGGGCCGCCGGGGGCCTGCTGCGCGTCCGATAATGAGGACTGTAGGGATGAGGTTGGACGACCCGCTTGCGAGCGTCCCGTTCAATCTGGAAATCGAGTTTGAGGGCGGCGATTTAGTCGCTGTTGCTCGCGACCTGTACGTGGAAAGGTTGATCGCCGAACCACGGCAGGATTTGTACGGAGAAGGCCGGGGTACCGATTTCTGGACATTCGAAAAAGATTCCTCCATAAAAGGAGGAGGATTAATTGTTTCTCCCACGTTCCGCGACAGGTGGAACGCTTGGGAGCAGTCCAATAAAGTTCGGGATATCGTTCGGCGGCATGGCGGACGGATACGTGCCGCGCGGTATATAGGTCAAGTTAAATTTAATCTTTGTTATTTGGTACAGGTTTAAAGGTTAATACGTCATAATAGGCCGCCCGGATACGGCCCGTCCAAACCAAACATTCTCAAAGGAGGTGTTTGGCGCGGCGGGCCGCCGGGGGTGCCGCCGCGTCGAATATAATGTGCATTATAGCTGTGGCGATTGAACGTAAATTGACCTATGAAGAAATAGAAAACTGCTTTTTCAATAATCCCGACGGGGCCGGGGTAGCTTGGTCCAGCGGGGGCAAGAATCATTTAAGAAAAGGGTTTATGGACGTCGAGGAATTTATCGAGTTTTACGCGAGGAAGGTCAATGCCCTGCCCCACGTGGTCCATTTCCGCAAGGCCACGTCGGGCGGGGTCAGCCCGGAGATGACTCACCCCTTTATCGTGGATCTTCAATCGCCCTTGCGGTTGACGTGGAGCGGTAAAAAGCCGCTTCTGTTCCACAACGGCGTGATCCAGCGGTGGGAAGACATTTTCCTCCGTTTCGTCCCCGACGTCTTGCGGGAATTGCGGCGGAGCAGGAAGGGTTCTTACCTGCCGCCCGGGCCGTGGTCAGACACCAGGGCCGCGGCGGTGATCACGGCTTTCGCCGGGGAAGGGATCCTTTCCTTCCTGGGCGGAAAGTACGCCGTTATCGACAGGGGGCACGTGAGGACTTACGGCAAGTTCGTTGAAGAGAAAGGCATTCTCTTCTCGAATACCAGCTATAAAAATATCAGGCTCTCCAAAGGTGGTAGCGGTTTCCCGTACACGTGGGTACCGAAGGGAAATGCCGATGCCGCTGTTCGTAACGGTTCCGCTGTCGAGGTCGAGTCCGTTGCCGAAGAGTGGTGGGTCAGACGTTAAGGAAGGATAATTATGATGGACGAAAAAATACGGTGGCTCCGGATCAAGCAAGCTGCCGAAAAGATCGCATGCCGCCCCGTGTCCATCCACGGTTCCACCGATCTGCCCCCTCATTTGAGGGCGGCGGTGGACGCCACGGAAGAGCGCGTGGACATCGCCCTTAATTTCCAGCACGTTAAGAGTGCCGAGGACGTGCTGGCGGCGGTGGCCCACGAACTCGCCCACGTCGTGGCGGGGATATCCCACCACGGGGGGAGGTTCGAGGCGGTGTGGAAGGAAATAAAGGAAAGACTCATGGAAGATTATTACAGGTTTTGACACAACGGTAAGGAGTATTTTAACGGCGGGGCCGCTGCCCCGCCCCGAGGCCGTATCTGTTTGCCAGATATGGCTTCGGGGGAGGGCAGAACCTCCGAAGTTACTTTTCCCGCTTTTACGGGCGGCAAGTCTTTAATTCCCCCCTTGTAAGTGGGGCAAGTCTTAGGATACCCCCGTTTTGACGGGGCAAGTCTTTTAAGTGTATAGGCTTTAAGAACCAAACTTTATAACGAAAAGGCGTCTTTCGGAAGGAAAGTTTTAGTAAAGGCTTCCGGAGGGCATCTTTTTGCTTTTTTAAAACCGAGGGCTTCCCGGTTTTAAGCTCGGTAAAACGTCAAATCAAACCACGAAAGGGGAGAGATTGGCGTTTGCGGGCCACCGGGGGTCCGCAAATGCCAAGACGCATGAAGCTTAACGACGTTGAAGCGGTGCGAAAGCTGGAGAAGGAAAACAGCGAGTTGAAAAAAAGAGTTGCGGCGTTGCGTAACCTCAACCGAAATATGGTTGAGCGCTTGGCGAGGATTAATCGCTGCATAAGGAAGGCTGGTATCGGGGCTTAGAAGTGTCGAGGCAAGCGCAAGACCGCCCGGAGACGGTCCGTCCAAACCAATACCTTGCTTTAAAGGAGGTGTTTGGCGCGGCAGGCTGCCAGGGGTCTGCCGCGTTAAGAAATGAATCAGGTTAAACCTAGAAATCTCCAGGAGTTTCTCCGGGGGTATTGTTTTCAGGTGGAAGAGCTGCCTGGCCGCCTCATTTACCGCGGCACGACAGGTTTCTTCGGACCGCTCTACAATTGCAACCTGCCCCCGGGGTTTGAAGAGGTCGAAGAGTGGGACGATGGCCCTTACCGCCGTGTGTGGAAAAACGACGCGGAACGGGCTGTAGTAACTTACGTGGAAGGCGATGTCGACGTTGTCGTCTGTGATAACGATGAAACTTATCGGGCAACAGTGCAAGATATGGCTGAATTCTATGCAGGTTAATTTCCAGGACTAAATTAAGGCCGCCCGGCAGGCCCGCAAAAATCCTATCCAAAAGTCTGGAATGGGAGGAGGATTAGAGGAGCGGGCCGCCGGGGGCCCGCTTTCCCAAA
The DNA here is from genome assembly GCF_006538365.1 of Moorella sp. E308F. Lineage (NCBI taxonomy): Bacteria > Bacillati > Bacillota > Clostridia > Neomoorellales > Neomoorellaceae > Neomoorella > Moorella sp. E308F. The sequence continues at coordinate 482,519 of NZ_BJKN01000002.1, read as the reverse complement.
AATATGGGCTGGTTATTTGTCCACAAACCTTATAAGGTTACTGCCAAGGAGTTCCTCAAGAAGGAGTTCACGTGGGAGAGGGAGGACGGCCTTTACTGCCGTGTCCTCGATTGTGCCATAGTAAAGTTGCGCGAGGCGTATTTGGCTATCGAGAGGGGAGACGCTTCTGGCCCGAAGGAAGTGTTCGCGGTGGTGTGCCTCCTTGACTACCGACCTAACGACTATTATAACTTCGGCTACAAGGATATGAGTGAAAACATGCATCCGTATTATTACAATTGCCCGGAGCGCGTCCTTAAGCTTCTCACTCCGATCGACAACCCGTCGGCAAAAGAATGGAGGGAGGAGTGCTGGAAACGGCTCCAGGAAAGGAAGGCACGGCCCCGTCTGGAGAAAGGGAAAGTCATCCAGTTTGAGTCGCCCATTGCTTTCTCCAGCGGGCGGGAAGAAAGCGTCTTTAGGGTAGAGAACACCCGGCGGCTGTTGGTGTCAGATCGTCACGGGCGACTGTACAGGTTAAAGCATTGGATCTTAGAAAAGATACCATATTGTATCCTGGAAGGTTTTCCGGTCTAAAGTTTTGGCCGCCCGGCAGGCCCGCAACACTAAACAATCCTAAGAGGAGGTGTTTGGGGCGGGCCCTGCCGGGAGGGCCAGCCCCGAAATAAATGGGAGAAACTGTATATCTGCAAAACGACCTCGAAGTAAAGGAATTTTTAACAAACGGTTATTGCGAGAATTGCCTCCGCCCGGCGCGGGAATGGGCGGAAGAGAACCGATACGGGCACGTTGAGGTCCACGGTGACTTCGACAGCCGAGGGAATTTGGTCGGTTTCCTCTGTCCGGAGTGCGCCCGGCAGATGAGGGCGGAATAATGTTATAAACCTAAATAGGGCTGATCGGCCCGCGTCATTCTTAAGAAAGGAGGAATGGGGCGGGCCGAACGGCGGCTCGTCCCATCGGAAATGACTAGGTACGAAAAGGCTGCAAAAAAGGCGATTGATCAATACATGCGACAGAACCGCGACAGGGAAGACTTTAGCCTCTATGAATTGTCGGTCGTGGCCGACAGAGCGGCTTTCGCCGCGGGGAAGAAACGGGAGCTGTATTCTTCGCTTGGCTGGTACGAACGCCTTTTGCCGGCGGGAGCGAAGGTTTTCTGGAAATCAAACGGGCTGCTTTCCGTGTCGAACCCTTATTGTCCGGACCGCGCTGCGGTAAAAATGGCCGTGTTTGTTCCGGGACCGTTTGACGCCGGGGTAGACATGGGACCCGACTATTGGTCAGAAGCGCTTAAAGGGAATTGTTGATAAGCGGCCGCCGGCCCGCAACATTCTTATTAAAGGAGGGAATGGGGCGGGCCAGGCACGGCCCGCCCTACAATATGATTCATATCGAATTCTGGGACAAGTTTTCTCCTGCGGCAAAAATATTTTACAAAGAAAAATTGCAAAGCCTGCAGTTTGATCGATATTTTGTCAGGCTCTATGGATTAAGTAAACAGCGTGGGCTAGTTGCTACTATTCCTATAGAGGAAATGGATCTTCTGTTTTATCCGCCCGTGCATCATTTAGGGAACAGCCCGTTATTCAGCAAAGATTCTTTGCTGATTGGCCTTCCGTGGGAGGCAAGGATGGAACCGACCTGGAGAGAATGGGTTGTCCCCGTGGTACACGGGATTGTTGAGCATATACGAAGAATAGATGAATTGGTAAAGGCCGAGCGTTCAGGCTATGAAATTGAGAAAACGTTGCGGGAGATATATTCTCAAGATGTTTTCTCAATTTAGCGATTAGGATTAAATATGCGGCCACCTGGCCCGCAGCATTTCAACGAAAGGAGGAATGGGGCGGGCCGGGTGGCCCGCCCTAAAAACAATGAGCGGTTTAACGGTCAAAGATATGGTAGTTCTCACGGAAGCCGCAATACGGATCAGCGGTGAAGAGTTCGGTGACGGCTACCTGTTTTACCAGAATTGTATGCTTCCCGAGCAGGCCGAAGTTTTCCTCTACCGCCCGGCCGCCGAAGGCGCCTGGTGGCGTGCCGAAGTGCCGGAACGCGGCGTCGGCTGCTGGGTCCCGCCGGAAATTGGGAGGATGGCTTTGGCCTTCCCGGAATTTCACCGCAACGTCCGGCGGCAGGTTTTGATCCGGTACAGGTGCCCGCGTACCGGACAAGTGAAAAGCGTCCCGGCGTGGGAATGGAAGACGTCGGGTGGCTTGGTGATGATTTTTGAGACTACGGCTGAACCTCACTGGCAAAAAGTCTTGCCGATACCATTAAATCTGCTCACTAAAGAAAGCAGGGAGATAGTTGAACAAAAAAGGTTTGACACGTCGGCTACGGTTGCCTAGAAGCATGTGGCTCCGCAGGCCTGTAACGCAGGTAGTGCCTAATAAAAAGGCGATTACGAGGAAACAGGCCTGCAGGCAAAAAGCGGATATGGAGGATTAAAGTGGAGGAACGAAAAATGGAAATTTGGATTGTCGAGAACGACATTGAGTTGGCCAAACAACAAGAGGAAATTATCACAATGGAGTTGCCCGGTTGTGACGTTAAAACATTCGCATCATTGAGGGGAGCTTTCGCGGCAGGAACGGGCAGACCGGATATTGTCATTTTGGACGTAAGCGCAATATCTGAAGAAAGTTTTTCGTTAGACGGATATAATAGCTATGCCTACCTTCTGCGTATTTTCATTGAAAAACACAGGTCGTCAGCCTATATCATCTATTCTATGGTAAGCCGGTGGGCAAAAGATATCATTGAAGAATTAAAGAAGGAATTTGACGACCTTGTTGTCCACGAAGCTGATATGACCAAATCTGCCATGCTCGTTCAATTTCTGAAGAATATAGCGGGGAGCGTGACGTAGGTGGGAACCGAACTTCAAGAGTTGGAAGCCCGGCCAAACTGGGTAGCCACTTTTGAGCGCACCAACCCGGAGGCACGGTTTCGGTATGATTGCTTGATGTGTACTCTAGTGGACACGTACTATTGGCACACCCCTGATTACACCGGTCTTTTCGCCTGGGGGGCGACTAGGCCATGCAATTTAGACCTCCTACGGGAAGACCTGGAATTAGGGTACAAGCGGCTGGTACGGGGAACGCTTCCCCCGGAAATCGTCGAGAAATTTTGTGAGGTAATACCGGAGGTATGATCAACCGGGCCTTCCGGCCTAAACCATTCTCACGGAAAGGAGGGAATGGGGCAGGCCGGAAAGGCCTGCCCCGGAAATCGTGGGAAGCCTTGAAACGGTTTCTAAATCCCGGTATAATACTGGGAAAAAGGGTGTCAGGCGTGTGGACGGGATCAACCGGACTAACGACTATGTTTTTAAGCGAATTTTCGGCTCCGAAGAAGGGAAAGAGGCTCTGCTGGGATTCCTCAATGCGGTATTCAGACTGCCGCCAGGCAGAGAATTAACCGACCTGGAACTATTGGACAGGGAAATCGACCCAGAATACCTTCTCGATAGGGCCGCCAGACTGGACGTGCTGGTGAAGGCGGCCGACGAGTCGCTGATCAACGTCGAGATACAGATTGCCAATAGGTTCGATATCGACAAGCGGACACTGTTTTATTGGGCAAGGCTGTACGGTGGCCAACTGAAATCCGGCCAACAGTTTTCGGAACTACGCAGAACGATTGCCGTTAATATCCTTGGGTTCGATTGGTTTGCCGATGAGCGGTACCATCACGTTTTTCGCATTCGGGACATCGAGACCGGGGAACCGATGAATGACCACTTGGAAATTCATTTCTTAGAATTAATCAAGGTGCGAAAACGCGAATGGAACCCGGACGACCCATTGGAAGCGTGGCTAATGTATTTGAATAATCTGGAAGGGGAGGGGTTGAAGATGATCGCCGAGAAAAACCCGGCGATTAAGAAAGCCCTGACAGTCGAAGAAGTTTTTAGGAAGAGCGAGCTGGAGCGCCGCCTGTATGAATTGCGGGAAAAAGCCATCCGGGACGAGATCTCCATGGTGGCGGGCGCGAAAGCGGAAGGTAAAGCGGAAGGCAGAGTAGAAGGCATGGTGGAGGCAAAGCAGGATGCCGTTCTTCGTTACTTGAAGAAAAAGTTTGGCAGCGTCACTTTTGAAAATAAGATACGGCAGATGAGGGACGTAGAAATTCTCGATAGGCTCTTCGACAGTGTACTTGACGCCGGAACTCCAGAAGAGGTAGAGGAAGTCATATCTCGCGTGTTAATGCATTAGCGTCTTCTAGCCATAAAGGATAGGCCACTAAATTTCTTGACCGAAAGGCGATGCCCCGTGTAAAAGCACGGGGCATCGCTTTTTTTGTGGCCGCCGCGAAAGGGGGATGTCCTATCAAGCCTTCTTATACAGATGGTGTTATCACTATTTACCACGACGACTGCCTGACAGTAATGCCTTTCCTCGCCGAGAACGGGGTAGTGGCGGACATGATAATAACCGACCCGCCTTACGGCATTTCAAGAAACGTTATTATCAAGCGCGGTGAAAGCACTAAGTTTTCCGGCGGCGACATTTCCCTCTACTTCGGCCCCTGGGACGATTTCGCGGGGGAGGAAGATTTCTGGGGTTTCACCCTGGCCTGGATCCGGGCGGCGGACAAACTGCTCCGGCCCGGCGGGATGTTCTGCTCGTTCTTCGACCGCGACAAGATCAATTTTCTCTCGGCCTTTTTGCAAAAAAGCCTCGGCTACAAGCAGAAGGGCTATTTTTTGTGGATTAAACCCAACCCGGTTCCCCAGGTGCGCAAGGTCAAATTCATGAACGCCTGGGAAGCCTGCGGCATGTGGCAGAAGCCCGGCGGCCCTTTGACGTTTAATTGGCGGTTCGGGCAGCATCCGGACTACCTCATCTTGCCCACCAACGCCGACGGGAAGAGGCTGCACCCCACCCAGAAGCCGCTCCGGCTGGCGGAAACGCTGGTGGCATACTGGAGCCGTCCGGGCGATTTAATCCTCGATCCTTTCCTCGGCTCCGGCACGACGGCACTGGCGGCGAAGAGGCTGGGGCGGAAATGTATTGGGATCGAGCAGGATGAAAAGTATTGCCGAATAGCCGCGGAAAGGTGCCGCCAGGGGTTTTTGCAGTTTGACGCTGGGGGAGGTTAAAAATGGTAAATACGCGAATGGGCAATGGCGACCGCGGCCAGGAATGGCGGGAAAATCTGAAGAGGGTTCTTGCGGTAGCGTTGTTAGTCTCATTTTTAACTTTCCCTGCCGGGAAGTCCCCGCCCGTAAGGGCGGGGATGAAAGGCAGGGAGATAATCTCGCCATATTTCGATTCTTATAGTAAAATAAAGTCATGAAGTATCAATTGGACAAAGGATGCCATGCCGTTTACAGCCTTCGGTTCCACTATGTGGCGTGTACCAAATACAGGCGTAAGGTATTGACACCTGAAATTTCTGGTTTTCTCAAGCAGGTCAACCTAAGCGTAGCGGAAAAATTCGGCGTTCAGATAATCGAACAGGAGACAGACAGGGATCATATCCATATCCTCTTTGCCTCCCAACCTCAAATACAGCTTTCAAAATTCATCAACTCCCTGAAATCTGTTTCGGCGCGGCTGATATTCCGGAAGTTTCCGGAAGTGAAAAAGCAGCTTTGGGGCGGCCATTTCTGGTCGCCCAGCTATTTCCTGGCTACCGTAGGAGAGGTGAAGCTGGAGGATGTCAAACGCTACGTCCAGTCTCAAGGAAACCAGGAACTATAAATTCCGGCTTTATCCTAACAAGGAGCAGGAATCCCTATTGTTGCGCTGGCTGGAAACCTGCCGGTGGATATACAACACCGCCTTGGCCCAGCGAAAAGAAGCCTGGGAACGGGAAAAGAGATCTGTTACCCGGATCGAGCAGCAGGTATGGCTCAAAGAGGCCAAGAAGACGGATGAGCGTCTCCGGGAGATACACTCTCAAGTAGCCCAGGAAGTGTTGTTCAGGGTCGAGAAGGCCTTTGCCGCTTTCTTTCGCCGGGTCAAGAACGGGAAAACGCCGGGCTATCCCCGGTTCAAAGGGAGAGGACGTTATAAATCTATCACCTTCACCCAGTTTGGAGAAGGGAAAGGCGCTTCTTTCCAGGACGGCAAGCTGAGATTATCAAAAATCGGCCTGGTGAAGATAAGGTTACACCGGGAAATACCTGGCACTATCAAGACTGTTACCGTCAAACGAGATGCCGCCGGCAAATGGTGGGCCATTTTTGCCGCAGAAATAGAGCTTGCCCAATCGCAGGCTCATACCGGACCTGCCGCAGGTCTGGATGCTGGTCTGGAAAAGTTCGCGGCCCTTTCAGATGGGAGTATCATTGAAAATCCCAAGTACCTGAGAAAAATGGAAAAACGCCTCAAACATACCCAACGCAACCTTTCCCGCAAGAAGAAAGATTCCCGCAACCGGAAAAAGGCCAGACAAAAGCTGGCCAAGCTGCACGCCAAAGTTTGTAACCAACGAAGGGACTTTTTGCACAAGCAATCCCGCAGGCTGGTGGAAACTTACGGCCTGATTGCTGTTGAGAAGCTAAACATTAAAGGAATGGTCAAAAATCATCACCTAGCCAAGAGCATTTCTGATGCAGGCTGGGGAGAGTTCATGGCTATGCTTGAGTACAAAGCGGCAGAGGCTGGTACTAAGCTGGTCAAAGTGAACCCCTCCGGCACTTCTCAGGTATGCAGCGGGTGTGGAATGGATGTGCCTAAAGAATTATCCGAGCGGACTCATTGCTGCCCTTATTGCGGCCTAATACTCGACCGAGATGTGAACGCCGCCCGGAATATCCTGAAAAAGGCGTTGGCTCTGGAAGCGGCATGATGCTTCCCTACCGTGGGAACCACGGGACGTTACGCCTGTGGAGCTGACCCGTTGGGGTTACGATGAAGCAGGAAACCCTACCGAAGCCCCTCCCTAACCCGGAGGGGTTAGGGAGGGGTAGTTCACTTGGTCTCTGCTTGGGCTATTGGCTGCCCTGATTTCATGAAAGCGATCAGAGCATACCGAAACACGGCCCACCGCGGCCGCGCCTTAGAAGACCTGGTCGAGTTGAGCAACGAACGCTACCGCCAGGCGGGCGTAGCCGTCATCCACCGCGTCCCGGCGGCTTGGCTGCCGATACGGGACGGCCGGGGCCGCATCGTGTCAGCCAAAATAGAGAAAAAGGCGGCCGTAGATTTTATCGGCCACGTCCTCGTGCCGGGCGGGCGTGCTTTGCCCGTGGCGTTCGAGGCCAAAGAAGTGTCGAAGGGGCGGCGGTGGCCGTTGTCGCGGTTGGAAGAACACCAGTACCAATATCTTGCAGATTGCGCCAGGACGGGGGCGGCGGCGTTCGTACTGGTCGCGTTCTGGGAACTTGGACGTTTTTTCATTCTTCCTTTTTCTATCCTGGCGATCAAAGAAGCTGGCCGCCGCAACGGCGGTCCGGCTTCCGTGCGGGCGGAGGAGCAGGGGCTGGTAGAAATTTCTTTCCCCGACTATCTGAAAGCGGTTGTGGAAAGCCCGGAAATCTTCATTTCAACAGATCGGCAAGATGGTTGAGTTCTGCCTCGACTTTTTTCCTATACGCCGCTATCCGCTTGGCGGCAGTTTTGTACACCTGAAGATCTTCGCGTTTGCCGACAACCACTATAAGCACGACCACGGCGTTTTCTTCCACACGGTAAACCACTCTGTACCTTCGTGCCGCCTTCAGCTTGCGCATTCCGCTTAAGTCGAGGCCCGCTTTTTCGCCCAGGGGTTCGCCGTATCCCAGCGGGTCGTCTTCCAGCTTGACGATGGCTTTTAACACCCGTAACTTGACGCTCCGATCCAATTCTTCCATGTCTTTGACGGCTTCCGGCAGCCATTTAATTTTCCATTTCATCGCCGGATGCCTCCGCCAATTCTTCCCGCGTTATCCCAAACCGTTCCAGGACCTCATCCATTTCTAAGAGTCTTTCCGGAGTTTTAGCGTTTTCGGCCAATCTCCGGAGGGCCAAAACCGCCAGGTATAGATCTTCTATCTTTTGTTCTTCACGCAGAAGCTCCCGGTAGTCGTCAAGGTTCAATAGCACCGCTTCGACTTCTTGTTCCCTGGTTACGAAGATCGGCCTTTTCCGCACTTCGTTCAAGTAGGCTCCCAGGTTTTTGCTCAATTTTGAGGATGACACCAATTGGGAAGGGCTGAGGAGAACAGGGTCGTCAATTTCGTGCATCATGATGGTCGTTCAACCCCCTATCAGTTTTCCGTAAACTTAATATGCTTTTCTTGAGGAAATTATAACTCAAATTTAGACCTAAATAAAGCCTTAAAATGGAGGGATAAACTTTATGCAATGCAAATGCCGCCAATCTGACCTGGCCGCCGCTTTGAAGAAAGTAGACGCGGCGGTGTCCCGGAAAAACGTCGTCCCGGCCCTTGCCGGCGTCCTCTTAGAGGCCGGGGAAGATAAGCTCAGGGTCTACGCGACGGACCTGGACGTGGGGGTCGAGGTCTTCGTCCCGGCCGAAGTGTCGGACCCCGGCCAGGCGCTGCCGCCCCACAAAACGTTCAAGGGGCTGGTCGCCAGCCTGCCGGACGGCGAGGTCGAATTGACGGCCGACGAAGCCGCGAACAGGCTGACGCTGTCGCAGGAAAAACGCCGCTATTCTTTCGACATGCTCGACCCTGAAGTTTTTCCGGCCTTTCCGGACGTGGACGGTAGCGAGGCTTTCACGCTGCCGTCCGCGGCGCTCGCCCGGGCGGTGCGGTCCGTCAGCCCGGCCGCCGCCGTAGATCCTTTCCAGGGCGCTTTCGCGTGCGTCCTTTTAGAAAAGGATGCGGAAAAAGAGGTTTTGCGGCTCGTAGCCACGGACCGGCAGCGGCTGGCCGTGGCCGAGGCGCCTTGGTCCGGGCGCGGGGACGGCGAAGCCCCCGTAAACGACGTGCTTTTGCCCGCCGCATCGTCCAAAGCTTTGCTGGACGTTTTGTCCGGCGCCGCCGGCAGCGAACCTAAAGCGGAGCTGCGCTTCAGCGGGAGCTTCGTCGTCGCGCGGACGGACGACGGGAACGGCTTCTTCGCCCGCATGGGCGCCGGGGCGTTTCCGAACTACCGCCTGGTGCTGCCGCAGGATCTCCCGGACCCGATGAGGATCGACGTGGGGGCTTTGAAAAACGCCCTGGAGCGGGCGGCCCTGCTCCTCAGCGGCCAGCCGGGCAAACCTCCCCTGGTCGAGCTCGAAACCGGGGCGGGCATATTGACGGTGTTCGCCCTGGACGACCCTTCCATCTGCCGCGAGGAAATCCCTGTTTCCGGGGACGGGGCGGGCACAGAAACTTCCGTCGCCGCCAACGCCCTTTTCCTTTTGGACGCGGTGCGGCCCCTGGACGGCGAAGTCTTAATTAACCTGCCCGCCGGGCGGGGTCTGATCGTAGTGAGGGACGCCGCAATGAATTATACGCACGCCGTCGCTCCTATCACGGTTTAAATTAAAAGAAAAAGGTGATATGTCTATGATTCGTTACAACCCTTCCGTCAATTCCAAACCCGACGGCTACAGGACTATCCGGCCGCCCAGCGGCCAAGGGGCGTCCGGGTCGGCGCCGTATGGGTCCAGGCCGGTATTTCCGGCACGCCCCGGAAACGGTTGCGTTCCGCCCCGGCGGCCAGCCCGACCGGGTGATCGGCCGGCAGCGGCCCAGCGGCCGCCGTCCCAAAACGGCGGCGGTATATTCCACGCCCGCGTGAGTGCCGCCACGGACCCCGGCAAGGCGGCGGGGTCCGTGGTCAAAGCCCTGCTGGGCGGGCGCCCGGCGGCCGAAGCGGCGGCGTCCGGCGGGGCCGTCGAAAACCTGGGCCGGGCGTTGGGCATCGCCCAGAAATTCGCCGCCGCCCACGGCAAACGGCTGCAGGTGAGGGCGGAAATAAGTTTCGTCGAAGAAGGAGATTAAACCGTGAACCGTATTACTTGGGACGAATTTTTCATGGAGATGGCCCGGCTGGTGGCCCGCCGCTCGACCTGCCTGCGGCGGCAGGTCGGTGCGGTATTAGTCAAGGACAACCGGGCCGTCGCTTCCGGCTACAACGGTCCGCCGTCGGGGATGGCCCACTGCGCCGACCTGGGCGGGTGTTTGCGGGAACAGATGGGCGTGCCTTCGGGCGAGCGGCTGGATATCTGTAGAGCCCTGCACGCCGAGCAGAACGCCATTCTCCAACTTGCGATAACGGGGTTGAGCGGCACGGGCACGACCCTGTACGTGACCCACCACCCGTGCTTCACCTGTGCCAAAATGCTCGCCCAGCTGGGCGTGCGGCGCATCGTCTACGCCGATGGCTACCCTGACGAGTTCGCCGCAAGGTTTTTAGAAAAAACGGGGGTTGAAATATGCCGGTACGTTTCCTCCTGATGGGCAAGGCCGGGGCCGGGAAAGACACCGCGGCCGAATACTTGGTGAGGCGATATGGTTTCCGGCGGTACGCCTTCGCGGACAAGCTCAAAGAGGTCGCCCGCGGCCTTTGGCCGGAGGAATTCGCGGACGGCCGCAAGCCGCGTAGGCTTCTGCAAGAATTGGGCACGGCGGTCCGGGGCATCGACCCTCTGGTCTGGGTGCGCTGCGTCTTCCGGCAGATGGAAGCCGAAAACCCGGCCAGGGCAGTGATCACGGACGGCCGGCTGCTCAACGAATACCGTGCCTGCCGGGAGGCGGGCTTTACGGTGATCAGGATAGATTGCCCGGATCAGGTGCGGATGGACCGGCTGCTGCTCCGCGACGGCGTGCCGCTGTGCCGAGAAGAAACTTCCCACGCCACCGAGCGGGAAATCGAATTGGCGGAGCCGGATTTCATCTTGGACAACAGCGGCAGCACGGACGACTTATATCGTCAAATCGTAGACCTCATGTGGCGGCTGAAAATCGATCTGGTGGAGGACAGCGAGAACGGCCATCCGCAGGGCGGGCGGAGAACCGTCAGCCCGGCCCTCGGGCACGCCCTCGATGCCGCGGCGGCGGCCGTAGAAAAAATACGCGCCGCGGGGCCGGGCGGCCTGGAGTGGGCCGTCCGGGAATTGGAATCCGCGTGCCACCGGGTGCGGTGCGCGTGCAATACGGCCCGGCTGTTCAATTCATAGAAAGGCAGGTTCGCGAAATGTCCGACTTTCTGCTTACCCTCACGCCCAACGCCCGCCTCATCTTGGAGAAGCGTTATTTGCGGAAGGACGCGGGCGGCAGCGTGGTCGAGACGCCGGAAGAAATGTTCCGCCGCGTCGCCCGCAACGTGGCGGCGGTGGACACCCTCTACCGGCCGGACGTCTACCGTCCCTGGACGGACCTTTCCCTGCTCCCCGGCGGCGCCGCGCACCAGGACGACACGTGCCCGCCGGAATGGCTCGAAAAAGGGTATGCGCGTTTTTCCGTTTACGACGTCCGCACCCTCCACCGGGCGTACCGGCGGCTGAACGCCGAGGGGCGCATGGTCGTGCCGTTTACGGCCGTGGTCGAGCGGGCCGCCGCCGACGAAGGCTTAAAGGCGGCGGAAGACGAGCTTTACGGCATGATGGCCCGGCTGGAGTTTTTGTTCAACTCGCCCACCCTGATGAACGCCGGCACGGAGCTCCAGCAGCTTTCCGCCTGTTTCGTCTTGCCGGTCGAAGATTCGATGGAAGGCATCTTCGAAAGCCTCAAAAACGCGGCCATCATCCAGAAGACCGGCGGCGGCGTGGGTTATGCCTTCTCCCGTCTCCGACCGAAGGGCGATACGGTCAAAAGCACGGGCGGCGAGGCGTCCGGCCCGGTGTCGTTCATGCGGGTCTTCGACGCCGCGGCGGAAGCTGTGGAGCAGGGCGGCAAGCGGCGCGGCGCGAACATGGGTGTGCTCCGTGTGGACCACCCCTCTATCGAAGAATTCATAACCTGTAAACTCACGCCAGGCGAGTTCGAGAATTTCAACATATCGGTCGGCCTCACGGAAGAGTTCATGGCGGCCCTGCGGGAAGGGCGGGAATACGCCCTGGTCAACCCGCGCACCGGGGAAGAGGCGCGGCGGGTTTCCGCCAGGAAGATCTTCGACATGATCGTGGACGCGGCGTGGCGGAGCGGCGAGCCGGGCGTCCTCTTCCTGGACAGGATCAACGCGGCCAACCCCACACCATGGCTGGGGGAGATAGAGGGCACGAACCCGTGCTGGACGGGCGACACCAGGGTGTGGACGATCTACGGGCCGATAAAGTTCGAAGATATGGTGGGGAACACCCTGCCGGTTTTGACGAAGACGGACGACGGCCAGCTCACTTTTAAACCGATGACCGACATCCGCATGACCCGCCGGCGGGCTCAAGTGATGGAGGTCCGCTTGAGCAACGGGGCCGCGCTCCGGTGCACGCCCGACCACAACCTCTTTTTGAAAGGCGGCCGGAAGGTCCAGGCGAAGGACCTCAAGCCCGGCGACAGGCTGGAAGCGTGCGGCCGCTACAAAGTTTACAAAGGACCGTTAAAAACGTCGCCCGTATTCCAGCAGGTAATCGACCCCGACATCGACCTGTCGGTGGTGTCGGTGAGGTACCTCGAAGGGGAATTTCCGGTCTACAACGGCGTGGTGGCAGGGACGCACCGCTACTACGTCATGACGGGCGAAAGCGACAACGAGGCCGTCCTGTCGGCAAACTGCGGCGAAACCCCTCTGCTCCCCTACGAGAGCTGCAATCTCGGTTCGGTCAACCTGGCCCGCATGGTGAAAGACGCGGGCGGCGGCAGGTGGGAAATCGATTGGGCGAAGCTAGGGCGTACCGTCAGGGCGGCCGTCCGCTACCTGGACAACGTGATCGACGCCAACCGGTATCCCCTCCCCGAGATAGAGCGGGCGACCCTGCTGACCCGCAAGGTCGGCCTGGGCGTGATGGGGTTCGCCGACCTTCTCTTTTACCTGGGCGTGCCCTACGACTCAGACGAGGCGGTCAACCTGGCCCGGAAAATAATGCGTTATATCAGCGGCGAAGCCAGGGAAGCGTCGCTGGCGCTGGCGGCGGAACGCGGCCCGTGCCCGGCTTTTGCCATGGGGCCGGGGGGCGGCGGGGGCGGCCTTGCCCGCAACGCCACCCTGACCACCATAGCTCCCACCGGGAGCATCAGCGTGATCGCGGGCGCGAGCTCCGGCATCGAACCGGCCTTCGCCCTGGCGTACACCCGGAACGTGGCGGGGGTCGGCAAAATAGCGGAAGTCAACCCAGCGTTCGCGGCGGCCGTGAGGCGGCGGTTTCCGCGGGAAGAGGCGGAGGCGCTGCTGGAGAAAGTTTCCGAGACCGGCCGCCTTTCCAGCGTGCCCGGCGTGCCGGACGATTTGAGGCGGGTCTTCGTGACCGCCCACGAAATAGCCCCCGAGTGGCACGTCCGCATGCAAGCGGCTTTCCAGGAATTCACCGACAACGCCGTTTCCAAGACGGTCAACCTGCCCGCTTTCGCCGCCAGGGAAGACGTGGCGAAGGTGTACCTCACGGCCTACGAGCTAGGCTGCAAGGGCGTGACGGTCTACCGCGAAGGCAGCCGGGGTGAGGCGGTACTGTCGGCGGGCGCCGCGGCGTCCGAACCTGGCGGCGCGGGGGAGAAGGACGGGGCGGCTGTCTCCTGGGACGGCGGCCGCACGTCCGGGGCGGGGCGGCGGCAGCGCGTCTACCCCGCGCCGCGGCCCCAACGGACGGTCGGCTTCACGGAACAGGAGAAGACGGGCTGCGGAAAGATATACATCACGGTCAACCGCGACCCGGCCACGGGCGAGATGGTAGAGACGTTCATCACCACCGGCTCGTCCGGCGGCTGCGCAGCCTACACCGAGGGCGTGAGCAGGCTCGTCTCCCTGGCCCTCCGTTCCGGCGTGGCGCCGGAAGCCATAGCCGACCAGCTCACGTCGGTCGTCTGTCCCAATTTCGTCCGGCGGCGGGCGGAAGACCCGTCCGTCCGGGGCAAGTCGTGCCCGGACGTGATCGGGCGGGCGCTGCTCCGGGAAATGAACGCTCGGCCGGTGCCGGCGGAGGATCAAAGTCAAATAAAGTCAAACGATGCATTGAACGGTAATAGCGAGTTTTCCTCCTGTCCCGAATGCGGCGCGCCGCTGCTCTTCCAGGAAGGCTGCCTGGTGTGCCGGAGCTGCGGGTTCAGCAAATGCGGTTAAAAAAGCGCTGCGGGTCCAGGTTTTTGCGCCCCGGTCGGGAGAGGTTTCCCGGCCGGGTTTTTTTTATTTTTTAAGGAAAAGTGGGAGGGGATGGCGGCCTTGTTTTCTAAAGTTCGCGCATGGGCGCAGATGGGCTTTGCGGCCGCTGGTTACCTGGTCCTGGCCGTTGTTTTCACGTTTGTTTTGACCTGTGTTTTGTCCACCGCCCCGCCGGGCATTGCCGCGCCCGCATCCCGGGAAAGAGCGTTTTTCTGGCTGCTCTGCGCCGCGGCGGGCTGCGCGGGCGCGGCGGCAATTTGGCTGTCGTTCCGCGGCGAAACTGGCGGCGCGGGCGGGGCGGGGGGAGATCCCCTAATTAGGGATTTCCACGATTGCGTAGCCCGCCTCGCCGCTCTGGAGACGGAGCTTCGCGAAGCCCCGCCCGAGGCGGCGGACGCGGTGATGGGGGCGATTTTCGCCGAAAGGGAACGGATGGGGTTCCTGTTGCGGGAAATGCGGGCGGCGGGGGTTAAAAATAAGGTTTGGAACAATTGCCACAAAAGGAACGAAGCAGTCTAATGTTTGTCACATTTGGAATCTTTTTTCCTTCATCCCGGAAGAAAAAGCCCTTCCGGGTCTTTTTTTTTCCGGGGGTGAAGCCTTCGTGCCGCTGAAATTCATCGATTTCTGCTGCGGGGCGGGCGGGCTGTCGCTGGGCTTTAAGATGGCTGGCATGGAGCCCGTCTGGGCCGCCGACAGCGACCCGGTGGCGGTGGAGACCTATAACAAGAACGTCGGCCCCCACGTCGTGGTCGCGGATTTGAAAAAGCTCGACCCGAAAGACATCCCGGAAGCCGACGTCTGGGCCGCAGGCATACCGTGCCAGAGCTGGAGCCTGGCCGGAAAGCGCCGCGGGGCGGAAGACGAGCGCAACCTCTTCCCCGATTTCCTGCGCCTGATCGAGGCGAAGAGGCCGCCCTGGGTGGTCGTCGAGAACGTGCCGGGCCTTTTGTCCTGGGGCGGCGGCCGCTATTTCGCCTGGGTTGTGGGGAGGCTTAAAGAAATGGGCTACGCGGTACGGTACGCCGTCCTCGACGCCGCCAGGTACGGCGTGCCGCAGTTCCGCCGCCGCGTGTTCATCGTGGGGAACCTGGCCGGGCGGGATTTCGCATTCCCGCCGCCGACCCACGGCTCGCCGGCGGAAGCGGCCCAGGGACGCCTCTTTGGGCCGCCGCTGAAACCCTGGGTCACGGTGGCGGAGGCACTAGGGTTCGACGCATTACTCCCGGTTGTCCGGCAGCCGGAGACCTCCAAGGCCAACAACCCTGTCTATTCCACAGACGGGCGGTCGTCACGCTCGGTCACGGGAGAACCCCAGGTATTCCTTTCGCTCCCTTCGCGGCCCGTCACGGCGACGGAATACAAAGGCGCGACCCCGAAAGGCAACAACCGGGCCAGCGACATCCTGAGCGCCTTGTACAGCCCGGCGGCCGCCGTGCGGTGCGGGGGAGGGCCGCGGAACGACGGCCGGAGGCTGGAGCAGAACTATATACCTTCCCTGGAGCTGCTGCCCCCGGAACAGGCCGCCCGGGTGCGGGTGCTTGAGCCCGACGCCCCCTCCGTCTGCATCAAGCCGCGCTCCCCGCACGGCGGCAGCCCGCAGAACGGCGAACCGTGCCTGCTCTGGGTGGACGAGATACCCCACGATGGCACGCCGCGGGTCTTCGACGTGACCGCTAGGCCCTCACCGTGCGTAGACGCCAGGCAGGGCGGCAGGCCGAAGCTCGCCGTGGTGTCGAAGCGGGCGAGAAGTGCCTCTCCGGTCGACATGCCGAGCGTCACGGTGGCGGCGGACGGGCGGGAGTCCTTCGCCGCGGGATTTCCGGCGGACAGACCAGCACAAACGCTGGACCACACCGGGGAGTTGCACCGCCCCGGGCGGCACGACGCCCCGGATTCTTGGGGGAAGGCCGCTACCCGGGTGCGGCGGCTCACGGTCCGGGAATGCGCGCGTCTCCAATCGTTCCCCGACTGGTTCGAGTTCTGCGGCGGCAAGACCGCCCAATACCGCCAGGTCGGCAACGCCGTGCCCCCGCTTCTCGCGTGGCATATAGCGAACGCGGTGTTGGCGGCGGCGGGGGAGAGGGGGAGGGACGTGCCGGACGTGTTGAAATTCTACGTCGAGGTGGTCTGATGTCGCCGAAACTGAAAGAAACCGACCTTTTCGGGCCTGTAAAATCCTGGCTCCAGGAGCAGGGGTACGAGGTTTATTCTGAAGTGTGGCCGGAGTTGTATACGTCAAAACGGGCGGATGTAGTGGCCCTCAAAGACGGCACGGCGGCAATCGTCGAATTGAAAACCAGCCTGACGCTGGACCTCGTCGCCCAGGGGGCGGCGTGGCAGGAAAAGGCTAATTGCATTTACCTGGCCGTCCCTATGCGAAAACGGATTAACCACCAAGTCGACAGGCTTTTAGAAAGGCTCGGTCTGGGCCTCCTCGAAGTCTCGTTTGAATGGGGCACCTGGGTACGGGAAACCGTCGAGCCGGAATCCCGGCCCGTTGCGGGGATAGATTGGCGTCAGGTAGTCACGGAAGCCCACAAGACCGGCCCGCCGGGCGGGCACGCGGGCGGGGGGTACGTCACCGAATACAAATTGAT
The DNA here is from genome assembly GCF_006538365.1 of Moorella sp. E308F. NCBI lineage: Bacteria > Bacillati > Bacillota > Clostridia > Neomoorellales > Neomoorellaceae > Neomoorella > Moorella sp. E308F. The sequence continues at coordinate 465,769 of NZ_BJKN01000002.1, read as the reverse complement.
GATGTCCCGCGTGCGGCAGTTTATCGAGCAACACCCGGAAGGTATAAGTATTGACGTTATCCTGCAAAACTGCCCGACCTACTACCGTCATCCCAAACGGTCGCTCACCAACGCCCTTCAGAAAATCGAAAAGGGCTGGTGCGAAAGTTTCGAGGTGGACGGTCAAATATTTTTCAAGCCAAAAAACAAAAAGGAGTGACGCTGATACATGGACGTATTAAAAGTCTCCGCTTCCACCGACCCTTCCAAACTCTCCGGCGCTATCTCGGCCGCAATCCGGGGCTCCGGAGAGGTGGCCGTGACGGCCATGGGCGCCAAAGCCGTGTTCAACGCTGTGCGCGGCATAACCATCGCCCGCGGGCGGGCGCTGGTGGAAGGCACGGATTTCGACGTAAAATTCACGTTTCACCCCCTGCGGTTGGATGGGGGAGACAGGGAGCGTTCAGCGATCAAGTTCGTCGTCAAAAAAGTCGACGCGGCGGCCGGATAGGCCGCCTTTCTTTTTGAAGAAAGGTGGTGATTTCCGTGATCCTGAAATCCTTCTCCGACCTGCGGCCGCTCATATTCAAGGTGACCCCCCACGCCGTCCAGCGTTTCCGGGAGCGGGTGGACCCCGGGATGAGCGACGACCAGATAGCCGATTTTTTGTTTGAGGCGTGGAGGGAAGCCCGCCCGCTGGGCCGCTACATCAAGGGCGGGGGGCGGTACGCCGGCCGGGGCGTGGTCTTCGGCGTCGACCGCCGCGGCGGGGTGACGACCGTCGTGACGGTGCACGGGAAGGAGGAGGAATTTATCTGGAACCGCGAAACGTTCCGCCGGGCGGCGGCGAAGGGGGTGCTGAGGTGGCGTTGAGAATTTTTGGTAAAGGAGTGGTCTTTTATGCGGTTCAAATCCAATCTGTCAAAAGCGGCGTTGTTTCTGGTTATTTGCTTCCTGGTCGGGACCTGGGCCGTTTTCGTCGGCCAGGGCATTGAGGCATACGCCGCCGGCAGCGGCGATCCGGCCGTCTACTACCGCCACGCCGCCCTGGAAGGCAGGGTCATAACCTACGACCCGGACCGCGACCTCTTCATCGTCTTCGGCTCTTACAAAGTCGATGCCGGGGACGGGTGGCAGATGGTCAATTCCAGCAAGTTCCACCGCGTCCGGCCGGCGAACGACGCCGTGCGGCAATTCCTGCTCGGCCGGCTGGACCAGGGTGCCCGCATCCTCGGCTCATACGAAGCCTGGGCCGGGCAATCGGAAGAAGTCTTCGACGGCACGACCGCCGTACCGCTGGACCAGGCGCCGGCGTCACCGGTGTGGTACGCTTTCGGCAAAACTATAAGGCCGGAGCGGATCGCCAAGTTCAACCTCTTCACGGCCAACGATTTCGTGCGGGTGCTGGCCGGGCTGAAGGACGCCCTGGCCGCCGGGGGGTTCAACCTGCCGCCGGACCGCTGCTTGACAGCCGGAGAAATCGCGGATTTGAAAACGAGGGTCGAAAATCCGGCGTCCGATGCCGACCGTGCCCTCTTGCGAAACGTCCGGTCGTGGTGGGAAAATAACTGGAACCTCAAATGGGCCGTCGAGAAAAACACGCGGGCTTATAACGAGCTCGCGGCCAGCGTCGGCGGCTCCACCTTTTACGCCGGGCGGCTGGGGGTGTCCAATTGCTACATCATGTCCGCCCCGGTGACCAGAAAAGATATCGACGCTTTTATGGCTGCGGCGAAAGAGGGTTCGGGCGTGGCCGACCGGGAAGAGCCGGTGGCCATGTTCGCCCGCGTGACGGCGGAGCGGGACAGGACGGGCCGGATCACCGCCCTCTACGCTTCCGGGCCGCTTTTCGTGAACCCCTACGCCCTGATCTACGACGGCATCAAGAACAACGCCGCCCCGGCCGAAAGGTGGCGGCTGGAAGGCTGGGACCAAACCCGGGCGGAACAGCTCGACGGCCGCTGGGTCTGGATGGAGGGCCGGACGGTTTTAGTCCGGGACGATAAAGGGAACGTCGTCGACCGCTACCTGGCCCTGGGCGAGAATCTGACGCAGGATGAGTTTAACACGGTCCTCGATTTGAACCGCGAATTGATCGGCGATGGGGGTATTTAGGATGCGGCGGTTGGTTCAGATTTTTTGGGAAGGACAAGGTGGGGAAGGCAATTGTTAGAGATCGGTCTTTCCTTGCTTTTCCTTTTTCTGCTAATCTACTTTTTGCCAACCATGATAACATTTTCTAAAAACGGCAAGGATAAATTCGTAATTTTGGCCATCAATTTGTTTTTAGGATGGACAATCTTCGGTTGGCTGTTTTCTTTGGTGCTCGCATGTACCGATATGCCGGCGCCGAAAAGCCCAAAAGAATGATACCGTACAGGAGTTGATCATTCATGCCGCCATTTTTATTCCGCCGCATAGCCGCGGGCGTTGTCTGGTGCCTCCTGATCCTTTCGCTCCTCTTTTCCGTCCGCGCTTCCGTCTTCGCGGCCAGGGCCTACAACACCCTGGCCGCCAAGGCTTACACCCCTGACGAAGCGTCTTTACGCGAGTCCGTAGCCGAGACGGCCCGGCAATTCGCCGTCGAATGGGCGACCTGGCTGGGCGACCCTGACGAGTACGCGAAAAGGCTGTCGGCTTTCCTTTCCGACCCTTCGGCGGCGCCGCTCCCCCAGGGCGTCCAGCGGGCGGTCGCGGCGTCCGCCGTCTCCGTGCGGCAAGAAAGCCCGGACGCGTGGCGCGTCAATGTCGTCCTCCACGTGGAAAGGCTGGTCAAGCTGCCGCAGGCCGACGCCTACAGCGTGCCGCCCGCCCTGCGGGCAGCCGAAGCGCCCGCCTCGGCGCCGCAGCCCCAGGCCGCCCAAGGACAGCCGCAGCAGCAGGCTGAAGTTCCGGTGTGGCGCGCCGCCGTTATGCAGGTTGAAATACCCGTCCGGACGGTTGGGGGCAAAGCCGCCGTAGCCGGGCTCCCGGCCGTCGTCCCGCTCGCCCGGGGGCAGGGGAAAGCCTCCGCGCCCCAGGGCTTCGGCGACGCCGCCCCGGACAACCTGGCGGCGTTCGTGAACCAGTTTCTCGACCTCTACTATTCCGGCGGCAACGTGCAGAATTTCGTCGCGGACGGCTCCGGCGTCGTGCCGCTCGGCGGGTGGAAGCTCCAGAGTGTGGGGCAGATCAGGGTGGACAGCAGGGAAAACCCGTCGAAGGCCCTGGTGGAGTGTGAGGTGTCGGCCCCTGGCGTCACGGCGGTGAAGCAGAGGCTCGTGCTCGACCTGGCAGTCTCCGGGGGGCGGTTCTTGGTGAAGGGGCTGAAGGCGGCCAGCCAGTAAGGTTAAAACCGTCGAGCCGTATCTTTATTGCCGGGAAAATAGCGCCCGGCTTTTTTTTAAATTGAAAGGAGGTGCCTTTAGGCCGTGTTCAAACGTCTTTCCACCCTCATCGCCACGGTGGCGCTGTTCGCCGCCACCGCCCTGCCCGCCTATGCGGACGTCGACATCGACGCTACCCTCACCAAAGGCATCGGGACGGTCCAGAAGGCTTTTGTCCTCGTGCTCTTGGTGGCCGCCATTTACAAGTTTTTCCGGCACGCCCTGGTGCAAGCCATCTTGCTCGTCTTAATCGGCGGTATCGTCTACGCCGCGCTGGACCAGACCGTATTGACAGCAATCGGCAACGGCATACTGCATTTCATCGGGGCGAAATAACGCGGGGGCCATCGGCCCCCATGCTGTGCGGGTACGGCAAGTCCCCTCTTCGCCGGGGACGAGGCCGCGCCCGTTTTTTTTTAAAGGCCAGGAAAGGAGCTGATGCGCCGTGTCGCCGGTGGACGACGCCCGCGTCTTCAGCAGTTATCGCTCGCTGTTCAACATTAAATATAAGATTTACAACCTGGGCGATTGGACGCTGCCGTTTCCCATGCCCCTCGACGCCCTGGTCGTCTTTTCCGCCCTTATCGTCCCCGCGGGGTTTGTCGCCAAGCCGTTAGCTTTCCTGCTGGGCATGCCGACCCTGGCGGCCGCCCTGGCGCTCGACGTAGCACTCACCTATCTGCTCATGCAGTGGGACCCCCAGGGCAAGATGCTGCCCGTTTTCCTGGCCGAGGTCCTGGCGTTTTTCGTCCGGCCCAAAAAGCGGGCGTTCGGCGGGGGCGTGCTGTGGTTGAAGAAAGAGAGGGTGAAATGGGAGATGGAAGATATTAGTTAAAAATAAGGAAGGATTTGATCATCATGTGGCATGAAGAACTTTTCCGGGAAAACACCTATGCCCTAATCGTGGCCGTGGCCGGGGACGGCACGAAGATCTACCGCCCGGTCAACGATAAAAGCCTACGCGGTACGGTGGAAGAGATTTTGAAAAAACATCCTGACGCCCGGTTCCGTCTGTTTTCCCACGACTACGACTGGAGCGTATTTAAAGGCTTAGTGCCGAGGGAACGAGTTTATTGATCCCCGCCTCTTTAGCCGTGGGAAGCATCAGAGACCTAGCAATATCTTTAATCTTGCTTCTACGCCTGATAAGGTAGCGGGCGTGACGACGCCCCATTTTTCAATTAACCTTTCTTTGGTGATTGACCGTACATCTTCACATTTAATGAAACTTACATTTTTAACCCCGCCTTCCGGGGGTTCGATTTTGACATGGAAAGGTATGCCTTTTTGTCGCGTAGTTAAAGGAACGACGACTACCAGCCCTGCGGGTCCGTGGTTAAAGAGATCTACCGAAATGATTAGAGCGGGGCGAGTGCCGATTTGTTCGTGCCCGCGACCAGGATTGAGATCCACTAGCCAGATTTCGCCCCGGCAAGGTTCGATTTCCATCCAAGATCACTCCTTATCCAGCCCGTCACCCAACGTGAAACTCCAAGCTTCTCTTTCTTCTTGCTCCGCTTTCCACTCGTCAGGGTTAGATTTTAAAGCCGCAAAAGCTTCGTTGGCTTTTTCGAGAAAGCGCTGGCGTTTATACGCTTCCAACGCTTTCAAGAGGATTTCTTGCCGTGATTCGCCGGTAAAAATGGCGATTTCTTTAAGTATTTCCAAGGCTTGTTCTGAGATTCGCGTCATCGGCATAGATCTCACCTCCAGTCTTAAGTATACGTTTTTGATAACAATACTGTCAACACATGATTGAAAAGAAGGTGTTTCCATGTTCCCCCTTATCGCTTTCCGCAAAAACATTCTTTTCACCGCCCAGGGCGAGGCCTACGCCCTCTACCGCATGCCCGGCCAGCCGTACCATTTTCTGCCCCTGGACCACCGCCGAGCCGCCGTGGCCCGCTTCGAGGAATTGCTGTTCGGGCTGGAAGGAAAGGGCCAGATCCTCCTTTTGTGGGAAGAAAAAGACGTTGACGAGGGCGGGTACTTGGCGGCTGCCGCGCCGGACCTCGCGGCCGCCCCGCCGTGGCGGAAAGAGGAAGCCGCCCGGCACGCCCGGGCCGCCCGGGCCGCTTTGAACCGCGGGGCGCGCATCCGGCGGCGCTATTTAGCCGTCCAATTGCCGCTGCGCCGCGAAGAAGGGTGGGGGTCGCTGGCCGAGGCCGCCCGCGAGGTCGGCGACGCGGCCCTGTCGCTCTTAACGGGCCTGCGGCCGGAATACGTCTCGCCGAAAAAGGTGGAGATGGCCGTGACGGCGGAAGACGAGCTGGCCCGCCGCCTGCGGGGGTACGGGTTGAAGAGGGCCGAATTCGCGGATGTCGATTTCATCATCCGCCGTGCGGCGCGCCGCTACGGCTTGCTGCCGCTGCCGCTCCCTTCCCGCGACGAGGGCAGGTTCACGCCGGGCATGGTCGCCGCGTTCGCCGAGGGGGCTTACGTGGAAGAGAAAATAGATTGTGTCATCGTGCGGGACGGGACGGGCCGCAGCCACGCCCAGGCCTTCGTGACGTTCGCGGATATGCCGAAACGGCTTAAAGAGACGGAAGACGAGTTTCTGTCCGTGCTCGACTTTCTCGGCGACCCTGTAGACGCGGCCATACATTTCGAAATCATCCAACCGTACAAAGCGGCGGCCAAGGTGAGGGGCAAGAGGGCGTTCCTAAAAGGGCAGATGAACGAAGCTTATTCCGGCGGCGGCGAGCCGACGGAGACCGAAGAGCTGGGCCTCCACGACAGCCGTGCCCTGGAAGCCAAGGTGGAATCCGGCCAGCCGCTGGCCCGTGTGGGGATATGCTTTGCGGCGTCCGGCCCGGACGCCAGGGCGGCCGCCGTGGCGGCCAACAGGCTCGTGCAGCGCTTTTCCTCCCGCGGCTTCCGGGCCGTCCGGCCGTCCGGCGTGCAGCTCAAATGTTTTTACTCCTTTCTGCCCGGCGCGCCGTCCGGCGCCCCGATGGTGGAATGCGACCCCGGCTACGTGGCCGCCGCCGGGCCGATGGCCGCGGCGGAGCTGGGCGACCCGAAGGGCTTCTTCCTGGGGTGGAGCGGACCGGCGCCCGTGTTCTGGTCGCCCGGCCGCCCGGCCCTGGAGCTCAACAAGACCAACGCCGCGCTCGTCACCGGGAGCTTGGGCGGCGGTAAAAGCGTGGTCTCTAAGACGCTGGCCTATTATGCGATCCTCGCCGGCGGCGTCGGCTTCGCCGTCGACCCGAAGAACGAGTACTACGTCTTCGAGCGGATTTTCCCCACCCGCCGCCTAGATTTGAGCCCCCGCGGCGGAACTCGGTTAAACCCGTTCATGCTTTCTGCCGACGAGCAGAGGGCCAGGGCCGTCGCCCTCGACTACCTGGCTATGGCGCTGAACGTCGGGGACAACGAAGCCCGCCGCGTGGCCGTGGCCCAGGCCGTGGAGATGGTCTTCTCGCTCCCGCCGGAGAAGCGGGACATGGACGCCGCCCTGGGCGTCTTCCGCATGATTGCCGACCAGAGCCCCCACCAGGCCGTCAAGGAAGAGGCCGGGCAGTGCGCCTTGCTTATCGAGTATCTGCGGGCGTCGGACGTGGGGTCCCTCGTCTTCGGCCGCGCGTCCGGCGCGGCGGCGGCCGGGCCCGCCGCGGGGTCGGTCGTGTTCACTACAGTCAACCTGAAGGAATTGCCGCTGCCGCGCCGCGGCGCTTCTGCCGCCCGCATGACCGAGAGCGAGCGGCAGGGTTTGGCCCTGATGTACCTGGCGGCGGCTATGGTGCGTGAGATGGCGTTCGGCCTGCCGCCGACCGTTTTAAAGTGCCTCATCTTTGACGAGGCGTGGATGCTTTTCGCCGTGCCTGAAGGTCAGAGGCTCCTGGAAGAGATCGTGCGCGTGGGGCGGTCGTTCAACGTGGTCCCCGTCTTGATCTCCCAGAACGCCAGCGATTTTTTAGAGTCTAAAGTCATCGTCAACAACGTGAGCAACGTCTTCTGCTTCCGGGCTTCGGACGCGGAAGAGGTGGAAGCGGATTTACGTTTCTTAGGGGCCGACCCGGAAGCTCTGGACGTGCGGTTCTTCGCCGGGATGGAATCCGGGACGGCGGTCTTCCGGGACGCGGAGGACCGCATCGGGGTGGTCCGCATCGACCCGCAGCCGCCGTACCTGCTGGAGCTGTTCGACACGAGGCCGAAGGGCGGGGCGAATTGAAACACTTGAAACAAAACTTTTGTTGCATTTATAACAATGCGATTAAGCCTTGATTCTTAAAGAAAAATTGATTTTAGATTAATGTTTCAAGCCGGGTTTTTGATCCCGGCTTTTTAATTTTTAAACACAATGAAGAAAGAAGGTGCATACCCTCATGTTTTCCATCCATAGATTGACCCGCGTCATCAACGACTGCGAACGCGGCCCTGACGGCGTGTGGAGGGTAGTCCGGCGGCGGCGCGTGCCGGTGATGGTCGCGGAGACTGATGACCCGCGGGTCATGGCGGTGCTGGAAATGCTGGACCGGAAGCTCAACCCGGCGGCCGACATCGAGATAGAGGTGGACGACTATGTTGTTGGCGAAATTATCGACGAAGAATAGCCGCAATTTTAAACGTCTCGTCGCCGCCCTTTTGCTGGTCGCCGTCACGCTGGCGGCCGCCGCGCCGGCGTGGGCGGCCCAGCGGCAGTTTATCGGCGACGAGCCGGCCGACCAGAACAACCTGACGGGCGACGTGGCGGCCGAGCGGCAGATGGAATACTTCCTGCTTCCACTCAACCCCAACAGCGTAGCGGTGGCCGGTGGGCTGACGGGGGAAGCTCTGATGGTCGGAAGCGGTCCGGCAGGGATCATGGCGGGGCCGCTTTTATTGACCCTGTCCGCTTTGGGTAACTATAAAGGTCTCCCGTGGCAGAACTGGCCAATGGGGCGGTACCTCTTCTGGCACTACCCGCCGGACAAAATGCTGGGCTTTTTACCGCAGATGAGCGGCATTACCCTCTGGGTGATGGATACAATCGCCAACGGCATCTTTTCGATAACCAAATATCTGGTCACGGTCGGGATAAACGTCATGTTTTTCGCGTTTGACACCAATTGGCTCGCGGGGGTGGCCGACTGGGTCGGCGCGGCGGCCCGCGACATCTTCTCGTTCAACGGCAAGTCGTTCGCAGACGTGGCCTTGAAACTATCGCTCATCCTTTTCTTCGTCCTGGCCATGCAAAAGCTGCTGGCCGGCCAATTGGCCGGCACGGTCAAATCCCTGATCGTGGCCATGCTGTCGTTGACGGCGGTTTTCCTGTACACCCTCGAAGCACCCCGAATAATCCGGGGAGCGATATCTTTGACGGACGGCGTGGCGGGCGTCGCTTTAAGCTCTTCGGCCCATTTCTTCTGGCAGGAACAGAACCCGGACCAATTCAAAAGTGACCTCGACAGGGGGCTGGCCAACGCCGGGACGGCCGTGTGGCAGGCGTGCGTGGCCCAGCCTTGGGCGGCGGCCATGTTCGGTACGTCTGACCCAAATAAACTGAAAATCACTGATGAAGAATGGTCCATTATGGATAAGAGCGTATTTCAGGACAAAAACAAAATCGCTGAACTCGACAAAAAGGTCCAGGACGGCACCCTGTACGCCGACACCCTTTTCCTGGCGTGCGGCGACGACAAATCCCGCGACGCCGTGGCCGAGATGCTGGGCCAGGTGTCCACCTTGACCACGGGCGGCACGTTAGAAAAAATAGGTAAGGAGATAGGGAATAAGACTGGCCTTTATCAAAGCAGTCCAATCAACCACGGGCAGCACCCCGGGTCGGTCGTAGGCTTCGCGCCGTCGACGGGGAGCGTCTTACAGCACATGGGCGTGGCGGTGATGACGGTAATCCCCGCCGCGGCGTTCCTCCTGCTGGTCCTCATAGTGGGCGGGATGATCATCTTCAGCCAGATCGTGCTCGTCCTCCTGCTCATCTTCGCCCCGGCGGCGCTTTTCGCCGCCATGGTGCCGGACGCCGGGTGGGCGCTGGCGGCCCGCTATTTTAAGACCATGGCCGCTTTCCTGGTCAACAAGCTGATCTTCGGGATTTACCTGGGCGGGCTGCTGGCCGTCGCCACGGGCGTCGTGAGGGGGATTTTGGGATGATCGGGCTGGCCATGTTGATATTGACGGTCCTGTTCGCCGGCGGCACGTTTTTTTCATTTAAATACAGGTCGATGCTGATGGGCGCCGTCCAGCGCGGGAGCGAAAGGGTACATCAGAATATCCAGCGGAACCCTGTCTACCGCTACGCCGGCCGGATGGGCTCGCGGGGCATCCTTGGGCTGTTAAAGGAATGGGGTCCTCTCGGGGAAGGGCTCGGTTTGCTCTGGCAGAACTACCGCATGCATCGGGACGTCCGCAACGAGTTTGACGAGGTCGAATCAGAGCTGCGCCAGACCCGCGAGGACATAGCATCCGCCCAGGCGTCGTCGGCCCCGACTTTCGTGTTTGTCGAAGGGGAGACGGCGGACGGCAGATCCGGGAGGCTGCTCGGCGAGGGTACGGGCGGCAGCCGCGAGCCCGTGCGGCTCGCGCAGATCGGCCCCGACACCTGGGCCTACCCCGGCATTGAGGTGGTTTCCGGCGAAAAAACGCCCGGCACGAGCGCCCGCAGCAGGGCAAGGCTGGCGCCCGGCGTCGAGGTCCGGCCGCCGTGGGCTGACGGCGGCGACGGCGACAGGGCCGACGCCCTGCTGGGCGGGTACGGCGGCCGACCGGTCTATGACGAAGATGTACCGGACGGCGGCGCCGCGGCCGACCGCGGAAGCCCGCTGGAGGGTTATACGCGCCCGGGAGAGGCCGCGGGAGTCAGCGGGCACGGTGTAGATACTGCGGCTCCGGGTGAAGGCGTGGGGGCGCCGGAAGAAAGGGCGCGGATTGAGTCGGGCGTAACAGGGAAAGGCACGCAACGGCCAAACGTGATGCAGGTGCGGCCGCCGCGGACGGCCGCGCCGCCCTTCGAAGCGGCGGTTCCGCAGCGTCCCGGCGTTAACCCGGCGGCGCGACCGGAAGCCCCGGCGTCTTCCGAAACCCGGCAGGATACGCGGCCCGTTTCTGGAACCCGGCCGGAGACGCCCGCGGTTTCCGGGGACGGCGTGGGGACGCGGGACGACAGCGGAGCGGGTAGCGCGGTGCCCGGCCCGGCGGTCGGCCGTGCGGACGCTGGCGCGGCGGGCCGAGGTGACCGCCCCGGCGGCGTGAATCCCCCGGCGGGGCGGCCGGGGCCGGCGGTCGGCGGCGTGCCGTCTGGCGGTGCCGCGCCGGTTAGGAATTTTTCTCCTGAAGCTATGCCGCACGGCCGGGGCTTCGGGGCCAGCACGGCGGCGAATCCGGAGACGCCAGCGGCACCGGGCAGCAGCACGCCTGGGTCTGATAGCGGCGGGGATGCGTAGGTTTCCCGCCGCTTTGTTTTGGGGAGACAGCTTTAATCTAAGGCCGATTTTTGTGTGGAAAGGATGATCGCATTGTCAAATCTTGTTTCTACCTCTCTTTTAAAACCGCACCCCAAAAACGGCGAATACTTTTCGGCCCCGTCTCCGGAAGAGCGGGAAGCGATCAAGCGGAGCATACAAGCTCAGGGGATACGCGACCCGCTTAAAGTTCTGCCGGACTACACCGTAATTGCCGGGCACGTGCGGCTGGAAATCGCGAAGGAATTGGGGATCGAGAAAGTCCCGGTCGAGGTCTGGGACGTCTCGCCGGAAGAGGCGGAGTATTTGTTGGTGGCGGATAATGAAGAGCGCCGCATTTGCAATGATCCTATCAAAAAGGCAAAGCGGGCAGAATTTTTGAAGCGGTATTGGGGTATACGGGAAGGTCGTCCTGAAAAACTGGGTAAAAATTACCCAGTTTTTAAGACACTTGATGATGTTGCTAATGCTATTGGCGAGAATCGTGAAAACTTAAAAAAGCTTCTTAAACTCAATGACCTTATTCCTGAATTTCAGCAGTTTGTCTCCCAAGGCAAGCTTTCCCAGATTGCGGCCTATTCGTTGGCCTTTCTGCCGCCCGGGGAGCAAAGGCAACTCCTCGATATTTTAGGCGAATCTGGCGTCTGCGGCCTCTCCGTCAAAGAGGCCCAGAACCTCCGTCGTGAGATTGAAGCTGAACGTAAACGGGCGGAAGAGCTCGCCCGAAAGCTGGCCGAGAGCGAGAAAGCCCTGGCGGACGCTAAAGAGGGTTCCGACGAGGCCGCGAGGCTGAAAGCCGAAATAGACGCCTTGCGGAAAGAGAACGGGGAGCTGAAGGCACGGCAGCCGGAAATAGTGGAAAAGGTTGTAGAAAAGGTAGTTTATAAAACCGATCCTAAAATGGAGATTGAACTTAATGCCGCACGTGTCAAGCTGCAAGAGTTTGCTGACGAATTAGCGTCGGTTCGGTCTCACGCCGAATTTTTAGCCCAACAGCGACAAGAATTGCTGACGAAAATAGAACGGATTAAAAAGGAAAAAGAAACTTTAGAGCGGCACTATGAAACTGTCAAAAAAAGTTTGATACAGGAAAAGAGTTTTAAAGAAAAACTGCCTGAGATTCCTTTGAAAGCGGAATTTGACCGCGTCACTTCTTTGACAACGGAGTTTTTACTGGTAACAGAAAAAATAATGCGTGCCCCGGATAAAGTGAAGGAATATGTAAGAATGATGAAATCCGCAGGAATTGTGGAAAGTAGCGATGCTGAAAAAGCCCTCGGCAAATTAGTTCGGGATATAGAAGTTTTGTTTGGAGCCCGCCTTCATGTGCTTGGATTACAATTGCTCGCTGTGCGAGCTACAGAACTTTTAGATTTATTAAACGAAGGTTTAACGGGGAAAAAACAGCTCAAAGTTCTTGAGGGAGGTAAAAAACATGAAACAGAAATCGACCGGAAGAACCTTGGCTGAAACCTTTCTTGCCATACTGGAAGAAAAGTATCCTGAAGGTGTGACTACACGTAGCATCGCTATACGTCTGTTCGGAAATGATTCCTTGGAAAACCGAATCCGCGTGCAAAGATTAGCCAGAACTCTTAGAAAAATGGGCCACTCTGTTTGGGGATACCGGGGAGTATACTGTTTAGATCCAGAATCAGGTTTTTTAATAGCGGTTGGCAAAGATCGGGCGGCGACGACTAAAGGCATCGCGGCTTCCAATCTGGCGATCTTAAAAACGTTCAAAGAATCGATGCCATCTTGGGAAGAGCGGGAGAACTATATGAAGATGCAACGTGAACTCGCGGAAGAACTTATAAAAATCGCCAAACGACTCAGCAATTTTTAGGGGATTGACCCACCATGCCTGCGCCCGCAGCGGCATACGCCGTTAAAAAAGCCGCGGCTTACGCCGCCGAAAACCCCGGCCGGGCGGCCGCCCTCGCCGTCGCGGCACTCGCAATCCCGCTCGTTCTTGCGGCGGCGCTTTTGATGATCGTTTTCGCCCCCATCGCCGCCCTGGGGCCGAACATAACCTCCGGCTTCCGCTCCGGCGCCCCAACGGGGGCCGCCCTGGCGGACATACCGGCGGACCACCTGCCCATATTCCTGAAAGCCCAGGAAAAATACGGCGTTTCGTGGGCCGTCCTGGCCGCCATAGCCAAGATCGAATCGGACTTCGGACGCAACATGAACACTTCGAGTGCCGGGGCCATAGGCTACATGCAGTTTATGCCGGCGACCTGGGAAGCGTACAAGCAAGACGGCGACGGGGACGGCCGGTGCGACCCCTACGACCCCTGGGACGCCGTCTTCTCGGCGGCCAACATGCTCAAAGCCGACGGGTTCGACAGCGACCCCCAGGGGGCCGTCTACGCCTACAACCATGCCTGGTGGTACGTGCGGAAAGTCTTTGAGCAAGCGGCGGAATATTCTTCGTCCATGTTACCGGCCGCCAACGGCGTGTGGCCCTTGCCATCGCAATACCGGGAGATTACCTCGCCTTTCGGTGAACGAATCAACCCGGTGACGGGGAAACTTTCGTTCCACGAAGGGGCCGACATCGCCGCGCCGGAAGGCACGCCGGTCTACGCCGTTTTAGGCGGGACAGTGACTTTCGCCGGGTGGGACAACGCTTTGGGAAACTGCCTGGTGGTGTCTTCCCCCGGCGGGGTGCGGGTCATGTACGGCCACCTGTCCGCGTTCGCGGCGGCTGCCGGGGACCAGGTGGCGGCCGGGCAGACGGTGGCCTACACCGGCAACACGGGGTGGTCCACCGGGCCGCATCTGCACTTGCAAGTCGAGGTCAACGGCCGGCCGTGCGACCCCTTGGAATGGCTGGGCGCCGCGCCCGGCGGAAGCGGCGGGGCGGCCGGGCCGGGCGGGGCTGGGAATTATTAAAAAGAGGTGATTTTAGTGCGTTCATTGAAAACATCGGCGGCACTTTTTTGTATTGTTCTTTTATTTCTCGTCCCCTCGCCAGCTTCGGCCAACCCCTATACGCTGTGGGACGGCGGTAATTGTTGCTGGTACGTTTGGGAAATGGCGAAAGAAAATTGGGGCGTCTATCTTCCGTGGGTAGGCGATGCCCGCAATTGGACGAACCTCGACGGTACGATGATTTCTAAGGATGGCCGAATTTATCGTGTTGAAGCGGTTGACGAACCTTCCGCTAGTTCTATCATGGTACTTCAGCCAAAAACGCTCGACATGCTTAACGGCAACAAACCATATCCTAACAATATTTACGGGCATGTTGCCTGGGTAGATTCAGTTTCAAGTTTGAAGATATTTGCTGACAGCACTACCTATTTTTGCCTGGGTGGAAGATTATCCACGTGCGGGAATCTAGTATATGGCCGCCGGAAGGTTGGGACACCTGGCGCGGTTGTGCCTATCGGCGACAGGTTTACCTCTGGCCACCCTGGGGAATGGACGGCGTGAAATTTTTACGGTTGGCCGCCGCCGGAACGAACGGCGGCCTGGGGGCGATAGAAGTAGGCGTAAACTATTGAAACCATATTTTAATATTAGGTTTTTGCAATATTTTATTACAAACACCGTAATATCACACCTTCCCGCAACGGGAAGGCTTTTTTTATGTTCCAAATTTCAAAAAAGGAGTGGTTCCTGTGAGATACGCGAGCGGTTGAACAAGCCGCTGTTGACCCCTCTCCAGGAAGCGGTGTGGGACGCGGTCGTAGGTTGGGCGAAAAACCACTTAAAAGAAAGCAACGCCCACCGTTGACGTCTTATCTTTGAGTGGGGCAAAGTTGTGGGAAAAAGACTTTATGGCAGAGGTTGGTGTTCGATGCACGAAGCCAGGCGTTTTTGCGGCGACCCCCGGGCGGCCCAGGACCTGGGCCGGGTCTTGCGCCGGATTTTGCTGGAAACGGCCCCCGGCCTTTCTTTCCCGCCGGTGGTCGCCTGTATCGGTACGGATCGGGCGATGGGTGACTGTCTAGGGCCGCTGGTCGGCACCTTTTTAAAGAAAAAACATCCTGAATGGCCGATATTCGGCACCCTTGCCGAACCGCTTCACGCCCTTAACCTGCCGGAAACGCTGGAAATTATCCGTACCAGGCACGCTGGGAAGCCTGTTATCGCCGTAGATTCGGCATTTGGCGAAACTTTCACCAGCGTGGGGGATATTTGTATTCGCAAAGGAAGCTGCCAGCCGGGTTCGGGGTTGAACAAAAATTTGCCCCCGGTAGGGGACGCCTACCTGACAGGCGTCATCAATGTCGGGACAGGAACCGCTCTGGATCTTCTCACGCTTCAAAACACCCGGTTGTACCTGGTGTGGCGGATGGCAGAAGTTATAGTGGAAGCGATTGAAATCGGGATCGGAGATCAACAGCAGGCGGGGATGGAAGCGGCGGTTTTAACTACCGCAAATTGATTTATTATTTTTTTTTCGCTATCTTAGGTTTGCTTTGACTTGAAAATGATAATGTAGACGCTGTTTCTAATAAATAGTTAAGCCTATTGGAACTACGTTTCATTAACTCTTTAAAAGGTATTTTAACAGGATATTCCACTACAGTTTGAAGGGCTTGAAATATTTTTTCCGCTTCACTCATCTTTAATAAGTTTACGTTGATGCATAACCAAAGTATTTCCCAGTGGGCAATACAAATAAGTTCGCTCCATTCTTGAATCAATCGTTTAGCTGTCCGATCATCAGTAAGCAGGATCTGAATACCTAATTCATGTGCAATAGCGGAAGCTTCAAGTTCACCAGGATCGAGACTATACCGATAAGTTTCTATGTAAGAGAGGATGCTATGTTTTTGTTCACGGGTTAAATCGTTTTGTGGGTTGGAAATATCGATACTTTTAAGCCAGCCCTCTTGTTGAGCAGCATGAAGACTAAGTCCTCTTGCTTGTAATCCGATTTTTAGCTCAGCTTCTTCAAAGACCTTTTTAGGAACAATAACTTGATTAAATAGCTGTCCCAATAAACTTAAAAAACCTGCTTTGCAAAATTTCACTAGAATATCCGCGTCACTTACGCAAATCCTGAAAGGTTTAGTCATAGTATGGTTCAAACCCCAATTCATTCGGTGTTTTGTTCCATAGGGACAGCAGATATTTTACTTTACCGAAACTGACTAGACCTTTCTCGTAGTTATCATGGAGACTTTCAATTAGAATTCGTGGTATTTCAGGAGATGTTTCCTCAATTAAACTAGTTGAATATCCCATTTTTCGGGTAAGAGTTTTTAACGCATCTGCATGCTCTGGAGAAGCCATCTTACGGAGTTTGCCATAAATGGGTCTAGATATAATTTCCGCCTGCAATAAGGCATTTAGAATAGCGCTATAACTAACATGAAAAATTTGTTGCATCTTAATTACATGTTTTGGGGTTATGAATTGACACTTATCATTTCCAAAACATTCCCGCCAAATGCTTCTTACGCCGTCAAGGGGCATTAAAAAGGCTCCAGCAAATGCGTCCGCTACAATCTCACTAGGGTCATTTTGGTCTTGTTCAGGATTACATATTCTGGCATTGAGATCCTTATCGTATAATAAATGCTTAAATTCATGGGCGGCGGAAAAAATTTGATGTCCCAATGTTCTTTTTGTGTTTAAATAAATAAAAGTGTAACCTTCCAAGTTTTTAGTGATAAATGCTGAAAGTTTTGGATTATCGCTAGGATATCTTAAAAGAATAACATTAAATCTTTCAATCAACCCAAATATATCACTAATAGGTTCTATCCCTAAGCCTAATTCTCTCCGGCAACGAGAAGCCAAATCTTTACCTTCTTGTTCTAGTTCTTTTTTTTCTTGCCTACCAATTTTGGCCATCTTGTACCCTCCGGAGCTTGAGTTGTCCTATAATTTCCCGAATAAGGTTTTCTATTTTATTCACAGCACCTAAAAACTCCGGATCTTCTTCTGAACCAGTTGCCCTAAAACGTGCAATAAGATTTTCTTCTTGAACTGGTTCCGTAAGAATATCAGTGGTCGTACCAAGATAATCCGCTATGATCCTTAGCTCAACGCTGGTAATAGCTTTTTTGCCAGATTCAATTTTAGTTACCACAGGCCTGCTTACCTGTAAAACTTTTGCTAAATCTTTCTGCGATACCCCTTTTTTTTCCCGAAGATCTTTTATTCTTTGTCCAATTTCCGAAAAAGATGGCGCGCGCACAAGCATTCCTCCTTTGGTAACATTATATTACCATATTTTATGATCAAAAATCAATTAGTATCAAATCATTACATCAATTTTTGAGGGGGAATTTAATATTGAAGACTATCGTCATCACCTCCCCCGCTACGGACGCCGGCAAGACCTTCATAGCCTGCCATCTGGCCGCGGCCGCCGCGGAACGGGGCGTCGCGACGGCCCTCCTCGATTTCGACCTGGCCGTCGGGGACATGGTGCGGGTGCTGGGGCTGGAGGAAGAGGCACGCCGCCCCCACCCGACGGTCGCCTCGTGGAAAGACTACCGCGACCCGGCGGCGGCCGCTTTGAAAGGGCCGGGCGGCGTGGCCGTCTTCCCCAGGCCGGAGAACCCGTTCGAAAGCGTTTCACGTAGGGACGTGGAAGCGTTTTTAAACTACCTCGCTAATTCCTTCGAAGCGGTCGTGGTCGATGCGGGGGCGGACGTAGGCTCGGAATGCTGGGGAGTCCTGACTGCCGCGGCAGACGAAGTGTTGCTCGTAACCGATTGCGACGAGAAAGCCGTCTTCAGGGTCAAACAATTTCTGGCGAAATACGGCCCGGCCGTCACCGGCAAGTGCAGGCTGGTGGTGAACCGCCGGGAAGCGGCGTCCCGGTATTCGCCGCGGGACATGGAGCGTATCCTGCGCTCGACAGGCATGGCGTTCAAGGGCGTCTCGGAAATCCCGTTCGATCCGGGCGTCCGCCGGGGCGGCCTGCCGTCCCCCGACCCGAAAAGCGCCGCCGGGAAAGCGGTGCGCGGCCTCGCGGCCGCGGCGTTCGGCTTCGTTCCCGGCGACACGCCTGTCCACGAAAGACGGCTTCCCGTCTTTTCCCGGTTCGGGAAACTGCGGGCGGTGGCTCCCCCGGAGCGTGAAAACGCTGGCGGCGTGGAGGGACGTGCGGCCGCCAATTCCGCCGGCGGGCCGGGATACGCAGCGGCGCCGGAGGCAGACCGCGACGCCCCGCAGGGGCGCCCCGCGGTGCCCGGCGTGCCGGGAGCTCCGGAGGGAGGGCTGGCACTGTCCGGCGCGGGCCCGGCACGTCCTGTCTACAGCGGAAAGGAGGGCAAAAATGTGGCGTTTTGGAGAAAATTGTTCAAACGCGGCGACGCGGCCGGAAATCAGAAAGCCAGCACGCTGAAAGCGGGACAAATTGCGGCCAGGAAAACGGGGTCGGCTTTCGAAGCAGCCCTCCGCGCGGACGGGTCGCCGTTCCGGGGACCCGGACGGCCCGCCGGCGGCCGGGGGGATTCGGCGCCCGGCGGGATGCCCGCCCCGGAAACAGCAACAGGCGAAACTGGAGCCGCCGCTGCGCGACCGCTGGTCGTCTGTTTATTCGGGCGGCGGTCGGAGTCCCTGGCCGGGGCCGCCGCCGGGCGGGGTTTCCGGCCTGTTACGGGCGCGCCGGGCAGGGACGTGCGGCCCGCCGCCGTCATAGCGGACGTGGAGCTTCTGCCGTCGCTGGGCGACCCCGGATGCCCGGTGATAGGGCTCAGTTCGGGAAAGTTGAGCGACCTGCTCGTTTCGTCCGAAAAGGCCGCCGTGGCACTTAACGGCGAGGCCGCCTTGGAATTCGCCGCCAAGGCGTGCGGCATAGGCAGCGATAGCCGGGGGGACGAACGGAAACCCCCAGATGTCTCACCTCCGGCGGTCGGGTCCGCCGGGCGTGCGGCCGCCCCTTACGCGGGCGCCGCAGTTCCGCCGCCTCCCCGCAGGGGCGTGGTGATAGCGTTTTATTCGGGCACCCAGGCCCAGCAGGGCAAGACTTCCCTCGCGATAAACGCGGCGGCGCTCATGGCGGAAAAAGGCATGACGGTCTGCCTGGTGGATTTCGACACCGGAAAAGCCGGCCTGACGCGCCTCTGCGGGTACAACGAGGACGACCCTCCCGGCTGCGACCTGGCGACTTTTTTTGAAAGGTCTACGCCGGCGCGCGGGCCCGCGGGCACGTCTCTGGTGGCCGCGCCGCTGCCGGAGAGGGAATGGTTCCCCGACCCCGCCCAGGCCGGACGGCTGGTGGCGGACCTGGCGGCCAGGTACGACGCGGTGGTGCTCGATTTCGGGGCCAGGTTGATCTCGCCGTCCGTCAAGGCGGCGCTGCGGCAATGCGACCGCATCTTTATAGTGGCCCTGCCGCACCGGACGGCGGCGTCGACGGTGGCGCGCTTGCGCGGGCAATGGCTGGCCGAAATCGGCGGCGAACGGGTGGCGGTTATCGTCAACCGCGTGGGGTACCGGGACAGCAACATATCTCCCAGGAACGTCGCCCAGCTTTTAGGCCGCGAGGAGTTTTTCGAAATCCCCGACGACCCGGCCGTGGCGGCGGCCGAAGACGGGGCGGCCCGCGGAAAGCCTTACGACCCTCCCTCACTCAAGAAAAAGAACCCCGTCCGGCGGGCGCTCCTCTATATCTTGGAATCAGCCTGCATTATAGGCCGGGCGGCGAAGGAAGGATGATTATGCTGGACGGCTTTTACATGCATTACCAGCCCATTTTCTACCTCCAGGACCCTGCCCAGGCGATAGGCTACGAAGCCCTCCTGCGGCACCCGGCAGGGTGGTCGCCGTTCGACCTGCTGCGGGAGGCGCGCCGTGCCGGGGCTATCCCCGTGTGGGAACTGCGGGTGCTGGAGAGGGCGGTCGAAGAGGTTCTGGCGGCGTCTTCGAGCACGCTTTTTTTCAACCTCACTCCGGAAGCGTTCGCGGATATGGCTTTTCCTTTGCGGGCCGCCCGCCTGGTGGAATCCAGGGGGGCGACCACCGCGAGGGTGTGCGTGGAGATATCCGAGCAGGGGGTGTACACGTTAAAAGAATTCGTCCGTTCCCTCCAGGAATGGGTCGACCGGGGGTTTTTCATAGCCCTGGACGATTTCGGGATGCAGAGGGCGAACCTCGACCTGGTACTCAGCGCGCATCTGGATTACGTGAAAATCGACCGCGCCCTGGTGGAAGGGGTGGCGTGCGACAGGCAGAAGCAGAAGCTCCTGGCCGGTTTGGTGGAAGGCATCGCCGGCTCTGGGGCCTACCCTATCCTGGAAGGCGTGGAAAAAGAAGAAGACATGGCGTGGCTGGCAGAGACGGGGTGGGACGTTGGCATACAGGGGTTCGTGATGGCCCGCCCGTCCGCTTTTTCCAATTTTGTTTCTTAGAGAAGATTTTTTGGTTGAGGGGGAATTTATTCGATGTTGCTGCAGCGGATGCTGACGAACGCCGACGCTCAAACCCGCGGCCGCATATCGAGGTTTTCCGGCGTGGAATGCCTGCCGCTGGACGGGGCCGCCGCTGGGCCGGGTTCGGTAGTGGTGCTCGCCCGCCCGCGCGACGCCCGTCTCTTGAGCGAGACGTTATCTTCCGTGGCCACAGCCGCGAGCCTCGGCGTGCCGGTAGTGGTGATAGCCGGGGCGAAAGACGAAGCGGGGAAAACGCTCTTCCGCGAAGCCAGGCTATGCGGCGTACCCCCCGAGTGCGTCCTTTTCGTAGAAGACGGCAAAGTGGTGGATGCCGCAGGCTCGGCAGCCGGCGAAGCGTTACGGGGGAAAGGCATAGGCGTCGGCGTGGTAGTGCGGGCGGCCGAGAGGGCGCTCAAAGAAGGCCTCGTGCCCGAGCCAGCGTTCTGGGAAGAAAGCGAAGAGGACAGCGCAGAACCGGCATTTTGGGAAACTCCCCGGGAAGACGGCACGCAGGAAGATGCGGCGGAAAAGTTCGACGGCGGCGTGGGCGGCCCGGCAGAGTCTCCCAAGGGGTCGCCAAAGCCGGACCCGGTCGGCGTTTTCTTCGATTCGGCCCGCGCTTCGGTGGCCGTGTTCGGCATAAAGGGCAACGTGGGGGCGACGACGGTCGCCGCATGCCTGGCCGGCGTTTTGGAGGATTACGACCCGTTGTTCCTGGAAGTGTCGCCCTCGCCGGTCGGGCACAGGTATTTCGCTGAAAACCCGGACCGCTACGCGTGCGTAAGCAGGGACGGTATAAGCGGGAGCGGCCCGCGTCCCTGCGGGATACTGGTGGCCGACGTCGCTTTCAACACGCAGTGGGAGCAGGGCGGCGCCGTCGACACTGCCTACCAGAAAGCGGGATGCGTCGTGCTCGTGACCGACGGCTCGCCCGTGTCTTTCGAGCGGGTCGGCAATTGGGTGAAAGGCGGCTGGCGGCTGGACGTGCTGGTAGTGAACCGCACGCTTTCCGGGGCGGGCTACCCGCCCGAGGTGTACGCCGGCGAATACGGGATCCAAAAAGTGGTCGGTGTGCCCGGCGGTTACGAAGAGGAAGCGGCGGTGAACCAGGCGCTCCAGAGCGGACGTCTGCCCCTGGGCAAGAGCCCCGATTTCGACGGCGCGATTGGACTTTTGGCCAGGATGGTATTGGAAAAACTTGAAAGGGGTGCTGTCCAGTGAACGTGTTCAAGAATTACAGGTATTGGCTGCTGGCGGCGACCGTCTTCGCCGTATTGGCGGCGGCGGCCGCCGTCCAGACCGTGCGGTCGTTCGCCGGCGTCGTGCAAGTGGTGGCGGTAAAGCGGGACGTCGCCGCGAACGAAATGCTCACGGCCAACGACGTGACGCTGGTGGAGCAAGCGAAAGGCTCGCTCTACCCGGACGTGGTGGCGGCCCCGCGGGACGCCGCCGGGATGGTCGCCCGGGGCTTCATACCGGCGGGCACCGTGCTGCGCCGCTCTATGCTCATGCCGCCGCAGCAGGCCGGCGTAGCCGGCAGCGTTGCCGCCCTGGGGGGCGATTACGTGGCCGTGGCCGTGCCGAACACGCTGGGCACCACGGTGGCGGGCACGCTGGCGGCCGGCAACCGGGTGGACATATACTCCCGGGCGAGCGACAAGGAGCCGCCGGTGAAAGTGGCATCGGATGTGCTGGTGCTGCAAGCGGGAACGGTGCAGACGCCCCAGGGGGCACAGCCCACCCAGGGCGTGATCCTGGCCCTGTCGGCTAAGGACCTGGACAAAGTGCTGCCCTATTTCACGGGCGGCAAGGAAAATTCTTTGACTTTCGTCCTGAAACCCCTGGTCGGCGCCGCGCAGCAAGCTAACGCCGGACAGCCGAACGGCCCGGCACTGCCGCAGCCGGACGTCTCCACGCAACAGCGGCCCGGCATTTCCCAGCAGACCGGCGTAACGCCGCCGGCCGTACCCGCGCAGCAGCCGTCCGGTTCGTCCCAGCAGGCCGGTCCAGGACAAACGCCGGCTGAAAAGAAAGGGGCTGAATAAGAGTGTCTCTGCTTTTCGTAGGAGGCTCCCCGGAATTCGTCCGGGAATGCAAAGCCGCGGCGGCCAGACACGGGGCGAAGGTAGGGGGCGAGGCGGCCTCTCCCTACGACGTTTACATCCTGGTGGACAAGGTCAAACCTGACGGGGTGCTGTTACCTTCCCACCCCGAATGGACGAACGTGGCCATCGACCTCGCCCGCGTGCGGCCCAACACTCTGATCTTCGTTTCCGGGCCGGTGAACGCCTCGACGTGGGCACGCATGAGCGAGGCGCGGATCTATTCCGTCCCGGCGGACCCGGAACAGGCGGTGAAAGCGTGCGTCACGGCTTTGGGCCGTCTCAACCCCCAGCGGTTCCGGCTGGACGACATAGAGGTGAAGCCCCCGGAGGTCGCTTCCACCCAGCGGGCCGTGCCTGTGACCGCGCGGACGCTGGTGGTGTATTCCGACAAAGGCGGGGCGGGCAAAACGACGGTGGCCGAAAACCTGGCCGCCCTGATGGGCATGTGGGCGCGGGAGCAGGAGCGTGCCGCAGGGACGCCGTGCAGGGTAGCCCTGCTGGATTTCAACCTCGACGGGTCGACGGGGCTTTATACATGGTTTGCCCTCGGCGACGACCGCAGGCCCAAAACGGCGATACTGTGGGAGGACTTTACGGAAGACACGCTGCAGTGGAGCGCCGTCGCGGGGGCGATGAACTACCACGAGGGGGCGAACGTGTATTACCTGGCCCCGCCGCAGACGGCCGACGAAAAAGTCCGGTTCGGCCGCGACCTGGCGAGCCGGATCGTCGAGGGCTGCCAGAAATTTTTCCATTTCGTGATAGTGGACACCGGCGTTGCCCTCAAAGACCGCGACCCCATCCTCGTGGCCCTCGCTAAAGCCACGGACGTCTTGCTTGTCTGCCGGTTCGAGTACAAAGACATGAGGCTTTTGGCTTCCGCGTACCGCCAGGAGCTGGGGCGCATCCTCGACCCCGCCCGGACGGGCATGGTTTTGAACCGCGTGAGGCCGACATGGTTCACGGTCAGCGATTTCGTGGCGGCTTTTTCACGGGAAGCTGGCGCGGCCGTGCCCCTTAAAGGCGAATTGCCGGAAGAGGCGGCCCTCGGAGACAAGGAGAGCCAGGTGAGCGGGCAGCCCTTCGTGTGCGTCCGCCCCGATTCGCCCTTCACCCGGTCCATGTGCCTGCTGGCGCGGAACATCCTGGGGGTGGACATCGGGATAACGGCGCGGCCTAAGACGGGACTGATGGAAAAGGTAAGGGCTCTTTTCAGCAAAAATCGGCAAAAACGTTGAATTTAAAGGCGGTGGTTCCTGTGAACGATTGCGATTCCTTATACGCCGAACTCTTCTTCAGGAAAGAAGAAGAAAGACCCCAGTCTCTTCCCGGCGACGACGCAAGCGGGCGCGACGCCCTCGACGAATTGCGGCTGAAGCTCATCCAGGAAGCGTGGGCTTCGGATTTAGGGACGATGCGCGACAAAGAAAAGGCGCGCTCGCTGCTCCGGGAAATCGTGGCCCGCGAGGGCATGCCAGTAAACCTTATCGAAGAGCTCATGAAAGACATCTATGGCTTCGGGCCTATTACGGATCTGATGGAAGATCCAGGCGTGACCGACATCTGGATCGACCGCTACAATTTCATCCGTTACGAAAAGGACGGCCGCATCCGTAAATGGAACAAGACTTTCGCTTCCGAAGAGCACTTGCGGCGGTTTGCCGTGCGCCTTGCAGCCACGGTGGGCCGCAAGGTTGACGAAGCGCGGCCGGTCGAGGACTTCCGGCTGCCCGACGGGTCGCGGGCGGTGGTCTTCCTTGACGGCCCTTCTGTACGGGGTACGAGCATGATCATCCGCCGGTTTTCGCGCCTGTTCACGCTCGATGAGCTGGCTGAAAGGAATTTGTTCCCGCCGGAACTCGTGAGGATGTTCGATCTGATGGTCAAGGCGAGGCTGAACGTGTTCGCCGCCGGGGGCATGGGCTCCGGCAAAAACACTTTTTTGAACGCACTCCTGCTCCGCGTAGGGCCGGACGAGAGGCTGGTATTCATCGAGGACCCGGCGGAGACGCGGGTCGGCTTGCCGGACCCGCGCCGGCCGGACCTCCCCACACCGTGGACCGTTGTGCTGGAGCCGCGTCGGGCCGGAGTGGAAGGGGAGGGCGCCGTGCCGCCCGACCTGCTGTTCGAAAAAGTCCTCCGCACCAAACCGGCGAGAGTCATCTGCTCGGAATGCCGTAATGAAATCACCACCTATTGGACCCTCCAGGCCATGAACATCGGTCACCCGGGGTCAATGTCCACAGTCCACGCCGACGGCCCGGAAGAGGTGCCCCTGCGGCTTTCGGACATGCTGGCGGCGTACCGGGGAGGGGCGTACAGCACCCCGGCGTCGCGGGCAGGGAAAGTGGCCGCTGCTGAGGTCGTGTTTTTCCTCGGGCAGATAAATGGCCACAGGAGGCTTCTGGACGTCGCCGAGATCCGGCGCCGGGACGCGGATTCCCTGCCGGAAGTGGTGCCCCTCTACACTTTCCGCGTTGAGGGCTTCGCGGAAGACGGCGCTCCTTTGGGAAAGCTGCGGCCCACCGGCGAAATCCCCGCGTTCCTCGGCAAACGCAAGCTGGCGCTTTACCTTACCCCTGAAGAAATGGACGAATTGAGAGGGTGGTTCGGTTGTTGACGCCATTCATCGGTCTGGCGACATTTTTCGCCGTATTTTCGCTGTTCTGCGCTTTCGCCGGATGGAAACGCAGCAACCCGCTGCTGCCCAGCGGCGGCGCGGCGGCTTACAGGAACCGGGGGAAGGGCGAAACTTTTTTCGTGCGCCTCTGGAACCTGCGGGGGGATTCCCCTCTGACGCTCGAGTCCGGGGCACTCGCCGGGGCGGCCATAGGGGTGGGGACGTTCTTTTTGACCTCTTTGCTGGCCGACCCGGTGTTCGCTGTTCCGCTGGCGGCGGGCGGCTTTCTGCTCGGCCCGCGGGCGTTGAACCTCTACCTTTTCCGGCGCAGGATAAAGGCTTTCCGGAGCAACATAGAATTCGGGCTGGACACCCTGATGACCGCGCTGCACATCGGTATGTCTATGGAGAAAGCGTTACGTGAGGCGTCCATGCATTCTCCGGAGCCTATCAAGTCGGAATTTTTACGCCTGGCGGAAGAAATCGCCGGCGGTTTGCCGGAACCGGAAGCGTTCCGGGGCCTGGCGGCCCGCATCCCCTGCGTCGAAGCCGAAGAGCTGTGCGACGCGGTGGAGCTTTACAGCAAAGTGGGCGGCCCGCGGTCGCTGAACCTCTTGCGGGAAGTGCTGACCAGCCTGCGGGACGGCATCAGCACGCGCTACCAGGTACACCAGCACACGAAAGGGGCCAAGACATCAGCCATCCTGGTAACGTTCATCCCTGTGGCGTACATTTTCGGCATGCTCGTCCTGGCGCCGGACCTCTTCCGGCCGCTCGTGGACACCCAGATGGGCCGCACGGCGGCTTTTGTGGCTTTTCTCGTTTTCTGCTTCGGCCTCTGGCTGGTGATGAACATCCTGCGTTCGATTGAAGATTTTTGAAAGAAAGGCGGCGGTTTTTATGAACGTCCCTGTTTCCGTACCTTTTTTCGCGGCGGCGTTCGTCTTCTGCCTTGCGGTCGCGGCCGGGCTCCGCGTCTCCGTCACGGCTTTCGACCTGGCCGCGCATTCGCCGCCGTTTTCTGAGACGGCTTCCCGGTTTTTCACCAGGCTGTTGATATACCACCCGTGGCTGCAGAAGCTCGCCGGCCCGCCGGACGTGGAAGAAAAGCTCGCCCTGGCAGGAAACCCCTACGGCTTCAGCCCGGAAGCGTTCGACACCCTGCGTTTCGGCCTGATAGGGCTGGCGGCCGCGTCCGCCCTGCTGGGCGTCTTTTCCTCGAATATGTTAGCCTTTATCCCTGTGGTCTTCATCAAATTGCCGGACTGGTGGCTTTCTTTTCTGATCAGCGAACGGCGTAAAGCGATGAAGAGGGAATTTATCATGGTGGCGTCCAGGCTGGCCACGGCCCTGTCGGCCGGACTTGAATTGAGGGCCGCCCTGGAATGGGCGTCCGGCGGGATCACCGAGAAGCGTTCGGCTTTGCGCGAAGAATTGCGGCGCGCGGTCGAGGAGGCCAGGTACAACGCGCCCCTGGAAGAAGTGCTGAAAAATTTCGCCGCCCGGACGGGCCTTCTGGACGCGCAGAGGTTGGCCACAACGGTCATCCAGGCCCAGCGCTACGGCGCTTCGGTGGCGGGGAAACTTTCGGAAGCGGTGAAAGACGCCAGGGAACGCCGCAAGGCCGAAATAGTGGGCCAGGCCAAAAGCGCGGAACAAAAGCTGTATCTTGCCGTGTTCGTCATGGCGCTGCCGACGATAATCTGCACCCTCGCCCCTATGCTCATCTCTTTGGCCCAGCAGAACCCGTTCCATTGAACGCAAGCATTGTGGGGTGAGAGAAGGTGGACCCTTTTTCCGCATTGCAAAACGGCGGCGATTTCTACCTGGCCCAGAAAGTCGCCGAATTCAGCAATTGGACGCTGGTCGCCGTACAGGGCGTTCCTTTTCTCTTCCTGCTTGTGACGGCGGGACACGCCGTGTTGCGCTGCTTTCTCACCCCGGTCCTGGGGCGGGCCGGGGCGAGCCTGGTGGCCCTGTCCGTCGTTTCCCTGGCCGTGGGTGCATTTTCGGTCAGGGCCGTCCACCAGCCTGTCCTGGCGTGGGCGTTGGTGGCGTGGGCGGCGAACGCCGCGGGCGCGGCGTCGTTGGAATTGTTCTCGGCGATCAGGAAGGTCGGAGGTGGAAAATGATAAAGGTGTCCGGACGGATCAGGTATTTCTTTTCCGGCGAGCGCGGCACGGCCGTATTGATCCTGCTCCTCATCGTACTTTCGTGCGTAATCGGCGTGCTGGGGTTCGACTACGCCAGGGCGCACGCCGTCCAGGCCAGACTGCAGACGGCTGCCGACGCCGCTGCCCTAGCCGGGGCGATGCAAGCGGAGATCGTGCCGGAATACGAATACGTGATGTACGACGGAAACGGCAACGTGACCACCGACCCCGACAGGGCCGTGAAGGTGGAAGCGAAAGTCGTCGGGTATCACTGCGACCTACGGCAAAAAGCCGTACAAGCGTGGAACGCCGCCGCGGCAGCTTTCCGGCGGAACCTGACGGGCGAAAAGGTGCCCGTACAGGACATCGCTTGTCCGCCGGTTGCCGGGGCTGTGCCCAACCCGACCGCCGGCTACGCTTTCGAGGCGGACGTGGATTGGTCCGCGCCAAAATACGCCCGCGACGGGTCGGTCTACTACGACCAATACAAGGTATCCCGCGCGGAAGCCGGGGCGAGGTCGTACCTGCTCGTGCCGCTCTTCAGGATGATAAGCGGGCAGGACGTTTTCCAATCCCTCGCTTCCGCCCCCAGGCCCGCAGGATGGAGCGGGGCGGTGAAGGTGGCCGGTAAGGGGGTGGCCCAGGCTATCCCGGCGCAATGATAAAAAGCGGTTTTCTGAAAGACAAAATAATCACCGCCTTATGCCTGCTGGCCGTCGCAGCCCTTGCGATGGCCGCGACGGCGGCTTGCGGCGGTTCGCTGGTACAGGGCGACACCTTCTGGCACTTGAAAGTCGGGGAATGGGTCCTCTCCCTCAAGGAAATCCCGAAAGCCGACCCGTTCTCCTGGACGGCCCCCGGCGCCCCCTGGCACGCCCACGAGTGGCTGTGGGAAATCCTTGCCGCCGTCTTGTGGCGCGTCTGCGGCACGCGCGGCTTGTGGGTCTTAACGGCCGCTGGGGTGGCCCTGGCGGCGGCGTTTTCTTTCCTTTTAGCGGCGCGGCGGTCCGGCAGTCCGGCATGGTCGCTGGCGTGTGCCCCCGTTTCCCTCGCGTCCCTCGCGGCTTTTATAAGCGCGAGGCCGCACGTGCTCGCCCTGAGTTTTCTTACGGCATGGCTCTGGCTCCTGGACCTGGCGCGGGAAAAACGTTGGGCCGCCGCGTGTTTACCCGTCCTGGCGGCCGTCTGGGCGAACGTCCACGCTTCCGCGCCGCTGGGTCCCCTGATGGGGATCGTCATGCTGTCCGCCGACGCCCTTGCGAAAAAGCAGGGCGTCGTTGCCCGCCAATTCGCGGGCGCGGCCGCAAGTTTTCTGGCCACGGGACTGAACCCATGGGGCTTCGGCGTGTGGGGGTTCGCCTTAAAGGTCGGTTCGCACCCGGAAATGATCAACACCATAAACGAGTGGCTGTCGCCGGATTTCCACTCGCCTTTTATGCTCCCTGTATTGGCGGCGGCGATATTGCTGTTCCTCCTGCCGCGCGGCGACGCCGCGTTCCGCCTCCTGGCCGCCGGGGCGTTCCTGGCGGGCCTCGTCTCCATGCGGCACCTTGCCGTTTTCGCCGTGCTCTGGCCCGCCGCGGCTGCCCCGGCGCTGGCGGCGCGTTTCTCCGGTCCGGGCATGAAAATCGCGGCTGCGACGGCACTCGTCCTGACGGCGTTGGGGCTTACGGCCACCGTCTCTTCCCCGCCGCCCGCATGGCCCGGTAGCGGTTTTCCCGAGGCCGCTGTGTCCTATATGGTAAGGGAAGGTTTGACGGGCCGGGTGTTCAACTACTATACCTGGGGAGGGTATCTGATCTGGCGGGGGGTCGAGCCGTTCATCGACGGCCGGGCGGATATGTACGTGCTTTCCGGATCGGGCGTGATGGACGACTACGACCGGGCCGAAGGGATCCTCCGGCCGCCGGAGCCGGACGCGGTGTTCGCCAAGTGGGGGGTTAAAACGGTGCTGATGCCGTCCGATTCCTGGATGGCCCTGTACCTATCCCGTAATCCTGATTGGCGGGAAGTCTACAGGGACAATGCGGCGGTGGTGTTCGCCCGCACGGTCGGGCCGGGAAGCAAAGGTTTGAATGCGGCCAATATTCAATAGCCACTTGAGTTTTTCTAAAACGGCGGCGCAAAAAAAAAAAGAAAAGCCAGGCAATCTGGCCTTTCTTTTTTGAAATATATGGAAAGGAGGCGAACTCAAGTGTTCAATCTGCTGAAGCATTTCCTCAAGGGCGACAGGGGCGAAGCCGTCACGTGGATCGTGCTGGTCATCATCGGCGTGATCCTCGCGGTGGCCGCGTTCTTGAAATTCAAGTCCTCACCTGGCAACGTGGGCAACGAGATAAGCGGCGCGGCAAGCAACGCTGCCCAAGGTTTGAACGCAGTAAAAATTCAATAGTTGGTTCAGTTTATTTTAAACAACCGCACACAAAAAAATCTGATCACCCTGGTTTTTTTATTTAAAACATTTTACAGGAGGTGAACCCAAGTGTTCAATCTGCTGAAACACTTCCTCAAGGGCGACAGGGGCGAGGCCGTCACGTGGATCGTGCTGGTCATCATCGGCGTGATCCTCGCGGTGGCGGCGTTCCTGAAATTCAAGTCCTCGCCCGGTAACGTGGGCAACGAGATAAGCGGCGCTGCGAACAACGCTGCGAGCGGCCTTAACACTGTACGCATTCAATAGCGTCGGCGTACCCGGAACGGCCCGGTCTTTTCGTGAGACCGGGCTTTTTTTTTCAAAATCATTTTTCCGGGGGGATAAGCGATGTCTAAAATTTTGCGTTTTCTGCGGAGCGACCGGGGGGAAGCCGTACCCTGGATGGTGGTGCTGATCATCGGGGTCATCATGGCTGTGACGGTATGGAAATATATAGGCCCCGGTTTGAAAACAGCCGCCCAGAAGATGGGCAATTCCCTGGCGGGCCAGTGAAAGGACGGCTAGCATCATGTTGAGCGTAGTAATACCCGCGTACGACGAAGAGGACCGTTTGCCGGACGTCCTTAAGGTTTTGCGGGGACACCTCGCGGGGCAGGAATATGAAATTGTTGTGGTCGACGATGGCTCTTCCGACCGCACGGCTGATGTCGCGGGGCGTCACGGCTGCCGGGTGGTCCGCCACCCGGCCAACATGGGAAAAGGCGCGGCGGTGAAATCCGGCGTCCTCGCTTCCAGGGGCGACATGGTGCTGGTTACGGACGCCGACTTGGCGGCGCCGATTACGGAATTACCGAAACTAGAAGCGGCGCTTGCGGGTGGGGCGGATGTAGCCGTCGGCTCCCGCGAGGCGACGGGGGCGAAGGTATGGAGGGCTTCTTTCAAGCGGAAAGCGGCGGGGAGAGCGTTCAACCTTCTGGCGCGGCTCATGACCGGGCTACCCTACCGCGACACCCAGTGCGGCTTCAAGCTGTTTAAGGGGTACGCCGCGAGGGCGCTTTTTTCCCGCGCCGGATGCCGTGGATACTGTTTCGACGTAGAAATCCTGCTCCTGGCCCGGCGGCTGGGGCTGGTCGTAAAAGAGGTGGGTGTGGAATGGCGCGACAGGCCGGGCTCGAAAGTGAGGCTGTTGCGGGACGGGTGGAGGATGTTCCGGGAATTGCTGGAGATCCGGCGAAAGTTCGCCGGGAGCTTTTCTCCGGCCATTCCTGGTATTTCCGCGCCAGGCGGCGTTTCCTGTCCAGCGTCGTCGCCCGACACCTGCCCGCGGCGGGAAGCCGGGTGATGGACGTGGGCTGCGGGGACGGGTGGCTGGCGGGGTACTTTCCGCAATACGAATGGCACGGGGTCGAGCCCGACCCGGCGCTGCGGAAGTCCGCCATGGCGAACGGCGTGCGGGCCGTGTCCGGAAGGGCGGAAGAATTGCCTTACCCGGACGGGCATTTCGATGCTGTGTGCATGTTCGACGTGCTGGAGCATCTACCTGACGATGGCACGGCCCTGGCGGAAGCAAGGCGCGTATTGAGGCCCGGCGGGCTGCTCTTCGCCTCCGTACCCTTGCACCCGCGGCTGTGGTCGGCCCACGATGAGGCTTGCGGGCATTACCGGAGGTACCGGAAAGGGGAATTGGAGCGTGCCGCGAGACGGCACGGGTTCGTCCTCGCAGAGCGGCGGTTCTTCGTCTCTTTGTTCCTTCCGGCGGCCGCGCTGGCACGGGCGGCCGGGGGCGGCGGCCCATCGAGGCTGCCGGGTTTCCTGGACATTTTGGCCGAGAGGGCGCTCTCGCTCGACGCCAGGCTGCGGCTCCCTTTCGGCTTGAGCGAGGTGGCGGTTTTTGAACGTCTTGACCGTTTCGACCGTTAGTTTCGCCGGGGCGCTGGCGGCGGCCGCCGTCGCCGCCGTCGCGGCGGTTTGGGACGCCCGCACCATGACCATCCCGAATTGGCTCACCTACCCGGCGATGCTTTTGGGCCTTTTGCTGGGGGCCGCCTCGGGACGGGCGGTTCCTGCCGCCGAAACGCTGGGGGTATGCTTTTTTGCGGGCTTTTTCCTCTGGACGCTCGGGGTCTTCGCCGAAGGGGACGCGAAGCTGTTCGCCGCCCTCGGCCCGCTGGGCGGGGCGGACGCGGCTTTCCTCGGGCTGGCCCTGGGGTGCGGGCTGCTCTTGGCCGCCGTGGTGCCTATGCGGGTCCGCCGCGCCGGGCTCCGGCGGTGGCTGGCGGAGGAAAAGAAGGCTCTGTTCTTTATCTTATTGGGCGGCAGGCTGAGGCAGGAAGACGTTCCCTCCGGGTTCGACCCTGTTCCTTTCGGGCCGTTCCTGTGTGCGGGGTTCGTCGCGGCGTCAGTCCTTCTTGGTTTGGGGGTGGTTTAACTTTGGAGCTTTTGAAGCGTGTCTGCTTCGCGCTGGTGGGCGAAAAGTCGGTGGCCGAAATTTCCAGCGAAGTTTTCGGTTCCCTCTATGTGACGGACGCCGTGTGGGCGCCGCGGCGGCACCTCCGTTCCAGCCTCTTTACCGTGCAGACCGTGCTCGACCGCCGCGATCCGTCCACGCCCCGCACTTTCCCGCTGAAAGCGGCGGCGGAGGCTTTAGCCGAATGCCCCCCCTCCGGCGACGTGCTGATCCTCGGCCTTGGCGGCGGGGCGTTCGCCCACGTCGCCCTCTCTTTGCGGCCGGGAGTCAATGTGGTCGCCGTGGACCCCGACCCGGCGGCGGAAGAGGCCGCCCGGCGGTATTTCGCCCTGCCGCCGCATGTCGAGGTGGTCCGGGAAGACGCCCTGGCGTACCTGCGCCAAGCGGCGGAAGGTCGGTTCGCCTTTGTTTTTATAGACATTTTCGACCGCGGGCATACGCCATTCTGGCTAGGGGAATTGGCCCCCTTAGTGAGACATGCCGTGGTGCCCGGCGGGACTGCGGCGGTGAACACGACCAGAATCCACCCTTTCGACCGGAAGCAGGCCGCCGCAGTTGCGGCTTTTAAGGCGGCGTTCCCGGAAGTGAAGGTAAAGCGGTTTCCTCCGGTGCCGCCGCGCAACGAAGTTTTGATATGCTGGAAACGACTTAAAAAAAGAAAGGGGTGACCCGCTTGCGTAAACGTTTTTTACACCTCAGCGGCTTCTTACGCCATTCCCGTGCCTCTTCCCCCGTGGTGACGGCGGTCATCCTGCTACCCCTCCTGATGGCCGTCGCCTGGGGGTTCGCGTGGTTCGGCCACATGGCCGACGCCAAAAACGTTGTTGAGGAAGCCGCCCGTTCGGGGGCCAGGTGGCTGGCCTCCCACCCCGGAGACATTGAGGGCGCGAAATCCCGCGCGGCGGACGTGGTCCTCGCCGCCCTCAATCAGGGCAAATCGTTCATCCCCGGCGGGGCAATTTCGCAAGATTCCCTTAACAACGTATTGGTCGGCAGGCTGATCAAGACGGGCAACGGCTACGTCATCAACGACCGCACGCGGGGGCCGGTGAAGGTGAAGCCCGCCAGCCCGGGCGTCAAAAGCCAGATGGACGCCCTGGCAGGCAAAGTGGTGGTGGCGGACGGCGATTGGGCCGAAGCGAACGTGTTCCTGGCGAAAGTCGCCACGACCGACCCGCCGGAGACGCAAGCGATGCAGCAGGTGGGAGGGATTTCCGGCAGCCAATCCGGCACCCAGGGCAGTCAAACGGTAAACCAAACGCGCCGCCCGGGCCCGTTCCCGGCGGCCGTTTTGGCGAAATACGGGCAGGGAATCTGGGGAACGGGGTGGGCTCAGGGGTGGCCTGACCCCAACGCCTGGTGGATATGGGGCCAACCCGGGGCCGGGGAATGCGCACTGAACGGCCAGGAAGTGACGCTGACGTCGCCGGTCTGGTGGACCGCTGGCTATGACAAGTACCGATTATATGCTGTGGCGGACGATTGGTTCAACGTGCGGGTGGACTCGACCGATGTCCTTCAGGGTTCAGGCCAGGGCGTGAAGACTTGGGACTGGGAGCCGGGCCCCAGACGCCCCGTTCAGTTCGTGGTAACGGCCCGGAACGACTACGGGCCGACGGGGTTCTTATGCACGGTGAAGCAGACGGGGTGGCACTGGCCCGTATCGTATCCGCCACAATCACTCTCAAACGGCTTAGTAAAATACCCCGAGTGGACGGTCCCCTACGCGCAGTGGGTGACCGTCACAGCGAAAGACCGGTACGGCCGGGCGGCTCCAGTTTACGTTGGAACGGGTAACGCGGGGAGT
This sequence comes from Moorella sp. E308F, assembly GCF_006538365.1. Taxonomy (NCBI): domain Bacteria; kingdom Bacillati; phylum Bacillota; class Clostridia; order Neomoorellales; family Neomoorellaceae; genus Neomoorella; species Moorella sp. E308F. The sequence continues at coordinate 432,149 of NZ_BJKN01000002.1, read as the reverse complement.
CCCCAAAACATCTCCACCAGCAATGCCCTCCGGTTGCAGGTGAGCTCCCACAGGGCAGATGTGTGGAGCAACCCCTGGTCACCGCCCGGCGGGAGGAAGATAAAGAGGATCTACGTCAAAGGGAAGAGCGAAAGGAACTACGACTACGGCTACGTTTACGGGTGGAACGGGTCGTCGTGGGTGCTGCTGGCCCAAAGGTGCAGTCCCGGATATAACCAGGAATACGACGAATGGATAGATGTTTCCAGTTATAACGTCACCCGGATAAAGACAAGGCTGACCACAGACAGGAGCGTGCTGTACAGCCCGACCTACGTGGACGTGCCCGTGGTGGAAACGGAAGCGTCGGGGTGGGTAGCGACCGGAAACGGCACGGTTCAATTTTACGCCTACCCTAACACGAAGTATTTTGTGTGCGTGGGTACAGGGAATGGCGATACTCAGTCTACCGGCGGTGCCCTCCGGGTACAGGTGAGCTCCCACAGGGCCGATGTGTGGAGCAACCCCTGGTCGCCGCCCGGCGGGGGGAAGATAAAGAGGATTCACGTCAAAGGGAAGAGCGAAAGGAACTACGACTACGGCTACGTTTACGGGTGGAACGGGTCGTCGTGGGTGCTGCTGGCCCAAAGGTGCAGTCCCGGATATAACCAGGAATACGACGAATGGATAGATGTTTCCAGTTATAACGTCACCCGGATAAAGACAAGGCTGACCACAGACAGGAGCGTGCTGTACAGCCCGACCTACGTGGACGTGCCCGTGGTGGAGGTAGAAGCCCAGTCAGGGCAGGGTTATGACGTCACCGTAAATCTCGACGGTGGGGTCGTCCTTCATTCCGACTCTTCGTGGACATACACTCCTGTCGACGGCGTGGCCTACGGCGCGGCGACCCTGCCGCAGAGGGTCGTGCCCGGAGGGGAATTCACCGTGAAGATCAGCGCTACCAACCTCGCCCGGAAGGAATGGTTCGCTTCCAGGCCTTCCTGGTGGCCCGGCAATTGGAACAGCCCCGATTCCTGGCGGACGAATTTTTCGTACCACTGGTACGACGACAAAGGGAATCTCGTCGTCCAGGACGGCTTGAGGACGGGCCTGCCGCAGACCGTGCAGCCCGGCGGGTCGGCGAACCTCGACCTGAAAGTGAAGGCTCCTCCTCAACCCGGCAAATACAGGCTGGTCGTCGACGGCGTCCAGGAATACTGCGCCTGGTTCGGCCCGCTGCAGGGGGTCAACTGGCCGACGCTGGAGGCGTGGATCGACGTGGGGGGTATAGACTACGCCGTCTCCTACAACCCCGCTTGGGCGCCGAAATACATGGAAGCGGGCAAAACTTATAACCTCCAGATTACGGCCCGGAACGACGGGGGCTTGACCTGGACTCCCCAGGGGCGGTTCGGCCTCTCGTACCATTGGTACGACAAAAATACCGGCAGGGTCGTCGTCTGGGACGGCTCGCGGGACTACGTGGACTACGCCGTGGCCCCGGGCCAGTCTTACACGTTCAACCTGCCCGTGAAGGCGCCGTCGAAGCCCGGCACGTACACCCTGGAAATCGACATGGTGCAGGAAGGCGTGACCTGGTTCAAAGACAAGGGCTGCCCGGTCTTGCGGGCAGACGTGGAGGTTCCCCAGGGCGACGTCCTCAAAGGCCCCCTCACCTTTGACGGCGAGGACTACTGGGTGGGGAACACCATCGTGAGGTCTGCCGGACCCGACCTCTCCCGGTTCGCCGGCATGAACGCCGTACTCTGGGGCCAGAACACGGGCCAAGTGGAGCGGTTCTTCCGCGTGAAATCGATCCAGGAATACGCGCCGGACGATTGGTCAGCCCTGGTGACGTTCGACCCGGACAAGGACGTCCTCTGCAACGACCCGAACAGGGGCGATCCCCAGGCCCAGGCCGGCGACCCGGTGAGCAAGCCGAGGACCGACAACTTCGCTTATTGCCGGGTGACGTACCACTACCCGGTTCCGCTGCAGGGTTTGTGGAAGATGTTGTCACATACGGGCGTGCCGGCGTGGCGCGGCGAGGAGCCGCCCTCCCGCAGAGTGGTAGGAGAGGCGTATTTCGTGTCCGGCGAGGCCGGGAAATAGCGAGCGACTTGGGCGGTAGTTCGACCGCCCTGTTTTTTTAAAAGGGGTGATGCGTTTGAGGGCGCGGGATTTCGTTTCCGGCAGCCGGGGGGAGGTGGTGCCGTGGCTTCTCGTGCTCCCCCTGATCTTCTTCGTCTTCTTCTTCGGCGCGACCTATTTGTACTTGGACGCCGCCAGGTCGGGCGCAGCGATGGCCGCCAGGGCGGGGGTCAGGGAATACGGCGTGCTTCTCGGACAATTCGACCCGGCGGCGGCGTCGGCCTGGGCCACCATCAAGGTGAAAAAGGTTTTGGCGGAAGAGGGGCTTCTCGATTCTTCCGACAGCCTCCTGCCGCCGAACCAGCCGCCGCCAAACGGCAAACGGGGGGCGAGCGTGGAGCTCGCAGACTACGGCGAGTGGGTGAATTGTGCCGTGACCTACTATCTGCCATGCCCGCTGCCCGGCCTGCCGAAGCTTTTGCCGGGCATAGCGCGCCCGTCCGACGGGCCGTGGTGGCGCTCGGGCGGCCATTTTGTGTTCAAGGTGGCGGCCGCGGCTAAGAAGGAATACCGGTATAACCAATAGAGTTTATTTAATCGAATTTTCCAAAAACCGAAAAAAGGGGGAAACGTGTATGCCCGAAGAAGGCTTCGACGCGGCGGCGCGAAAAGGGGTCAAGGCGGCCGGCAGGATAGCCGCGGCGGCCGCCTCGCTGCCGCTGCTGGCCGCGGCGGCCGGGGCCGCGGCGGTCCGGCTGCTCCCGGCGGGGGCGGCTGGATGGCAAACCGCTGCTTCGGTCCTGGCGGCGGGGGCCGCTGCCGCCGCAATCGGCGCGGCGGTAGGCCGCTCCGGGGCGCGGCAGGTTTCGCGGGCGTTCGCCGAAGCGGCGGCCGCTTCTTCGCCGGCCGTGGCCCTGCCGGACGCACAGAGATTGCTCGCCGGGCTGAAGGAATTGGCGGAACGGGCGGCCTCTGTTGTCGGGCGGGAAAACGAGCGGCGGCGAAAGCGGCTGGAAGAGGCGGCCCGGACGGCCGACGAAGCCCGCCGTTTGGCCGTGCTGCTCGCGGAAAAATTGGACGTCCTGGCGGCCGCGTGCGGGGAAACGGTCCGAGACGGCACGGATTCTGAATAGCCGGACGCAAACTTTAAGGCAAGCCAAAAAACCATTAAAAGGAGTGGTCTCATGTATATCCGCAAAAGCGTTTTAGCCCTGTCAATCGTCCTCTCCTTGTTAGTCGGCGTAGCGGCAGGCTTCAGCGGGGGGTATTACAAATACGTTTCCCTCCCGAAGAAGCAAGCCGTGGAGACGGCCAGGAAACAGCAAGAAGAATTGCAGAAGATGGTCCGCAGCGGCGAGGCCGTGGCCGTAGAGCCGGACAAGATCACCGTCAAGGTCGAAAAAGGCGGCGGCGACGTCGGCCAGACCGTCACGGCGAGGACGAACGAATACACCTCGGTCCAGATCGGGATGGGCTTCGTGAACCGCCCGGGCGAGAAGCTGGACCTGACGAAATGGTTCAAGGCTGGCGACCAGGTGGACGTCCTCTACAAAGACGGCCAGGCGTTGGCGCTGCACCGGGAATTGCGGCCCGGCGAACAGCAGCCGCAGCCGCCGGCCCCGGTAGCCCCTGTACAACAGGAGGCGACGCCGCAAGAGCCGCCGGCGCAGGGGCAGCAGCCGCAGCAGCCCACGCCGGGGCAGGGGCAGCAATAACAGCGGCACGCCGTGGAAAAGAGGCACGGGGCGGGTGAGCGAGGGCTTTCCTCGTCCCGGTTTTTTTGGGTGATTTATAGATCCGCCGCGGGAAAACCCACCCTACAAAAAGACATTTTTTCATGGTGGTCTGAAGCTGGTTCTATTTCTACGCCGGAAAGACCCCGGCGTTCTTTTTTGTTTGAACGGCTTCGAAAAAAAAAATTCGCGGCACGAAAGGAATGATTCTTTTTGACCGCCATTCTCGGCACGGTTTTGACCTCGACCTACGACACTTTCTCTTTCCAATCCGACAAAAAAGTCCCGGCCGGCACTTTCGTCGCAACGCCGCTGGGAGACGATGCTTTCCTGCTCGGCCGCGTGACGGAAGCGAAGGCTTCGAGGTTAGACGCTACGATTTACGAGGCCGATATCCTCCGGCGCGGCGGGCCGGGGAAGGACGGCGGTTTCGACTTTTCCGCCCCCGACGAGCTCGCCGACCCGGGCGCGGAGGTTTACGCGCCGCCGCTGAAAGCCGCGGCCGCGGCCCTCGGGCTGGACGCCGACCCTGCCAAATCGCTGTTCGTAGGCCGCGCCGGGGACCTGGACGTCTGCCTGCGCCCGGAAAGCCTGTTCCGGCACGTCTTCGTCGGAGGCACCACCGGGAGCGGGAAATCGCATTTCGCCGGCGTGCTCGTGGAGGAATTGGCGAAGCTGCATCTCCCCGCCGTCGTCATAGATTCCCAGGCGGAATACCTGGACCTCGCCAGGTCGTTGGGCGGCAAGGCGGTTGAGCCGGGGCGCGACTACGCCGTGCCGCTGTCTTCCCTGACAACGGAAGAGGCCGCCCGGATGGTGGCCGCCCTGGAAAGCGCGGCAGCCCGCGACCTCTTCATGTTTTCCTTCTCCGCTTTGCAAGCGGAAATTACGGCGGGCCGACGGTCGGGGTTCGGGCTGAAAGATCTATTGAGGCGTATGGAACAGGAAGGCTTGCACGCGCTGCGGATGGATGGCTACGAATTGCGGGTGGCGATGGCCCGCGTGGAGGCATCGATCAAACGTCACCGCTTCCTGGGCGCGAAGGAATTTAATCTCGATTGGGCGGTCCTGCTCAAGTCTGGGAAGCCTGCGGCCGTCGATTGCTCCAGCCTGGACATGCTCCAGCTCCAGCTGGTCGTGGGCGCGACCATGCGGGAGCTACAGCGGCTGCGGGCGGCGGGGAAAGTGCCGCCGTTCGTCCTTTTTTTAGACGAAGCACACCTTTTAGTGCCCGCGGAAGGCGACGCCCCGTGCAAACAGGTGATCAGGGAATGCGTCCGCGTCGGGCGGCACTACGGGATAGGCGTCGTATTGATAACACAGAACCCGATGGACGTCGACCGGAAGACCATAGCCCAATGCAACACGCGGGCGATCTTCGCCCTGGAGCCGGACCAATTGGCGGTCTTGCGCGGCATTAAAGCGGACGCCGCCCCATCGGTGCTGCGGGGTTTGCCTAAATTTCCCCGCGGGACGTGCCTTTTGACCGGGACCTACGAGACGGTCAGGCACGCGGTGGTGGTGAGGGTGAGGGAAAGGTTTTTCGCGGGAAGGGGTGTTTTTCCTTGCTCATAAAAGCGTTTTCTTGGGCAATCATTGGCTACGCTTTCATCTATGCTTTTTTGTTGCCGTGGCAGTCTGGAATGGGACATTATATCTCTTGGGAAAGGTGGGTCGGAGGGCATATAGCCGCTCTCTACGCCCGGTTGGGGAAACTGGCGGCGGGGCCTTCGCGCACGAAGTTTTCGCTTTTGCTGTTGGCCCACGTGCCCGACGGTATCCCACTTATCTTGTGGGGTGTGTCGGCGTGCCTGTGCACGGTTTTCCTGTCCAAAGGGATATGGGAGACTCTGTTCGCACGGATTGACGGGGCTTTGCCGCCGAACGAAGCGAAACTCTTATTGATTGCGTGCCTCCTTCTTCCGATCGCAATGTTCGTTTTGGCCAGAAACGCCGCCCGCACCGCCGTTTGCGGGTTGTGTACATCAACGGGCGAAAAGGAAAAGGGTCAAAAAGAACGCCAAGATTGCACCAGCCTGCGACACCGCGAAGAGGTACTTTTGCCGTGTAGTTTTTGGCAATTCTTCTGGCCAGAAACCTCTCCCTTGGTGGCGGACCGCGAAAAGAATCCTTTCTCCGTCCGTGTTGTCTCCGGCGGAATTGGCGACCACGCAGGCTACCCCGAATGCCCCGAAAAGCCCGATGTGCCATTTGAGCAAGCCGCCCGAGCGTGCGGCGACCGCGAGGGTAAGTGCGGAAAGCACGGCGGTAGTGCCTATCCCGCCGAGGGAGACGGCGATTTGTTTGGCCGGGGTGGGCTGGAGAAGGCGGGGCCTTTCCGGGTCTCCGACGAATCCCGAAGGGATGGGCGTGAGTCCGAAAAGGAACCTCGTTTCTCCGAGGCGTCGGAAGCGGTATTCTTTGACACAGATCTGCACGACGCGGGGGGTGATTCCGAGCAACTTGCAAACGAAGTAATGACCGGTTTCGTGGAAAAACGTGTGCAAATAGCAGCAAAGATAGCAGAAGGCGAGCTCGGCCCCGGCGACAAACCAGAGGAACAGCGGGGGGATTCGGTCGGTACCAGAAGCAGTTTGAAGCTTTTCCAAGAAGCTAAAAAGCAGCCCGTCAAAAATACGGAAAATGAAAGAGCAGATTATTTCGAGCAAGACGACGCCCTCCTTAAAATCTGGTATATTACTCTTTTGCCGATTTACTCATTTTTCCTGCTTCCCACCGCATTTCGTTCCAGGCTTGATTGGTGGGCTGATAAGAATACCCGTAAAGACAAATCAAAAATCTTCGTCGTTTTATCTTTCGCAGGATGGGCCGCATCTTGGCTGGCTGAAGCGTACATGATGGGCGTTGCTGCCGTTGCCATCTGCTGGCTGGCGACAAAATTTTGAAAGACGCCAGGGTCGGCTGCCGGGGTGATGTTATAGGAAGGGGGATTGGCGAAAAATGGCGAAATCTGAAGAAAAACGCCGTGAGGATTAGCGATAAAATCATTTTTTCATACTATCATTAACCAATACTGCCAGATTGTTACAAAATAAGGTAAGTTGGATTTGGCAGAGCAGGCAAAAGATGTTAAAATAATGTCAAAGAAAGTCAAAGGAAGGGTGAGGTTACTCGGAATAGTCAAACAAGGTCAAAAGAGGAAAAACCAGGGAAATCATAGAAAAACTTCAGGATACCAAGATCAACCTTAAAGAAGGAGTGTGGTTTTCATGACCCGCAAACTTAACTTTATCGCCGCTTTCCTCCTGGCCGTGACGCTGGCCTTGGCGGCCGGGGGCGTGGCGGAGGCGAAGAGCATAAATGCTACTTTTTGGGTAGGAAGAGATTTCTATGTTTTTACTGACAGCACAGGGGAAGTACAAGGAAATAATCCTACAATGGATGTCGTTCCTTTTATCGAAAATGACCGTGCCTACGTCCCGGTGCGCTACCTGGCCTACGCCCTGGGCGTGGCGGAGAAGGACGTCGCCTGGGACGACGAGACCCAGACCGTGACTCTGAGAATGGACGGTACCACGCTGGAGCTGAAGGTAGGCGACAAGACCCTCTACGTCGACGGCAAGCCCCAGGTGATGGACGTGACCCCGCTTCTCAGGGACGGCCGTGTGTTCCTGCCCGCCAGGTTTGTGGCCGAGGCGTTCGGGTATCACGTACTGTGGAATGACATTATGCAACATATAAAAATATATTTGTCATAATGAAAAAAGATATATAAACCCAAATTCTTAACTACAATTCAATACAAAGGGAGATCGGATTTTTTGATCTCCCTTTTTTTATTATAGAAAATACAACGAAGGAGGTAACGCAAAATGCGCAAACTTGTTTTTATTATGTTGCTCTCATTTTTAATCATAGTCTTCCAGATACGCACGGCTTTGGCAGCGGATTGGGCGCCGCCGATAAGCCCCCCGCCGGGTTATAACAATTTGATCTATGCTTATAATGAGGGCGCTTTTTTCCAGTTTTATTTAACGAACCCGTTTGAATTGGAAAAGTACAACCAGAATTACTGGAATGACGCTGATATCATTTCACCCGGTCAATTTCCGCCGGAGAGCCGCTTCGCCGCCGACCTTTTGTTTGCGCCGAACAACCGCGTCAACGGCCATCTCGTGATCGGCGACGGCTACGGCTTCGTTGACCCGAACAATCGGACCGCCCCGCCGCCGTCGGACTTGATTTATTGGCTGAAAGCCCTGGAATGGCCCATGACGGGAAACTATTATAACGTCACCGACGCCGGGCAGAAGCAGGGGAGCACGGCGGTAAGAAAGATTTTTTATCACATGCTGTTTGGTACTGATTTTTATGCATATCCAGATCCTACAAATGCTTCTAATCTTAATCCTTTATTAAAAGAACAAGCGGTTCATGATGGCCCATCTACAATATATGATGTGATTAATAATGGCCAATATAGTTTTTATGCAATGCAATATGATTCTAGTCTTCCCGAAATTGGAAATATGATGTATATGTATTTCTTCAACTTCACCCGCGACGCCGCCATCGGCTTTTTACACCGGGTATACACGATATCCCAAGGCAATTTCGGCAAATCCGTCCGCATCGCCGAAATCGGCTGCGAGCTCAAAAAAGTCGCCTTCACCGTCGACCTCAGCGTGGAGCAATTGACGACCACGGCGCCGGACGCTTCCGGCGAGGCGACTTTCGGGGCGGTAGTCAAAAACCTCTCCCCGTTCAATTGCGAAGAGGCTGTCTTCCGCCTCTACACGTGGCCGGACGGCGACCAGCAGCCGACCCTGGTCTTCCAGCAAGAGCTGAACCTCGACCGCGCACAGGTAGCCAGCGGCGTGCCTGGCTCGAGGACTGTCTACGGCAAATACCCGGCCCCGGGTAAAAACTATAAGCTGATCGCCACGATCAACGCTTACTACAATCCGTCCGGCATCATATCGGTTCCCGGCGTCCCAGGCCGGTGGAGCGGCGATTTCTACCGCCCTACATTCGAAGGCCGGACGCCGCCGGGCCTGGGTGCGGCAATAACCGAACCTTACTACAGCAACAACGTGACGACGACCGGTCTGCAGCAGGGATGGCAGCCGCCCGATACCGGCGGCAACACCGGACCTGACGACCTGGCGGTGACGGGCGTCCAGGTCCTTGACGCGCAGACGGGACAGCCGGTTTCCTCGCCGCAGGCCAACCAGCCGTTGAAGGTAAAAGCGAATTTCACGTCCACTTTTAACGTCGGCGGTTGGGCGAAGATTCGCCTTTACAAATACCAGGCCGAGTACAAGCGGCTCGACCTGGTGGACAGCGTGAACGTCTATTTCGAACCGCACGGGACTTACACCAAAGAGTGGGGCAATTACACGGTTGGCGTCGGCCAATACAAGTTTGTCGTTTCTATCGATTATTACAATAACAGCAACGATCCGTCCACTGGGTGGAAAGCAGAAAAGTTCGACGGAAAATACGACGAGAAGACCTACGACAACAACAAAAAAGAAGCCGACCTCACCGGCACGGAACAACCGCCGCGGCGTCCGGAACCCAGGCAAGTCAGCCAGCCCGTGTGGTACCCACCGGTGGTGTGGAAAGAAACGCCTATTTATCAGGAATTCACCGAGCCGATTTATGGGTGGAAAAAAGTGACTTTTATCAAAGAAGAAGCCAACGGCAAGGTCCGGGTGCGCCTTGTACAATAGGTAGCCCGGACCTTTCTAAAAAATTTACCGACGAAAGGGGCGTTGAGAGCGTGTTCAAATCAAGGGCGCTGAAGCGAGCGCTCGCTGACCTTGTCGCGGCCTTGCTCTTGATCTCACTGACGCTGCCGCCGATGCCGGCGTTGGCAGAGCCGAAGCCCCAGTGGGCCGACCTGGTGACGGGCGTGGACGCCAACGGCAACATTGTTACGTCGCACCTTTACGGGTATTACGCCGATATAGAGGGGGTCGGCGAGGCCTTTGTCGTCTGCGATCCCGCGACCGGGAAGGAGACGGGCGAGGCGTACGTCCCCGGCGCGAAGATAGGGGACAGAAAGGTGCAGAAGCTCGTAGGTTACAATAGAAGAAAGGACCTCGACTGGGATCACCCGAAGCAGGTGAACCCGCCCGGGGTAGCTTTGATGATGCCTAACATTCCCACAAGCACCCAATACGATTGGGACTATTATAAAACTACCGGAAAGATCGTCAAAAAGACGATCAATCAGTTTGGCTGGCCTATGAGCTACTCTTTTGCCCGGATGGTTCCGGGGTCCGACCCGGATTACTGGCTCATCGTCGCGACGCTGCAAAACCCCAACCCGTACCCTATCACTGTAAACGCCAATCTCAACATCCGGGACTGGCAGAGTTTTTACAGCGTGGGCGGTACTATAGGATATAACGGGCAAATACCGCTCGGCCCGAACGAGACGAAGTATTTGCTATTAAACCGGGGGCAGAAAAATTATTTCCTTGCTGAGGAATTATGGGTCGACTGGCCGGAACCAGGTTATTCTGAAGCGTACTATTCCGCCGGAATTTCCTCTGTAAACGACCCGGATTATCCGGACATTTTAAAATCAGGCGACCGGCAGGGATTTTTCGTCCCCTACGTCCGGTGGGACGGGACGGATCCGACCGTCGTTCCGCTCATCCCTATGCGGCTGGCGTTTGACTTCAGCTGCTATGCTTACGAAAGAAATCACGGCAGCGACCCCCGGAGGAGCAGGGGATGGCCGCGAGTATCCGGGCACGTCGAATATAACCCGGATACCGGCCTCTGGTCTGTGGGTGTATCTTACCACCATGAAAAACCGTGGTATTGGACGGACCAAGAATGGCAGGCATATCTGGCCGCCGTCAGAAACAACGCCGGAAAGACGCTGACGGCCCTGTTCGCCCGGTGGTACCCGAAGGTGCCATTCTGGTGTGCCTGGTGGGACGACTCTCTGTTAGTCGACGCAGACACCGGTTATTACACCCCGTCTTACAAGGCAGAGTGGCCTTCAGGCCGCCCATCGCTTACCGTAAGCTTTGAATATCTCGAACCCGTTCCGCCGTCCACCCTGCCGCCCGGGGCGAAATCGCTCGCGGAGATCTACGGCCCATGGTGGTGGCTGGCTAACGTCCGGTACGGGGGCTGGCTTTACCAGATGTCCGGCTCCTGGAGTAATGGGTACGAGCTGCCCGCGCCGGTGTTGACCAGCTACGGGTACAGGTGGAATAACCCGATCTGGGAAGGGAATTACCGGCGCTATTCTGTGCGGGAAAGAGACGGAGACACCGACGACGTCTACGTGCCTGACGGTACGGGCGTTTACAAAAGACACGCTGACCCACGCTATTACGATACCGATTGGATGGACGTCATCCCGGTCATCGAAGCGACGCCGATGTTTGTGGAAAAATATACCTTCGTGGCGACCGACGGCAATTTCGGCTACCTGAAAAAAGACGTTGTTCCAGGCTACCTGCTGGAATCTGATACCAAAGACCGGCCGGTGCTGAACGTCGTCACACAGCCGGTCGAAATCCGGGCACGGTGCGGCTATGCTGAATGGCGCAAGACATACAAATACGGCAGGCCGTATTACGGTTACGTGGATGTATGGCACGAATGGGTATGGACGCCGTCGACAGGGTGGCGGTACTTGGGCGAGACGTTGCCCAACCGGAGAGAATGCAGCTCCGACACTGCCATATGGGAGATTTCGTTCAAGTACAACCAAATCGTAAGCGGTAGCAACCCTGAAGATTTCCCCGCGTCCTGGACAGGTAAGTGGGGCGGCGTGCCGTCGCTATATTGGACGGGCGCGGATGCTCTACGGGCGAAGATTAATAGTATGGCTGATTTAGTAAAGCACACCCGTTATTCATATAATGGAAAAAAGAAAACCGAAAGTTACCCGAGGGTGGATTATATAAACGTCGATTCGACGATTTCTCTCCCCGGCGTACCATCCCTAGGCCCGAGGGAGTCAAAGTGGTTGGTCTCTTACGAAAAGACCGCCAGCACACGGTTCTACAAGTCACCTGTCCGCAACAAACACTATTACGAATCATGGACAAAATTTGAAAACAGGGTGTTAAATGAAATAGTATCAGGGATCGTTCAGCCGATACTATCATCCCAGGAAGAAGCCGTCTTCGACGGTGGCGGGCGGTTCGTCATGACGCCGACGTTTAAAACCGGAGAAGGCGGCATCGTCTGCGGCGCGCAGAAGTATTTGGTCCACATGCGCTATACGTGGGACAGCAGGGACGATTGGTACGTCTGGGATCACATCACCAAGCACGTGATCGGTTTTCCCGGCGCGGACGTTACCCTCTGCTCTTATATTACCAGCACGTCCCCGACCGATGGTCTAGTGGTGAAGGGCGGGGATGAGTACCTCGGGACGCTGCTATCGCGGCGGTGGAACGAGATCCCGTTCTACTACGGCGTTCCCAACACCCAGAGGCAATGGCGTTTTTACTATAATGGGCAAATATACCCACCGCCTTACCCCGAAGATTGAGGTGTTTGATTTTGGTGAACCTCCGCCGGGCTTGTCCCGGCGGAGGTTCACTTTACCGATTCCCGGGATGTTCCCGGTAAAAGACAGGGATTGGCCCGGGTGGAAGAAAGCTCCGGCGGAACGTGCGGCCGGCTGGTTTTTGAGCTGCACGCGAAGCGGGCTTTGACGATGAGGTTTCCCTTCCGGGAAGCCGAGCGCCGCCGGGTAGCCAGGGCTGAGATGTGCGGCAAACGGCATTTCGGCTGGCCAAACCGTTCCTATCCTTCAGGTGGGAGCCTGGAACGACGTTAGCACCACCCCGCCGTTTGGCAGCGTCGTGGATCTGGAAGAAGACGGTGGCCTCCGGCTGCCGGATGACGCTCCTCGACTTTGCGGCGTGACTGTTTCGGGCGGGACTCCAGACGCTCGGCTCCGCTTTTCCGCCAGCCGGAAAGCCGGGTTCAAAGCCAGCCTCTCGGAGAGCGTAAACTGCTTTTGCTGTCAACTTTATGATTGGTTGATAGAAGTTGATAGCAAAATTGAAACAGGATGGCAAACAGCTAGTGAAAAAAGTTTAAGGAGGAAAAATATGTTTTCTGTCGAATACAGCTAACAAAAAAGGAAAACGAAGGAGGGATTTGCTTGCTTCTGCGGAAAGTAGCGGTTTTAATCGCGGCACTGTTGCTCTGTTTGGCATTTGAGGGTATTCCCGCTAGACCCGCTTATGCCGCGGAGGAGGTGGCTTTTCAGCGTGTATTAAAAGGAGATATCGTGAAAGTCTGGGTATCACCTGATTTTGCCCGGGACAGCACGGCCTTTGCCTTAGCCGAGTCGTGGCCGGTATCAGGAAACAACCCCGAAGGCTACATCCTGTACCGCAGCACGGACGGCGGCAGGACGTGGGCCGAGGTAAGGTGGCTCATCGATAACACTTTCCATGAGCCGGGGGAAATAGCGTCCGTCAGCGACATGGTTTTTCTCCCGGATGGTACGGTGTTTCTGTCCGGCACTTTCAAGTCAGGCACCAGTTTCCTCTGCAAGAGTACAGACAAAGGCCAGAGGTGGGAGACGGTTGAGGTCGGCGCTTCCGGTGCCCCGTCAAATCTAGAGGCTGCGGGCGACGCTCTTCTCGGCGTTTTCAAACTGCCGCAGCAGAACTTGACGATGCTCAAAGTCTCCCGCGACGGCGGAAGGACCTGGGGCGACGTGTGCTCTGGCGTGGCTGCCCACGACGGTGGCGTGGCGGCCGTAAGTCCGGACGCCTGGGTTGCCGTTCTGGAGGGCGGCAAGGTCGAGGTCACGCTGGACGGGGGCAGGACGTGGCAGGATACCGGCGTGAGGCTTTCTGGGATACCAGCGGGGCCGCGCAGGCCCGGGGAACCGGTCGACATGATCTGGGGAAAGATCGCGGGATGCGTTGAGCCGGACGGGACGATAGTTGCGGTGGCTTGCGGCCCCGGCTCGACCGGGCAGGTCTTCGTTTCGCGCAGCTTAACAGCCTGGGAACGCATTGACCAGGCTCAATTCGCGGTGGGACCGAAGCGTGCCGCCAGCAGGGCGACCTGTGTTTCCGCGGTTCCCGGAGGGATTTTAGCGGTGGGCACGCCGGACGGCTGCGTGTTCGTGAGCGGCGACTACGGCCGCACCTGGAAGCCGATGACGGAGGGCGTGTCGGGCGAAGTCGGTGACATTAAGCTCGCGGCGACCGGGGGTGGCGTGGTGGCCTTCGCCCTGGTCGGGAAGGAGTTGAGACGGGCAGAGATCCCTCGGAATATGTTCCGGGAGGAATCGTCCCAACCGCCTGAACAGCCGCGGGAAATAAAGACGGTAGGGAAATTTAGGGTGGAGAATAGATTTTATGCTGTAGGCGAGCAAGTTTTTGAAATGGACGTTGCGCCGTTTGTCGAAGGCGGGCGCACCTTCGTACCAATACGTTTTCTGGCCTATGCCCTGGGCGTGCCGGAGAGTGGGGTAAGATGGGATCCGTCCACGGAGACGGTCACCCTGCGCAAAGGTGAGACCACGGTTGAGTTAAAGGTGAACAGCAATACACTTTATGCTAACGGCCAGGCCAAACAGATGGACGTGACACCGCTTTTGAGGAACGACCGGGTGTTCCTTCCCGCGAGGTTCGTGGCCGAGGCGTTTGGGTACGAGGTGAACTGGGAACCGTCCACTCAGAGTGTGGTAATTCTTGAATGATCACAGCAAAAAGAAACTAAACGGCGATCATTTTCCGGCGAGAAGCCGGGCTTAACGGCCGCTTCCACCCTGAAGGGCCAGTTTTCACGCGGCCCTTCTATAAATGGCAAAGTCGAGCCAAAAAATGACCGGATATCCTTATTAAAGGGTGTCCGGTCTTTCTTGTTTTTTAAGGTTACGAAGAAAAGGGGGTGAACCAGAATCATGAATTTCATTAACAACTATTATCTTAAGCACGTAGCGTCACCATTCAACACCGAATGTCCGCGGGGTATACGCAAGTTATTTCGGTTTCTTAAAAAAGAATTTGGCTTTACTCTGGTCGAACGGTTGATAGTAGTAGCCATAATCATTATCCTAGCCGCTGTGCTGTACTTGAGATTTGTAGCTTATGCGGAGAGAACACGTGTAGTCCGTGCAATCGAAGATATCAGCAACATGAGAACCGTTGTGGAGGCCTACGCTGCGGATGAAGGCCAGGGGCGATACCCCGTCAATAGCAATGACCCCTCTATACCAAACTCCATCGCATCTGTTATGCAAAAACACGGCATCAAGTGGACGGGGGACGAGACGGGCGTAGCTGATCCTTGGGAAAGGCCATACTACTATTCCCAATTGGTTTCGCAAGAAACAGGGTTGCCAACGGGTTATATCCTCCTTTCAGCTGGAAAAGATGGTATCATCGGGACCGATGACGACATTTACGCTATAGGCGGCGGAGAAGTAACCAGAGGTAAGGTTGCTTTGAGTGCCCTCGGTCTCACGGAGAGCGACTTAGTGCCTTCCAAGCGTCAAGGGGGCGCCGCTAGTTTTGTTCCCGGTTCGCTAATTTTAATGGCCGACAAGTCTGCAGTTCCGGCGGACGGGAAGACGGCAATCACCCTGACCGCCGAAGTAAGGAGAGCGGACGGTAAGCTGGCTCCGGATGGGACGGTGGTAAACTTCTCAACTAATTTAGGCGTTTTGAGCGCCGCGGCGGCTACGACGGTAAACGGTGTAGCCATCGTAACCCTTACGTCTTCCCAGCCTGGCGAGGCTACGATTATCGCATCGAGCGGGGAGGTAACGGCCAGCGTTACGGTAACGTTCAATTCGCCGTCTGGAGGATTGAAAGTTGCCGGGGGTATGTACCATTCCCTCGCCCTGATGTCCGACGGAACGGTTTGGGCGTGGGGGTACAACTACTCCGGCGAGTTAGGTAACGGCATGTTCACCAGACTCAGCAAATTCCCAGTTCAGGTTGCAAACCTTACCGACGTGGTGGCAGTGACGGCGGGAGGGTACCATTCCCTCGCCCTGAAATCCGACAGGACGGTGTGGGCATGGGGATCGAACATCTATGGCCAGCTGGGTGACGGTACTTGGGCCGACCGCTATACCCCAGTTCAGGTAGCGGACCTCTTCGATGTTGTGGCCGTAGCGGCCGGGGATCACCATTCCCTCGCCTTGAAATCCGATGGGACGGTGTGGGCGTGGGGGGATAACGAATTCGGCCAGCTGGGCGATGGCACAATAACCAATCGCAATACCCCGGTCCAGGTTGCAAACCTCACCGACGTGGTGGCTGTGGCGGCTAGTGGTGGTCATTCCCTCGCCCTCAAATCAGACGGTACAGTCTGGGCGTGGGGACATAACTACACCGGCCAGCTGGGTGATGGAACGACGAATAGTCACACCACCCCAGTTCAGGTAGCGAACCTCTCCGGTGTCGTGGCCGTAGCGGCCGGAGCCAATCATTCTCTCGCCCTGAAGTCCGACGGGACAGTCTGGGCGTGGGGAGACAACTTTTACGGTCAGCTTGGTGATGGCACGACGAACAGGCACACCACCCCAATCCAAGTTAAAAATCTCTCCGGTGTAGTAGCAATAATGGCTGGTGCGGAGTATTCCTTTGCCCTGAAGTCCGATGGTATAGTGTGGGCGTGGGGGGCAAACTACACAGGTCAGCTGGGTGATGGCACGACGACCGACCGTTACACACCGGTCCAGGTTGCAAACCTCACCGACGTGGTGGCCGTGGCGGGTGGGGGTTATCATTCCCTCGCCCTGAAGGCTGACGGCACGGTCTGGACGTGGGGGTACAATGGTTATGGTGAATTAGGCGATGGCACGACGACCGACCGTTACACACCGGTCCAAGTATCGGAATTTCAATAATAACTACTAAACTCAAATCTCCGGCCGTTAGGCTTTGAACCCTAAACGGCCGGGGATTTTTTGATCGTTATTACAACGGAAGGAGGTAATGTAGCCGCTTTTCCTCCCTTCCTCACTCGGGGCAGGGTGCTAGGCGGCGATTTTTTATGGAACGAAAACACAAAAAGTGCTTGCTTCCCGTTTCGGCCACTCCAACCGGATCTGCGGCAAAAGGCTTCACCCTGGTAGAGGCCGTCATCATAGCCGCCGTCCTCGCGGTGGCGGCGGTCGTCCTCGGGGGCGTCATGGCCGGGGCCGTCCGGGGGCAGAGGGCGGCGGGCGACAGCTTCCGGGCCGTGTGCCTGGCCCAAGAAAAAGTCGAGCAATTGAAGCCTGTGCCTTTCGACCAGATATCGTCCGAGCCGGAAGCGGACGTGCCGGGCTACCCCGGCTTCAAGCGGTCCGTGACGGTGGAGCAGGTTGACGCCTACACCAAGCGGGTCACGGTGCGCGTCACGTGCCCGGCTCCTGGCGCGGCGGCCCAGGTTTTGGTGTTTGAAAGGACGGCAGACCTCTGATGCGGTGGGCGGGCGATCTTTTTCGCTGCGGCCGCCGCGGGTTCACGCTGGCGGAATTCGTGGTGGCCGCCGGGCTGGTGTTTTTAACGTTTGCCGCCGCCATGGACATCTCTTGGCGGGCGTGGGCAATCGCGGCGAAAATTCGCAGAGAAGCCGAAGCCGCAAACACGCTGCGGGCGGCCGCGGCGTGGGTATCCCACGACCTCTACCGGGCGGCCAGCGCGGCCGCCGCCGGGCCAGGGACGCTGGTCGTGACGACGTCGGGCGGCGGGACGGTTGTCTACGCCCTCGCCAACGGCGGGCTCACGCGGGACGACGGCTCCGGCGCCCGCGTGGTGGCGGCCGGGATAACCGGGGCGGATTTTTCTGTTGTCACCGTGACGGGCGGTAGCCTGGCGACCGCCGAGTTCACCGCGGCCGGGGGAGGGAAGACGCGGATATGCGTTTACGTGTGCAGCGGCGGCTGAACGGCGGCCGGGGCCGGGGGTTCGCCGCGCTGGCCCTCCTCGTCATAGCCGCCGGCGTGCTTTTTACAGGGATGGCGGCGGCCGCCCTGGCCGCCCAATCGGCGAGGTCGGCGGCGAACGACCGGACGGTCGCCCAGGCGCGGTGCGCGGCGGACACCGGGTTCGAGCGGGTGAAGGTTTTCCTGCGGTCCGACCCGCTCTGGTCGGACGGGAGCGTCGCCGTAGGCCCGGTCGACGCCACGTCGGCGGTGGAGAGCGTTACCATCGAGCATTTCGCCGCCCCCGACGGCACGCAGATGGCGGTGGTCACGTCCACCGGCCGCTGCGGGAACGCCCGGGTCACCGTGCGGGTGGTAGTGAAGCTGGGGCAGACGCCTCTGGTGGCCTGTTACGGCGGCGGCGTCAAGCAATTGGCCGCCGGGAGGCCTTTGAGCCTGGGAGGGGCCGCTCTCGTAAAATCGGACATATTGGTCGACAGCAGTTTTTCCGTGGGCGGTAGCGCCGCCGTAGGGCTGCCCGGAGAACGGCGGGCGGTGTACGCCGACGGTGACATAACGGCACAGAAGCCCGGGAGCATTCACGGCGACGTCTACGCCACGGGCGGCGTCAGCCCCGGGGCGGCCACGGGGTCGGCCGTGCCATACTGGCGGCCGCCGCTGCCTTTCCCCGGAATTGAGGATGTCGTCCGGGTGGTCAGCCTGGCCCGATGCACCGCCCAAAGCCTTGAGGCGGCCACGGGGCTCCAGCACTATTTCCCCGGCGACAAAACCTTCACCGTCGGCGAGATGGTCCAATTGGCCGGGGTCTATTTCGTCGAGGGCGACGCGACCGTCCCGGGCGGCGCGACGGCTGCCCGGGCGACCATAGCGGCCGCCGGGAGCATCCGTGTCGCTGGCTCTCTGACGGCCGAAAACCTTTCCCTGATAGCGGGCCAGGACATTAATCTGAAAAACGCCTCCGGCACGTCCGTCGCCATGGCCATCGCGGGCGGCGACGCCGGGTGGGGCGGCACGGGTGGGGGAAACGCCTACTGGTCGCTCCGGTACGGCGCCCTGGTGGCGGGGACGGTCAACGGCGGTTCCCTGCGGGGAAGCGTCGTCCTTGAGCAGAACACAGCCGTCGATTTCAACGTCCTGGCCGCACCCGTCCACACGGCGGCTGTCGTGGCACGAAGCGATGTTTGACGCTACCTACGACATTAAGTTTGGGTGCCACATTGAAGAAGTTGACAGGTTCATAGATTAGGTTAACCTGTTGTGCTTCCAGCCCGTTCTTTTGAAAACCCAATTTCAGGGGGTGCGAATTGCGTCGTGAACTCATCTAACCTTAACAACCAAACTCTTGACCCCGCCGCCAGCGGATGCCAACCTGTGGAAGCATTGCTACGGTTCGCCGCTGGGATCGGCGCCACGTCCATTCATATCACGGTCGGCGCCCCACCGCTCTTAAGGGTGGACGGTGATCTGTGCCCAATCAGAGATCTCGCCGTCCCGGGAGACGACAGAGGACAACAGGCCGCCGACTTCATTGCTACCAATTCGTTTTGGGAAATGGTCGTAACCCCAGCTATAGCGAGGCGGGTGGCTGCCGAGCTTTTCGCCCGACCGGAGCTCCGCGAGCGGTTCGAACAGACGGGAACCGTTCGCTTCGTTAAATCGCTGCCGGGGATGACAAGGTTCCTCGTAAGCGTCTTCCGGCAGCGGGGCAACCCGGCCGTGGTGTGCCGTGCCCTGGGCCGGAGCGTGCCTTCGTTGGAAGACGTGTTCCGCCATCTGCCGGAAGTGAAGGAAGCGGTGGAGCGGATGCTCGCGACCGGGGAAGGGCTGATCCTGGTGGGCGGTCCGACCGGAAGCGGCAAGGCGGCCACTTTAGCCGCCATGGTCGATTTTATCAACCGCACATCGCCGCGGCACGTGATTACAGTTGAGAATCCTATCCGCTATTTGCACCGCCATGCCCGCGGCGTCGTCAACCAGCGCGAGGTCGGTGAGGACGTGGATAACTTCGAAAACGGCGTAAAGTCCGCCTTGTACAGCGACGCGGACGTTATAGTCGCCGGGGACGTGCCGGACGCCGGGACGGCCGACGCGGTGGTAGTAGCCGCCGAGACAGGCAGGCTGACGGTGTGTGCCGTGCGGGCGGCCTCGGCCGAAGAAACGGTGGCGCGAGTGGCCAGGCTGATCCCGGCACAGGAGAGCGGCGGTCCTGTGTGCCGCCTCGCAGCGGTATTACACGGGGTGGTCGTTCAAAAAGCCATCTGCGGCGCCGACGGCGGTCGGGTAGTGGCCGCTGGCGTTTTGCCCGCCGTGCCGCCGCTGAAAGACGTGCTCCTGGCCGGTGATGTCACCAGGATGGCCGCTATTTTGCATTCCGGCTCGGTTGACGGTGCTTTCCCCCTGGAACGGGCGCTCGCGAAGCTGGCGGCAACCGATATAATCGACCGTGCTAAAGCGGAATGTCGTGCTGGGGACGCAGATCTATTCTGGCGGTTTTTAAAGCTCTATTAAGAGTTAAATTAAGAGTTAATTTGATCTGAAATTCTTCTACCCCCTGAACTAGGCGGGTCTTCCCGCAGCGGATCTATAAAAAAATCAAAAAGAAAGGCGGGTACAAGCGAGTGAAGGAAGAGTGCATCTTCGCCTCGCTCCTGCGGCTGCCGGGCGTTTCTCGGGTAAACGCCGTGCGGTCTCAGGGGAGCGTCAAGCATTTCAACGTGACCTACGTTTTCCCGGCCAGGTGGCTCGACGACGGGAGGCTGGCCGCTTTGCTACGGGCATGGCCGTTCTGCAACGTGGCGGCAGGCCCGGACGGCGGTCCGGCCAGCGTCGAATTTCTGGTGCGGCCGAACGAGGCGGACACCTTTATGGCCAGGGTGGGCGGCACGCTGGCCGGGCTGCTGGCTGAGGGCGGCTACAGCGGCGACACGCCGGACGACGCGACGTTCATCTTGGAATTCGACGCGACCGTACCCCCGGAATGCCGTGACGAGATGCAGGCGGCACTCCG
Source organism: Moorella sp. E308F (assembly GCF_006538365.1). NCBI lineage: Bacteria > Bacillati > Bacillota > Clostridia > Neomoorellales > Neomoorellaceae > Neomoorella > Moorella sp. E308F. Next base: position 411,478 of record NZ_BJKN01000002.1, on the reverse strand, counting down.
TGCGTCCGACAGAATCGAGTGGTCCGGGCGGTCGGCTGCGGTGACGCTCGCCGGGTGCCGGGACGCAGCGGCCGCAGGGAAGCGGCTCGTGGCGGTGGCCGAAAAGCACGGCTTGAAGGTCCGCTTCGCCGTCCGCCGGGCCGAGCTACGGGACGGCTCTGCGGCGGCCGATCGATGAAGCGGCGGAAGTATAGCCTTTGAGAAGGAAATTAATGGGATAAATAAAACTATTGACATCCTTGCTAATATCTCCTAAAATCAAACTTGAGTTGAGTGTATTGTAAAAGAAATATCCTTTGTGGGGGCGGGAAAACCGCACCGATTTCCTCCAGCGGCATCGGCGCCGGAGGACGGTGCGGTTTTTATTTTGCGCCGGCGAATATACCCGGAGGGCGGCCCCGGCGCCGGGCGTCGCGGGAGGTTAAACGACTAAAACGGGAAAGGAGGCCTGAATTAGCGGTCGGGGGTCACGCCGGAAAAAGACATAGCAAGTAGCACTTAAAGTTTTAACGTGATGCGGGAGCGGGGCTATGCGCCCCGGCAAAAATGCCCCGGTATTTGGAGGGGCAGGGATTGAAATAAGACTAAGAAGACGAGGAGGAATTCCATGTTCAAGCTTTTTAACAAGATGCGCAAGAAGGGCAAAGGGTTTACCCTGGTAGAGCTTCTGGTGGTAGTCGCCATCATCGCCATCCTTGCCGCGGTGCTCATGCCCAAGCTCCTCGGCTACACCGAGAGGGCACGTCAAGCCCGGGCTCTGGCCGACCTCGGCTCCATGAAGACCATCGTCGAAGTGTACGCCGCGGATCAGGGCAACGGCTTGTACCCTGACAACAGTAGCGTCGCCACCGTGATGCAGAACAACGGCATCGCCTGGACGGGTGACGACAAGGGTATCAAGGATCCCTGGGGCAACCCCTACTACTATGACCGGACCATTGATACCACCACCAACGTCACCCGCTACATCATCGTGTCGCCCGGCCTCGATGGTAATATCGGCACTGCGGACGACGTAGTGACCACCGATAACCTGCAACCCAGCATCGGGGCTGCCGACACCACGGCGTTCCCGGATCTGACCGCCACCCCGCCCACGGCCGCCGTTTCCTACGCGGCCCAGTAATCGCTGGGGGTTGAAGGCGTGACCCCGCATTATTAAAAGGCCAGGGCTAAACCCTGGCCTTTTAAATAAATTAATCTGCCGAACGTGGAGGGAGAATGCAATGTTAAAAAAACGCCGCGCATTTCGCGGCTTCACCATGACCGAATTGCTGGTCGTCGTGGCTATAATCGCCGTTCTGGCTGTGGTCCTCTTGCCTCGCTTCATGAGCTACACCGAGCGGGCGCGCCAGGCGAGGGCCGCCCAAGACATCAGCACCATGTCTACAATAGTGCAGGCCTATGTGGCCGACGAAGGGCAGGGGCATTACCCGACCAACAGCAACGACACGGCCGTCCCGAATTCCATCGCGGCGGTGATGCAGAGGCACGGCGTCAAATGGACGGGCGATTCCAGCGGTATCGTCGACCCGTGGGGGCGGCCATACTATTACGCTCAAGTGGTGACGTCCCCATAAAGCCCGTGTGAGGACTTTTTTGTTTGGAAGGTTCACAGATAGGAGGCGAAATGCATCATGTTTCACAAACGGTATCTTAAAACGGTCGCTTATTTCGTTCTTTTGTTTCTGCTCCTCGCCGCTCTCCCCGGCAGTTCGGCCAGGGCTTCCGTTCCGCAGGCCGTGGGTTTCATCCTTCTCTCCGCCGGTAGGGACGGGGTAATCGGGACGGACGACGACATCTACGTCACGGGAAATAGAGAAGTGGTGAAGGGAAAGGTTGACCTCGCCGCTTTAGGGCTTACCCAAGGTGATTTGATACCTTCCAGCGGTGAAGCACCCGCACAGGGAGATACCGCTTTTGTTCCTGCTTCCATAGTCCTTATGTCTGATAAAGCTAGTGCCCCGGCGGACGGTGCGACGGCGGTCACTTTAACCGCAACAGTTGAAGACAGCAGCGGGCAAGCGGTGAGCGGTGTAACGGTGCGTTTTGAAACGACCCTGGGGGTGATAAACCCGCAGGAAGCGACAACGGATCAAAACGGCACAGCTAAAACCGTGCTGTCTTCTTCAACTGCGGGAACAGCAAAGGTCAGAGCAAGTGTCGGTAATTTGTCAGCTGAATGCGATGTGGTATTTTTGGCAAGTAACATAAGCGAAGTCGAACCAAATGATAGTATGAACCAAGCCCAAGAGATTACCATAGGGCAGACTGTCGAAGGGTATATAGGATATACTGACCCATCATCAGGGTATAGAGATAGCTACGACTGGTATAAGATAACCATTCCGGTTGACGGTAGGTTGGAGATAAACTACAATAGCGATAGTGCTTATGCAGAACTGTCTTTATATAACAGTAACGGCAATTACATTACAAGCTCGGGAGTCTCCAAATCCGCACCTATCATGTCTGACCTAGCGGCAGGCACATACTATATACAAGTCTACTATAACAGTGGTAACCCGGCGGGATATACGCTAACAACAGGGTTAACACCATCTCATCAGGTTTCGGTTTATTTGGGATGTTATGAACTTAGGCTGGAAGGAAATAACGTATTGCCAGCGACTAAATATCTTAGGATTTATCAGGATGGCGTTCGTAAGTATCAGCTAGCTTTTACAAGTGGCACTATAGTAACTGCATATACTTTGCGCGATGCAAATGGAAAGCTTTGCATTGACTATAGTTATGATTCTTATTTATATTCCAATGGGGTTTATACTTACTGGAAAAGTATTACTAATAGTTTTAGCACTAACTTTAATGTGCCCTGCAACTAATAGTTGCGGCTAAATGTAATGTGATATTTTCTGGAAGCAATATAAGCGAAAATGAACCGAATAATACTATGGAATAGGCACAGGCGCCTATTTATACAAATCTGCTGTTGCAATGGTGGTAACCCTGGAGGATATACATTGACAACAGGGTTAAAGCCACAATAATAAAATAACACTACACAGATTTACAGACCAAATCAAGCAGGCAGTTTTTCTGCCTGCTTTTTTTAAGCAACCCAAAACCACACAAGGGGCGAAACTTTTATGCACGACGGCGTTATCGACCTCCTCCTGTCCAAAAACCTCATAACCCCCGACGACATCCGCGAGGCCGAATCCGCCCGGCGCAATGCTAAGATAAGCCTGCTTGACGCTCTCATCTCGCTGAAAAAGATCTCGCCCGAAGAGGCGGCGGACGCGGTGGCTGAATATTACGGCCTCGAAAGGGCGGCCCGCCTGGGGGAGACGCGGCCCGCGCAGGTTTTGCCAGCTGAACTGGCCAGGAAGCACAGGGTGTTCCCGGTGAAGGTCGAGGGGGACAACCTCTACGTCGCCACCGACGACCCCACAGACGTCGGGACCACGGACGCGCTGCGGGTCGCTACGGGCATGAACGTCGTACCGGTGGTGTGTACGGCGAGGGAGCTCGACCGGGCTATCCAGAAATGGTACGGCGGCCAGGAGAACGTGGCCGCCGAGGAAGAAGACGTGAACCCGGACGAGTTCGCCGCCGAGATCCGCGATTCGCCGGCCGTCAGGCTGGTGCGCGAAATAATCGAGGGGGCGTTATCCGAGGGGGCCAGCGACGTCCACATCGAGCCGCGGCGGGGAAAATTCGTCGTGCGGCTGCGGGTCAACGGTGTATTGGTCAAAAAAGCCGAATACCCGAAGCAATTGCACCAATCCGTCATCTCGCGGATCAAGGTCATGTCCGGCCTCAACATAGCGGAGCGGCGCTTGCCCCAGGATGGGCGGGCACGGATCGTCGAGCCGCGGGACGCCGACCTGCGCGTGTCCATCCTGCCCACCGTCCACGGCGAGAAAGCGGTTCTCAGGATTTTCGACCGCTCGCAAGCTGCGCCGCGGCTGGAAGCCCTGGGCTACGAAGGCGATGCCCTCGCGAAGCTTCGGGAAGCGTACAAAGCACCCTATGGCATGATCCTCGTCACCGGCCCCACCGGCTCCGGCAAGACCACCAGCCTTTACGCCGCCCTGAACGAGCTTATTTCGGACAGGGTCAACATCGTCACGGTCGAAGACCCGCCCGAATACGAATTGCCGGGCGTCAACCACGTGGCGGTCAACGCCAGGGCCGGCCTCGATTTCGCCGCGGCGCTGCGTTCCATCCTGCGACAGGACCCGGACGTGATCCTGGTGGGCGAGATCCGCGACAGCGAGACGGCCCGAGTGGCCGTCCAGGCGGCCCTCACCGGCCACCTGGTCCTCTCGACCCTGCACACGAACGACGCCGCCTCGGCCCCGGTGCGGCTCGTAGATATGGGCGTGGAGCCATACCTGGTGGCGTCGTCGCTCCTCTGCGTGGTCGCCCAGCGGCTCGTCCGGACCGTGTGCCCCCGCTGCCGCGAGGAATACTCCTTGCCCCCGGACAGCCCGGCCGGCGCGTTCATGGAAGGCTTCGGGCAGACGGCGTGGCGGGGCATCGGGTGCCCCCGGTGCGGTTATACGGGCTACGTGGGGCGGACGGCCGTGGCGGAAGTCATGCGGGTCACGCGAACCATCCGCGAGCTCATCCGCCGCAACGCCGCCGCGGACGAGATAAGGGACGCCGCCATGAGGGAAGGCATGACGCCGCTGGCCGAGACGGCGCGGGCCAAAGTGGCGTCCGGGGTGACGACGGTGGAGGATGCGATGAAAGTGGTATATTCGGGATGGGATTGATAGTCTTTGCGGTATTTTTTTTTGATACTGGGGGTAATTTTTAATGGTCTTCCTCGTAGAAGCCTACGTCAACAACCGCCGCCAGACGTTCACCATTGAGGCCGAAAACGCCAAAGAGGTGCCGGAGCTTTTGTTCGAGCGGACGGGGGCGGGCCGGACCACTATTTTAAGCGTGACCCCGGTCCGGGCGGCCAGGCACGCCGCCGCGGCTCGGCTCCGCCGCGGCCGGGTAGGGCCGAAGGAATTGGAGCTTTTCTGCCGCCAATTGCAGGCTATGCTTTCGGCGGGCATGACGCTCTTAGAATCCCTCAAGACGCTCGAAGAGCAGACGGCCAGCCGGAAGCTGAAGCACGCCCTTAACGACATCGCCGCCAACGTCCGGTCGGGCTTTTCTTTCGCGTCTTCGTTGAAGGGCCACCCGGACATCTTCAACCCCCTGTTCTGCAGCATGGTCGAGACGGCCGAAGAGAGCGGCCGGCTGGAAGAAACCCTGCTGCGGCTGGCCGACGTTCTGAGGCGCGACCAGGAATTTAAAGGCAAATTGAAGCAAGCCATGGCGTACCCGCTGGTCGTGCTCTCCCTGGCCGCGGCCGTCGTCACCGGGCTTTTTACTTTCGTGGTACCCAAGTTCACCACTCTCCTGGCGGCGAACGACGTCCCGCTACCCCTGTTGACCCGGTTTATGATGGCCGTCGCCGGTCATTTTGTGTGGATAGCTGCAGGTGCGGCCGCCATCGCCGCCGGCGCCGCAGCGGCGTGGCGCTCGGTGCGGAAGAACGAAAACGTTTCCGCCCGGGTGGAAGCCCTGTTGCTCCGCGTGCCGGTGTTCGGCAGGATCGTGTGCTATTTAAACCTCTCCCAGATTCTCTGGACCCTGGCGACGCTTTTGCGCACCGGCGTGAACCTTGTCCGGTCGCTGGACATCCTGGCCGGAGCCACCTCTTACGCTTCGCTCAAGCGGGAAATCGCCCTGGCCAGGCTCGCGGTCGAGAAGGGCGATACCTTATCGGCGGGGTTCCAGGGCTCAATGTGGCTCCCGCCCGTGGAGCGCCAGATGATGGCCGTGGGGGAGCGGTCGGGGAACCTGGACAGGATGGTCGAGCACGCCGCGGGGCTTCTGGAAAAAGAGGCGGAGATGATTCTCGGACGAATACCGTCCCTCATGGAAGCGGGCATAACCATCGCCGTCGGTGTCGGGGTGCTGGTCGTCATGCTCTCGCTTTTCCTGCCGATTGTTTCGATGTACCAGACGGTGAAATGATTTTTTTGAAAAGGGGTGCAGTCGTAAATGGCCTTATTCCGAAAAAAACGGGCCGCGGACGCCCGGAGCAGGACCGCGGTAGGCGTCCATTTCGGCGCGGTCGGGGCCTACGTGACGGCCATCAAAGGCGAAAGCTTCAACCAGAAGCTGGTGGAGCCGGGGGCGGTCGGGCCCGCCGTCCGCTGGGCGCACAGCGTGACCACCGGCCTCGGCGGGCCGGAAATCCTCTTCAAAAACGCCGTCCTCCCCAGTGACATAACGCCCGAAAAGATCGGGGAAGCGATCCAATGGCAGTTTTACGACGTGGAAGCCTCCGAATACGAATTCGTTTATAAAAACACCGACTTTTCCCCCGACGGAAATATGACCGTCGTCTGCGCGGCCGTCCCGAAAAAGATGATTGAAGCCTTCTGCACGGAAAACAGCGGCGTCTACACGTGCCTCGACGTCCGGCCCTTCGCCCTCTGGCGGGGATTCCGCTTTACGCATCCGGGGGACGGGCCGACGGTCCTGGCGGCGCGGTGGCCCGAAGGGATCACCGTGGTGGGCGGCCGGTCGGCGGTCGAGTTCGTCCGGGAGATGCCCGCCTCGGCCGCCCTGGATTCCGAGCGGATGCGGACCGTCGACTATTTTCGCCGGGCCTTCGACGCGCCGGACGCGGCGGTGGTCGATCTGGAGGGAGAGGAATTGGCCTACGCCGTCTCGGCGGGCTACGCCCTGGCGCCTTTCGACCCGGAGCAAATTAACCTCTTGCCGGAGCGGCACCGCCGGGTGAGGGCGACGGAATTCAAGAAGCCGCGGCTGCCGGATCTGGTCGCAGCCGGTCTCATCGTGATGGCCGTTATCGCCGCGGCGCCCTACATGGCGGCGCGCTACTACGACGTGCAGGCGAAAGAATACCGCGCGGCCGCCGCCCGGAACGCCCCGGCCGTGCAGGAAGCGGCGTCCCTGCGCGGCGAGATCAGCAAATACCAGGAATGGATCGACGTGGTGAGCAAGCATAAGATTACGCCTTACACGGCCATGGTCAGCGACGTGCGTTACGCCGTGCCGCCGGGCGTCATGCTGGACGATCTGGAGATCGGGGACGGCACGGTGGCCGCGGCTGGCCCAACCACCCCACCCGCCGGTAGCAAGGCAGCGGCCGTCCAGCCCGCACCGCCCGCGGGCGGCGCGGCCGCGGGGACGTCCGGGCAGGCTGCCGGGCAGCCTGTTGCCGGGACGCCCTTGAGGGCAGGGCAGCCGATCCCGACGGATCAGAAGAGCGTGGCACCAGCGCAACCAGCCGCAGGGAACGGCGCGGCCGCGGCTAACGCAGCCAGGACGACCGCGACGCCCGCAGCGGCCCAACCCGCCGCCCCGATGGGGGGAATGAATGCCGGACAGCCGGTGGGGAGCGGCAGCGAACCGGCAGGCAAGACTGGTACGGGTAGTGGTCAGGCAGCAAGGGGTAATAACGCTCCGTCTACGGCGGGGAAGAGCACGCTCGCCCAGAACGTAAAGGCTCTTTATATGCCCGCGGTAATGCGGTTGAGCGGGAAGGCGGAGGATTTGAGGTTGATAGGGATTCTAGAGGACAACCTGTCGCAACTACCCTATGTTGAGAGCGTGAAGGTCGAAGATGCGTCGTATAATGGGGTATTTTACTCTTTCAGGATTTCGGCGAAGCTGAAAGCGAATAGGTAGAAATTTGAGGCCGGGCGACCTTATCGATTTGGTCCGCCCAGCTTTTTTTTGGCAAATAAATACGGAAAGGGTGGTTTTATTTGCGGTTCCACAGGATTGCTGCCGCGGCACTCCTCGCCACAGCGGTCGGACAAACGGCAATCGCCGTAACCGCAGCAGGGACAGGTATGAAGATGCCCCCGGCGGTCGGGCACATCCCGGGCGTACCGCCGTTACCCCCACCGCCAGCCGCGGCGGCACCCGCAAAATCGACGCCCGTGTTCCCGGCGAGCGGCGGGAGCGTGGCCGCCGATTACGGCTTCAGCGGCGGCGTCTACCATGACTACGCTGAGATCGCGGTCGCGCCGGGCACGCCCGTGTCGAGCATCCTGGACGGTGTGGTGGCCGCCGTTGCGGAAGACAGCGTGACCGTGGCGAGCGGCGGCAAGGTGGAGATAACGTATTCCGGCATATCGCCCCTGGCCGCGGCCGGCGACCGCTTGCGGGCTGGGACGCCTGTCGGGATGGCGACGGCAGGCACGGTGCGGGTGCGGGGGATGCGGGGCGGTTTGCCTTTCGACGTTGTGGCGGCGTATTTCCCGGAAAAGTCGCCGTTCACCGCAGATGCGGCCCGCGTGGAGGCCGAAAGGAAAGCTTTCGCCACTAGACTCAAAGAGGCAGAAGCGGCTAGGCAGGGCCGCCAAGAACGCCCGGGCGTTCCTGAATCATCGCCGCTGAGAGGAAGCAATATGACGACGGCCGCGCACTCGTCCGCCAGCATGGACACTCTGTTTGAAAAGGCAGGGAAGAGATACGGTGTCGATCCGGACTTTCTCCGTGCCGTGGCGTGGGTTGAAAGCGGTTTCAACGCGAAAGCCGTGTCGCCGAAGGGGGCCATTGGAATTATGCAGCTGATGGCGGAAACGGCGAAATCTCACGGCGTCTCCGACCCCTTCGACCCGGCCCAGAACATCGACGGCGGCGCGCGGTACCTGCGGGAATTGCTCGACGCTTACGGTGGAGACGTCGAATTGGCCTTGGTAGCTTATAACGCCGGGCCCGGAGTGGTGGAGCGGTATAATGGAGTGCCGCCTTATCCTGAGACTCAAAACTACGTCGCCGCGGTCAAGCGGGCATACCATGTCTTCAAAGAAGCGGAAGCCGTTCCGGGCGGCCGGGGGACGGGGGGCGGCACCGGTGAACACTAAAGTTGTCGACGCCTTGCTCGCTTTCGCCGTCGAACGCAGCGCGTCCGACGTGCATATCGTCCACGGTGCCCCTCCGGCATACCGCGTGGACGGGGAGATCTACAGGCTGGACGAGCTGCCCGGGGGCGACAGGCTGGCTGTAGATCACCCCGGCCTGGACGGGCCGCTGGACACCGGGGACGTCGAGGCGGTGGCGCGGGCGATGCTGGCGGCCGTCGGCGTAAGCTATGACGAATTCCTAATGCGGAAGAACGCTGACTTCGCCTACCATATCGAATCCGGCGACCGCTTCCGCGTGAACGCCTATTTCAACAACGGCGCCCCGGCACTAGCGTGCCGCGTCTTGCCCGCCAGGATACCGTCGATGCAAGAGCTCTTCGGCATGCTACCGGGCGTCGTCGCGACTATTGAAAGATTCGCCAAGCTGCCTTACGGCATGGTCCTCGTCACCGGACCGACCGGCTCGGGCAAATCGACGACCCTGGCCTCTATGGTCGACTTTATCAACCGGCACTACCGCAAGCACATCGTGACCCTGGAGGACCCTATTGAATATACCTACCCCCACGGCAAGAGCATAGTCAACCAGCGGGAATTGGGCCGCGACGTCATATCGTTCGCGGACGGCTTGCGGGCGGCCCTGCGTGAAGACCCGGACGTAATACTGGTGGGCGAGATGCGCGACCTGGAGACCGTGGAGATAGCTCTCCACGCCGCCAAGACCGGCCACCTGGTGCTGTCGACCCTGCACACCGGGTCGGCCGCGGAGACGGTGGAGCGCGTCGTGAGCATGTTCCCGCCCGGCCAGCAAGCCATGGCCAGGCTCGACCTGGCCGACGCCCTCCAGGGCGTCATCTCCCAGCAATTGGTGCGCAAAAAGGCTGGCGGGCGCGTGCCGGCCATGGAGATCCTGGTCGTCACCCCGGCCGTGCGGAACCTCATCCGCGAGGGCAAGCCGCACCAGATACCCACAGCGATCCAGACTGGGCGCGACGAGGGGATGGTGTTGATGGACAAATCTCTCTCGGAGCTCATCCGGCGCGGGATGGTAAGCGAGGAAGACGCCAGGGAAAAAGTGGTGGATAAAAGACGGTTGGCGGAGTATACCAAAATCTGACGGTTCTCCAACCTCGAGGTTAAAAAAATACCAGGAAAGGGATGCTCAGTCATGCCGAATTTCGTTTTGACAACGGCCTTTTTGGCCGGAACAATCATCGGCAGTTTCTTAAACGTCGTCGCCCTGCGCTCGCTTTCCGGCGAATCCGTCCTCTGGCCGCCGTCCCGTTGCCCGGCGTGCGGGCACAGGTTGGCCGCGTTAGACCTGGTCCCCATTTTCAGCTACATCGCATTGCGGGGGCGGTGCAGCTATTGCCGGGGCCGCATCTCCCCGCAGTACCCCACCGTCGAGGCAGCGACGGGTGCGGTCTTCGCCGCCCTCTTCGCCCGCTACGGGCTGACGCTTGACTTCTTCCGGCTCGCGGTCTTCGCGGCGGCCCTGATAGTCGTGACGGTCACCGACCTCAAAGAGATGACCGTTCCCTACGCGCCCCTCGCCGGCGCGGCCGTTGCCGGGGTGGCCTTAAAGCTGGCCGACGGGCGCGGCGGCGAAATCCCCGGCGACATGGCCGCGGCTGCCGCCGTCTTCGCCGTTATGGCCTTTTTATCCTGGCGCGGCCTCATGGGCGGGGGCGACGCGCCCGTCGGGGCGTTGATCGCCCTGGCGTTGGGACCGGAGCAAACGCTCGCGGCCGTTTTTATCGCGGTGGTCATGGGCGGCCTCTACGGCGTTGCCCTTTTAGTCAAAGATAGTCAAAACATGAAAAAAGCAGTTCCCTTCGTGCCCTTCTTAGCCGCCGGGAGCGTCGCCGCGGCGGTGTGGCCGGGCATAGCGGGGCGGCTGTTCTGGTGGTGGGTTTAAACATGCGAAGGTTATCCTTACATTTACCGGATCTGCGGAAGCCAGCGGCCCGCGCAGCGGCTGTTTTGATCATAGGCGCGGCGGCGGCCGGGGCGACATTCGTCCAGGGGATGCACCGCCTGGACGCCGCCCGCGCGGCGTGCAACCAGGCGAAAGCGGTGATGGAGCAGAACGTGGCCGCGGCGGCTTCTCTGGCATCGCTCCGGTCGCAATTGGCCGCCGCACGGCAGCGATGGGATGAAGTAAAGACAAGCTACGCCGCGTCCGTCGACGGCGGCGCGTTTTTCGACCTCGTAGGCCGCCTCACCGCCGAGAACGGGGTGAAAGACATAAGCCTCACCAACGCCGGGGAAGACAACGGCTTCTACCGCGGCCACCTCCACGCCCGGTACTACGCTTTAAAGATCAAAGGGCCTTTCCCGGCCGTTTACAACGTGTTGAACGGCATAGAGACTTCTGGCACGCCAGCGGAGATAAAACCCGTGACCATTAAAGCGGCGGGCGACGTGGTGGACCTCGAGGCGACGGTTGTACTTTATTCGCTTAATCCCCCCGAATGGCAAAACCGGGTTGCTGGCGGCTCCGGTAGCTACGACCCCTTCTTCGACCCGGCCATGCTCGGGGCGGAAGAGGCGCAGCAGCAGCGACAACAGCAACGACAGGCCGGCCAGGGCCAGACTCCGGGCCAGGGTACGCTACCGCCGCAGGGCCAGCCTGTAGCGGCCGGCGGGACGGGCCAGACGCCGCTGGCAGGCGGGCAGGGGCAACCGTTGCTACCGGGCGGTTCTGGTCAGATACCGCGGCAGCCTTCTCCTCAGGACCAGCCGGGCGCGTTTCAGGGCGGCGGCGTAACGGCCGGGACGCCCGCAAGCTGAGGCTGGCGCGACCGGGTCACGAAAAGCCCCGGCACCCTCTTAAACGAGGAGCCGGGGCTTTCTCTACGTTGCTTTAAATAATTATGTTATTGCTGGACGGAAGGCGTCGGCGGCGCCGGACGAACCTTCCCCGAATAGCCGCCGAATTTGCCAATGCGGTTCAAATCCATCTGCTCCAGTCGGGAAAGGATTTTATTTTCGGCATCCTGGGTCATCTGGCTCTGGGCCACTTTCTGGTCCAGGGTTTGCTTTTCCTGGGCCACCAGCTTCTCTTTGAGCTGGTCGAGCGTCATGCCCTTTTCCTGCGCTATGTCCGCAAGGGTCTTGCCGCTCTTGAGTTCGTTAGCGAGGTCTGCCGGGCTCATGCCCAGGACGGAAGCGATTGACGCCGGGCCGCCGAAAGGCATCCTGCCGCCGGGTTTCCCGCCGAAGCGCGGTCCCAGGAAAAGGCCGGGGCCGTTCCAGTTACCATCCTCGATGTTCTTCTTGATTTGGTCCGCCCTTTCCTGGCTGATCACGCCCTGGGATACAGCCTGGTCTACGGTTTCAAGGGCCGACTGTGTGAACTACCCCTCCCTAACCCCTCCGGGTTAGGGAGGGGCTTCGGTAGGGTTTCCTGCTTCATCGTAACCCCAACGGGTCAGCTCCACAGGCGTAACGTCCCGTGGTTCCCACGGTAGGGAAGCAT